>NZ_CP094669.1:75000-390000 GCF_022827545.1 Hymenobacter tibetensis
TAGAGCTACCAATAGGACTAGGGGGTGTCACAGCCTACCGAATCCTGATGAACTCCGAATGCCACGTAATATAGCCGGCAGTGAGGCTTGGGGTGCTAAGGTCCCAGGCCGAGAGGGAAAGAACCCAGACCATCCGCTAAGGTCCCTAAATTCGGACTAAGTTGAACAAAGGAGGTCCACTTGCTTTGACAGCCAGGAGGTTGGCTTGGAAGCAGCCATTCCTTTAAAGAGTGCGTAACAGCTCACTGGTCGAGCGAGAGGGCATCGATAATACGCGGGCATCAAGTCCGGTACCGAAGCGATGGATTTGCATTATGTGCAAGTGGTAGGGGAGCATTCTCGTCAGCGGTGAAGGTGCCTTGTAAGGGGTGCTGGAGCGGCGAGAAAAGCAAATGTAGGCATGAGTAACGATAAGGCGGGTGAGAAACCCGCCCCCCGATAGACTAAGGTTTCCTGCTCAACGCTAATCGGAGCAGGGTTAGTCGGGACCTAAGGCTACGCCGAGAGGCTACGTCGATGGACAGCTGGTTGATATTCCAGCACCTAGGATTTGGAGTGATGCAGTGACACAGTAGTGAAAGTACCGCGAGCGGACGGAAGTGCTCGTTAAAGGGTGTAGGTATAGAGACGGTAGTTAAGTACGCCGACTTTGCTGAAACCCGATAGTACCCTACGGCCTCGGCCACGGGGATAGTGTACCTAATCAGACTGTCAAGAAAACCTGCTAAGCGTTTACTGAATTCTAGCCCGTACCGCAAACCGACACAGGTAGTCAAGGAGAGTATCCTGAGGGGCTCGAGTGAATCACAGCTAAGGAACTCGGCAAAATGGTCCTGTAACTTCGGGAGAAGGGACGCTTCCTCCTAGCAATAGGAGAAGCCGCAGTGAAAAGGCCCAGGCGACTGTTTAACAAAAACACATGACTTTGCGAACGCGCAAGCGGAAGTATAAGGTCTGACACCTGCCCGGTGCCGGAAGGTTAAGAGGGGAACTTAGTCGCAAGGCGAAGGTTTGAATCGAAGCCCCGGTAAACGGCGGCCGTAACTATAACGGTCCTAAGGTAGCGAAATTCCTTGTCGGGTAAGTTCCGACCTGCACGAATGGTGTAACGATCTGGGCGCTGTCTCAGCTGTGAGCTCGGTGAAATTGTAGTCTCGGTGAAGATGCCGAGTACCCGCCACGGGACGGAAAGACCCCGTGCACCTTTACTATAGGTTGACATTGACGCTGGACAACACATGTGTAGCATAGGTGGGAGACGTTGAGCCCGGGCCGCTAGGTCTGGGGGAGTCGCCGTTGAAATACCACCCTTGTGTTGTTTGGTGCCTAATCTAGAAATGGAAACAGTGTCTGCTGGGTAGTTTGACTGGGGTGGTCGCCTCCAAAAGAGTATCGGAGGCTTTCAAAGGTCCGCTCAGTCCGCTTGGTAACCGGACGTAGAGCGCAATAGCAGAAGCGGGCTTGACTGTGAGGCCTACAAGCCGAGCAGGGTCGAAAGACGGATATAGTGATCCGGTGGTTCCGCATGGAAGGGCCATCGCTCAAAGGATAAAAGGTACGCCGGGGATAACAGGCTGATCTCCCCCAAGAGCTCATATCGACGGGGAGGTTTGGCACCTCGATGTCGGCTCGTCACGTCCTGGGGCTGGAGAAGGTCCCAAGGGTTCGGCTGTTCGCCGATTAAAGTGGCACGCGAGCTGGGTTCAGAACGTCGTGAGACAGTTCGGTCCCTATCTGTGGTGGGCGCAGGAAATTTGACAGGACCTGACTTTAGTACGAGAGGACCGAGTTGGACTAGCCGCTCGTGCACCGGTTGTGGCGCCAGCTGCAGCGCCGGGTAGCGACGCTAGGATGAGATAAGCGCTGAAAGCATCTAAGTGCGAAACTCACCTGAAGATGAGATTTCCGATATAGGAAGAGTCGTGGGAGATGACCACGTTGATAGGCGGGAAGTGTAGAGGCCGAAATGCCACAGCTGACCCGTACTAATGACTCGAACGCTTCATGTATACACGACGCCGTGTAGGCTACTGGTTTTCTCGCTTGTCCTTGTGTCAATGACTTTGCGTTGGCTGTTCCTCCCGTGGTGGGGGCCGCAGCCAGCGGCACCAGTAATGGTGGCTTTAGCCCGGGTGTTCACCTCTTCCCATTCCGAACAGAGTCGTTAAGCCCCGGAGCGCCTATGGTACTGCCTTCATCGGTGGGAGAGTCGGTCGCCGCCAACCTTACTGTTACTAGTCCAGCGCCCCTCCGGCTTTCTGCCGTCGAGGGGCGTTGGCCGTTTATCGCTATTCGGTCTAAGTTGAGCTAGAGTGGATACACACTAAAGTTGTTGGAGGTGGAGACTCTTGTAGTGAACTTCTTACTATAAGCAGCAGCCTCTGTTTAGAATGTTCTATAGACTTGAATCTTGCTAGGCTGATTTTATTAGCTTGATATGCTAGCTGACTGACTTGCTAGTTACTGTTGTTGTCAGGTATCAGCTGGGATATTGCAGTACGTTCGAGCTTGCTATCTGCGAATTATTATAAGTCAAGCAAAATGCCGAACAGTAAGCTACACAGCTTACTGTTCGGCATTTTGCTTGACTTACTGCCATATATACTAGTGAAGTACTACAAAGTAGCGTTCCAACCAGATTTGAGTAATATGCTAGTCTTTAGCTGTAAGCAACACACTTGCGGTGTTGTTATTACCTATGAATGACCAGTTACTAGAAGGGATAGCCAATTGCAATGTTCAGTTTAATAGCTTTGTAACCAGTGTTGTTTGCAGGAATTGTAATGGTGGGTGTGGTAACGGTAGTGTTATCGTAAGGATAGAGTAATGGGTAGGCGGCATCCAAGCGGATGACGAAGAACTGTACATCGATGCGGAGGCCAGCACCAGCGCCTACTGCCATTTGCTGCAGGAAAGTTTTGAATTGAAACTGGCCATTCTGGCCGTCGAGGTTACCGTTGGAATCATAGGTGGCGCGGCTGGGGTCAGCGTTTACGAGCCAAATATTTCCTGCGTCCACAAACAAAGCACCTTTCACATACGGAAAGAGGTCTTGGCGGTATTCTATGTTGGCTTCTAACCGAATGTCTCCTACTTGGTCGTAGAATCCGCTGTTGGCGTTATTCTGCGCTTGGGAAGGGCGGTAGGTACCTGGGCCGATACCACGGGCATTGAACGCTCGTACGCTATTGGGGCCGCCAATACCATATTGCTTAAGATAAGGCAGCACACTGGAGTTTAGGTAAGGTAGCCCAACCCCAATAAGCACGCGGGTGGCAATCTTGTTGCCGCTGGTTGTGTTGGATGAAGTCCGGTAATAGTTGCGTACCTCGAAATCGACTTTGGTGTATTGCGAATACTCTTGCCCGAATAGAGCATAGGCCCCGTTCTCGGTTTTCGAGGAGCCAGTGAGGCTCTGGACTAGGTGAGCGACGTTACCAGATAAGTCTAGGCCACCGCTGAAATAGAATTGATTGCGGCGCTGCTCCAGTGCCTGTTGGTTGTAGGTGTATTGGTAGCTACTGCCTAAGATGAATTGCTGGCGAAAACTGTTTGCTAGGAATGGCCTTTCCTGCAACAAATCGGTGAACACTTGCTCTTGGTTGCTCAGCCGGAGGTAGCGTAAGTCGATGGGTTGTAGGCGCTGCTCGTTGGTGACTTTGGTTTTCCAGCTATACCCGTAGCCAAGATTGAAAATGTCTTCCTGGAAGTATTTGGTCCGCAGTACGTACTTGTACCCTGCTTCGAAAAAAGTGCGGGGCTGAAAGTCGGAGTTGCGTAGGCGGATATCGAAAGGTGGGGTGATTAGCCTGGGGACGAGCAACTGGGCATCGAGACCGTACTGCGTGGAGGTAACGCCCGATAACGCACCTTGTCCTGTTTCCACTGAGGCGCTGGCATTAACAAGGAGCTGTTCGGCGCCGCGCAATGCCGACCGATTACGATACTGTAGTACCAGGGACGGTCCCGTGAAGATGTTGGAGGTATTCATCTGCACTTCGGCCCGTAGAGACTTTTTGGGCACTTGGGTCATGCGCAGAATGGCGTTCAGGTGACCGTAGCCAGCGGAGTCTGGAACATTGCGAGCAGGCCGAAACCGGATATCGACATACTTGAACGTGCCCAAGCTCATGAGGCGGCTTAGAGTCTGATCGGAGCGGCGGCGGCGATAGAGGCTATCGGGGTAAAGGAAGGTGGCATTGGTAATGGCTTTCGCCTTAAACATTTCCTCATCGGGGAAATAGCGGTAGCCGTTGAAAAGAATAGGAGGGCGGCCAGCGGACGCTGTGTCGGAAAGCGAATAGTCGGTGTTGATGGTAACGCGGTTCAGGATGTAAGGGCGCACTGCACGGTCCGGAACACTGTTCTTTACGGTTACATAAATGTTTACCTGGTTGTCGAGTGTGCTATCAACTTGAAAGAGAATATTGTCGGGCGAGAAATAGTAGTAGCCCTGGTTTTTAAGGATGCCGTCAATACGGACTCGTTCGTTGACAAGCGTTTGGAGGTTGTACGGGTCACCTACTTTCAGTAATGTACCCGTCTTGGTGGCTTGAATGGCCTTGTCAACTAGTGTATCCCGGCTCGGAAACTGGACCTCTTTGATGGTATAGGGCTTGCCAACGGTGGCAGTATAGTCAACGGAAGCGGTTTGCTCTTCTACTGCAACCTTGGCATGCACAACGGGCTTGAAGTAGCCGTTGTTGTTGAGCCGGTTCGCCATCAACCCTTTCACTCGTTGGGTATCAACCTGGCTGAGCAACACCGGCTTTTCCCCGTATTTGTCGGCTAGCCATTTGCCTAAGCCTTTGGTTTTGCCTTCTCCGAGGTGCCAGAAGTAAAGCTTGGGACGCTGCCCTAGAATGGAGCTGTTAGGCTTAGGCGTGATGACACCTTCTAATTCGGTGGTTAGGAGGCTTTCGTTGGGAATAGGGGTGTCTGACTTCACCTTCACGGTGCTGCCAGTGTACAGCTTGGAACCTTCAGGAATATATTTAGTGCCAGAGCAGGATACCGCCGTCAGGAGGACAACTAGAGCTGTCCAACGCCTACACTCACTTTTCCAGCTTCTCGCTTTGGAAGCTGAAAAATGAGCCAGACTATTCATGACTGGACGAGGAGCACTAGGGAGCATATGCAAGAGGTTTCGTTAGGCTTCAAAAGAAAAAAGCTACCAAGCACGGCGTTGAAAAAGCTACAGGCCATTGGCTAGGCTAGCGGCCGGAAGTGGTAGCACGTTGGGCAGTCCGAAGAGAGTCGCGGCGGGGAGCGGTGGTAATGACGTTGGAAGAGTCCGGGTTGGCCTTCCGTTCGCGGCGGTCCCGCCGGCGGGTTTCTTTCACTTCCTCCTTCACTTCTTTATCAAGACCTTTGAACAGGTCTGCTAGGCTTTGGTAATCGCGCTGGAAAATCAGCGAAACACCGTTGCGAACATATTGACCGTCGATGTCGGCGTAGGCGTTGTTGCGGAAAGCCCGCAGACGGATGCGGCCGTTGGCCAACACGTTATATTCAATGCTTACGTCGCCAGCAAAGTTGCTGATGCCTTGCTGCCCCTGAGACGCTTGGTTGCCGCCGCCGCCCAATGGCACATCAGTACCCAAGCGGACGCTTACCCGGTCGTTGAACAGCTGCCGCCGAACAGCAACATTTAGGTCGGTACGGGTTTTCTCGGAGCCACTCGAGAAGTCAGCACTGGAGTTCACACCTAGTTCCACTCCTAGGTTGGAAAGGTAGCTACCCGTGAGGTTGTTGAGTTGCTGGGTGAGTACCTGGCTTGCACTGCCTCGCAACTGCTCGGCTACAATGTTGCCACTGCTGCTTTGGAATGGGTCACTTGCCAAGAAGCGGTTGAGTACGAGCAGCGAGAATACCTGCTTGTTGAGTTCTGACGATTCGCTGGGCTGGCGCAACTGCGCTAAGCGGGCTTCAATCTCGTCGCGGCCGTAGGCGTTGCTGTTCTCCGGGAGCTTGATGTCAAACCCAATCGTTGGCTTGAGTAGCTCACCCGTCACGTTGAGATACACCTGGAAAGGTGTGGCATTGCGAAGCCGGGGGTCATTGTCGGAGGGGCCTTGGGCTGCCAGCAGTTCGGCTGGTGCGGCTTTCACGTTGTAGATGGCCGCTATGTTGAGCTGCGCATTGTACGGGTCGCCGCTCCAGACGAGGTAGCTACCCGGTCCGATGGCGAATTCGCGAGAAGCTAAATCATATAGAGACATGTAATAGCTGCCTTCTGCTACTTCAAGCCGGCCGGCAAGAGTAATAGAGCCAGCCGCATCAATACTGGTGTTGAGCGTTCCGTTGGCGCGTACTTTCAGGTTGTCGCCGGAAAGCGGGTCGATGATAACCGTGAACTGGCTCTTGTCGGTGACTGATATGCGGGCACTGATATTATAGCCGGAAGCAGTTTTGGCAGTGTCCAGCGCCAATTGTCGGCTTAGCATAGTATCGATAGGAGCACTTTTATCTACCCACTCCACTATCCCATCCGTCTCGACGAGGCCTGCTTCGTCATTAGGCGTTACGATAGTCAGGGTGGAATTATCCTCCACAACAGCGCGCGTGTTGAGCACAGGTAACGCTAGATTGCCCGTAATGCGCGTATCTGAATCAACGATCAGCCTACCGTAGAAGAGCGGATTGTCGCGGACCGTGCTTTGGATGGCTACGAAGTCTTCGGTGGTTGCATTGAGGTTAAAGCGGTAATCATCGACGTAGTTCTGCGTGAGCACCCGGCCGTTCACTACCGCCTTGTTGCCCAAGGAATCCAACACTGTGAAATCGTCGAAGCGCAAGCCCTGATTATCAAAGTTGATAGACTGGCTTTGGATGCGGAACGGAGCACCTAGCTGCGTGGCCGTGAAGCCGGCATCGGCGGTAGTGGTTAGTTGGCCATTGATGCGAGGCTGACTGACCGTGCCGTTCACGGTGAGGTTGCCGGTGATACCGCCAGACGTTTCGCGCAGCTCGCCGGCTGAAAACGGCTCGGCAATCTTCAGGTCGAACCGGTTGACGTTGATTGCAAACTCGATGGGGCTAGGCGGAGTAGCTAGGTAATAGCCAAGGGCCTGCACATCCATTCCTTGCTGGTTGGTGAGGCGCAGGTCTACATTGTAACGGTCGGGGGTGGGGTTAGTGGCTTTTAGGTTGACATCACCCAGCACCGACTTGTTGTAGGCGAAACCCGTTAGCGACACGTCGGCGGTGAAGGCCTGCTTGGGTTGCCCAAGGCTGAAGGCCACCGCTTGGCCGTTGAGCGTACCAGCCACCAGCGAGTCCTGCAGACCAGCAGCTCGGGCCAGCCCGTTGACTTCCAGATTACCCAAGCTTACTTGGAGGGGGTATTGTGCACCTGCTAGCGTTTGCAGCGTAAGGAAACGCTGGTTGCGGCGGATGTCTACATTCTGCGCAAAAATAGCTCCCGTTGCAGTGGTGTACCGCAGTTCATTGCCGGGTGTTACGTTCCATTCCACCTTGTCGAGCATCAGCTTCGGCTCGAAGCTGAAGGCATAGGCATCTCCGCCCCCTAGCACCCGCAGCACTCCTGCCATGTTCAGCCGTTCGGCACTGTCTGATTCCGCGATGCGCAGACGGGTACCAATCTGATTGTTTTGGATGCTACCTGCCAAGGTCGGGTTCGGGATGCGTAGGCTGGTATCCTGGCTGATTTGGCGCAGCCCCAACGCATAGTCTAGCTTCTCGGCATTTGAACTAACATCGAACTTCAAGGAGTCGAGGGCGAAGCCGGTGTACACAATCCGCTGAATGCGGGTGGCTAGGCGTAGGTCGGCGGCGCGGCTATCATAGGAGCCGGTTATTTTGAACGGGGTGAGCTGCTTGAGGTCGGGTACCAGCTTCTGCACCAGCTGCGTGTTCTTCACATTGGCATCAAAAGAGAACTGCCGGTAGGTGGAGGACGGACGGTACTGCACACCCGGCAGATCAAAGTACCGGTCGATGTGGCGTTGCAGTTCCAAGGCCAAGTCGCCGAGGGCAGTGTTGCCTTGCAGGTTGAAGTCGGCAATGTTGGAGTTGAAGGCTACCTCCGTGCGGCCCGGCCGCTGCACAATGCGCCCACTAACTGAGTCCAGCGCAATAGGCTGGTTGTCGCGCACGATAACGATGTTTCGGCCCGCAAACGTACCGTTGATGGAGTTGGCATCAGCGCCACGCAAATTGGCCGTTAGGTCGCCTTGCACGCGTAGGTCGCCACCGGTGTAGAAGCCGAGGGCAGTGAGGTTGGCGCCGCGCAGGTTTAGCTGCTGCACTTCATAGCTTGGGTTGTTGGTGTCGCGCAGGTTGATGGTAGCCAGCAAGTCCAGGTTGAGGTTGGGGTCTTGGCGGCTACGGGCATCCACCACGTACCGATTCCGGTCGATGCCGACTTTGGCTGTGATGCCACGGTAGGTGTAGCCGTTGTAGGTGGCACTGCGCACGTTGGCGGTTAGTTGTCCACGCAGCAAGTTGGGGTCGAGGCCACCGCGCCCAGCCAGGCGGCCCGTAGCCGTAACCCGCCCAATGGTGGGGTCGCGCAGGACTTTGCCTACGTCGAATCCTTGCACATTGAAGGTTGCCGTTATAGGCTCCTGGCCTTTGGGGCCGGCACCCAAGTCAACCTTGGCCGCTATGTTGCCAAAGCTGGTGGTAGCCCGCAAATCGGTGTCGAAGAGTAGGGCAGTAGGCCTGCCCCTGAACGTGCCCGCCACGTTGATGCGCGGTGGCAGCTGGAAGTCGGGCGGGATGGTGCCTTTCGGGGCCAAGCTCTTGATGTCGGCCGCGGTGGTAGTGAACTGCTTGATGTTGAAATCAGTGTACAGCCGCTGGTCGGTTTCTGGCAGGCCCTGAATCCGGCCGCTGGCCCGTACGATGGTGTTGCGGAAACCTGTGAAATCCAGGTCCCGGATGCGCAGGTCACCAACGCGCCCACTCACACGCCCACTCACCAGCACCGACTGGTTGGGACCGGTGTTGAAGGGTGGGGTGGTAGCCAAATCGGGCGCCAAGTACAGGATGTCGCGGAAGCCGATGCGCACGTCGCGCAAGTCGCCCTCGATGCCGAGGTTGGGAAGCTGCTTGGTATCCGACAACGCATCGAGGCTAGCGTAGCGCATACCCAGTGTTTGGCGGATGCGGGTGTGGGGCGTGATGAGGTCGAGGTTGGTGAGGCGCGTTTGCACCGAGTCGAACACCACATCGGCCTTGGTTGAAGTAATCTGGAACCCGCTTTGGTCTTTGCCCGCTAGCTGCGTGATGCGGCCCGTAGTGCGGTTTTCCGAGTAAAATAGGTTCTCTATGTTGAGCGTGAGGTCCGTGAACTTGAGGTGATTGTAGTCTAGCGCAGGTACTCGGGTTTTCTGCTTGGGCTCGTCGAAATTGTCGAACGCCACATCTACCCCGCTGATGTCGGAGCGTTTCAGCGTGACCACCCAGCTAGCTTCCTGACCAGTGGCTTTTTCTACAGCGTCGTTTAGGTCACGCACGGCCTCGGCGGGGTTTACCAGGCGCTTCTCAGTCGGTACATTCTCGTTTTGCGCGTATGCAATGCTGGTATTGCGCAACTGGAGGGTATTCAGCGCCACCCGTGAATTAATTAGGTCGATGTCGTCGGCGGTGATGTTGGCCTCGCCCACACGGGTGCTGATAAACTGCGCCGACGGGGAGTTTCGGTACACCAGGCTTACATTGTTGAGAATAGCCTTGTTGAGTCCCAGCGTCAGGTCCAACGGTTCGGAAACGGCCGTATCAGGTGGAGCCGTTTTGCTTTGCGTCATGCTGATGCTGGTGTTGCGCAGGGCCGCCTCATCTATCCTATAGATGGATTGGTCGACGTCTACAGCATCCATGTTCACGGCTAGCTCGCCCACCTTGGTGCTGAGGTCCAGGCCATCCACCTGGTCGTTGTAGGTAAGGTAAATGCCCGTCAGGCGTAGGTCAC
The DNA here is from genome assembly GCF_022827545.1 of Hymenobacter tibetensis. Classification (NCBI taxonomy): domain Bacteria; kingdom Pseudomonadati; phylum Bacteroidota; class Cytophagia; order Cytophagales; family Hymenobacteraceae; genus Hymenobacter; species Hymenobacter tibetensis. Next base: position 84,938 of record NZ_CP094669.1, read on the forward strand.
CGATGTTGTATTTAAAGCCTGATCCGGTGGTGTCAGCAGGAGTGGTAGTGGTGGTATCGCCGGCTGTAAAGGCGTTGACAATGAAGTCGTAGTTGGAAATACTGTCGGGCTCGGTGCGGCTGATTGCTAGGCGACCCTCGTTGAGTTCCAGGGACTTTAGGTTGATTTCCGACTTAGTCAGCGCCCAGATATCGAGGTCCACGCCCAGATGGCCCACGGAGAGTAAGGTGTCACCCTTCTGGTCTTCGATGTAGACACCATCCAGATTTAGGGCGTGTCGGAAGTCGGTGCGGAACTTACCGATGCGCACTTCCGTGCCAATTTTGTCTTGCAAGTATGTGGCCGCTTTACGCGCAACAAAATCCTGCGTAGAAGGAAACTGCAAGGCTACCACTGCCCCTATAACAAGTAGCAGAACGAAGCCAACGAGCCCCAAGACAACATATAGAGTACGACGAAGGTAAGTAGGCACAGTATTGACAATCAGGCGTAGTGGCGGTTTTACACAACCAAACGAGAAAAACTGCCCGCGGGTTGGAAACGGGCTGTTGAGTTCCATTTTAGAGCCCTAGCACAACCTATTGCGTGTCTGCCCGTCCTAGCAACTCCAGCGAGTAGCCCCAGGACTAACCCCTATACTCCCTATCTTTCGTCTTCAACTGCTTTCCCCATCCCCATCCATGATTCTACGTTTTTCCTTGCCCTTCCGTACTGCATGGGGCCAGCGACTGATGGTGTGCGGCTCCGAGCCCAGCCTAGGCCATTGGAACCCCGACCAGGCGCTACCGCTACGTTATCATCCTGATTCCGGCCGTTGGATGCACGAAATCAGTGTGCCTGATGACCAGCCCGGTACCATTGCCTATAAGTATGTGTTGGTTGATGAGCGGGACAACAGCCGACAGCAGGAATGGGGACCTAACCGCACCGTCGCGTATGATGGTCGCCAGTTCAGCCAACTCGTGCTCGAAGACTTTTGGCGCGCACCCGCTGAACCTGAAAATGAGCTGTTCACGGCCGCCTTCACCCGGGCCTTGTTCCGCCGCCCGGCCAAAACCAACACCCCAGCTTCCACTGCCCGAATAGCCGATTCGGTGGTGCGTTTTCAGCTGGAAGCACCTCGCGTGGAGCTAGGCCAGCAGCTATGCGTGTTAGGCTCCGATGCCGCGCTTGGCGCCTGGGATGGTCGCAAAGCGCTGGTGCTGACCGATTCTGCCTACCCAACTTGGACGGCGGAAGTGGCCTTAGAGCAACCCGAGTTGGCCGTACGCTATAAGTATGGTATATGGGACCCGCAGGAAAAGAAACTAGTGCAGCTGGAAGCTGGCGACGACCGAGTACTGGAACCCTTCACCGAGCGCCGAACCTTACGACTGCGGGCCGACGATAAGTTCCGGTACCTCTCCACGTGGCGGGGCGCTGGGGTGGCCCTGCCGGTATTTGCGTTGCGCAGCAACCGAGGCTTAGGTGTTGGCGAATTTCCCGACCTGAAGCTCCTTGTCGATTGGGCCGTAAGCACCGGCATGAAATTGGTGCAGATTCTGCCCATCAACGACACAGTGGCTACGCATACCTGGGTTGACTCGTACCCGTACGCCGCCATTTCCGTGTTTGCGCTGCACCCGCAGTACCTCCACCTCGATGCAGTAGCGCCACTGCAAGACGCGGCCGCTCAGCAGGAAATGGAAACGCTGCGGCAGCAACTGAACAGTCTCGACTTCGTGGATTACGAGCCAGTGATGCAGGCGAAGTGGAAGTATATCAAACAGCTATACCAGCAGGAAAAAGCAGCCTTCCTCGCTGACCCTGAGTTCCAAGCTTACTATCAAGAGCAACGTGCGTGGCTGAAACCGTACGCGGCTTTCTCCGGTTTGCGCGACCGATTCAACACGGCTGACTTTCAGCAGTGGCCCGAAGAGTACCGTACGCCCGCATTAGTAGACCAGCTAACCCAAGAAAACGCGCCGGATTTCGATGACTTCGGGGTGCATTTCTTCACGCAATTTCACCTCGACAAGCAGCTACGCGAGGCAGTGGAGTACGCGCGGCAGCACGGCGTGGTGCTTAAAGGCGACCTACCGATTGGCATCTACCGCCATTCTGTGGATGCCTGGACCCAGCCCGAACTCTATCACATGCACCAGCAAGCCGGTGCCCCACCCGACGACTTCTCGACGACCGGACAAAACTGGCGCTTTCCTACTTACAACTGGGAGCGTATGGCCGAAGATGGGTATGCGTGGTGGAAGCAACGCATGGGCCAGCTAGCCCGCTACTTCGACGCCCTCCGCATCGACCATATCCTGGGTTTCTTTCGCATCTGGGAGATTCCCGAGCATTCGGTGGAAGGCTTGCTAGGGCATTTTTCACCGGCGCTGCCTTTGTCACAGCAGGAAATACAGCAGCGGCTAGGCTGGTTCGACTACAGCCGGTTGTGTGAACCGCATATCCGTTGGCACACGCTGCAACGCATATTCCACGGGCAGGCACAGGCTGTGTTCGACGAGTTTATGGAAGATGCTGGTGCGCACGGAGCTATCCGGCTACGAGAGCATGTGCGCACCCAACGCCAAGTGGAAGCCGTATTTCAGGAAAAAACCACTGCGGATCCTACCAACGCCGACCATTACAAATGGCTTCGTACGGGGCTCTACCAGCTCATAAACGACGTGCTGTTCGTACCTGATGACCTGCAGCCCGGCCACTACCACCCGCGCATAACGCTCAACAAAAGCAACTCGTTTGCGGAGCTTGATGAGGAGTCGCGCTGGCGGCTGTATGATGGCATCTATGTGGATTTCTTCTATCATCGGCATGAAGGTTTCTGGCGCGAGCAAGGCCTGGTGAAACTGCCTCCGGTGCGGTATGCCACCGATATGCTGATCTGTGGCGAAGACCTAGGCATGGTACCCGAATCGGTGCCGGGCGTGATGAAGGCATTGGGCATTTTGGGGCTCAACATCCAGCGGATGCCATCCAACCCCAATACCGAGTTCGGCCACCCCAATGATGCGCCTTATTTGTCGGTTGTGAGCCCCGGCTCCCACGATATGAGTACGCTCCGCGGCTGGTGGGAAGAAGACCGCCAGATAACGCAACGGTTTTTTGAAACGATACTAGGTCACCATGGCGAGCAGGCACCGTACTACTGTGAGGCGCCAGTGGTGCGCGAGATAGTGACGCAACACCTGCATTCGCCGGCCATGTGGGCTATATTCCCACTACAGGATTTGCTGGCGATGAGCCCAGAACTACGGCGCACCAACCCGCAGGACGAGCAAATCAACGTGCCAGCCAACCCACAACATTTCTGGAAATATAGAATGCATTTGCCGCTGGAAGAATTAAACTATAATTTTGTATTTAATAATGAATTAAAAGTGATAGTGGAAGGTAGTGGACGTTAAAAAACGTTGATTAGAGGCATAGAACACGCATCATTGCAATACAAGGCCCTGCTGGACAAGCAGGGCCTTTTTACTGTCCTAAAACGGGATAAATCCGAATTGGTATTCATTTACGTAGCGCGAAATCTGCCTCTTTAGCTCGTAAAAGGCCTGTATGTCATTCTAGGAATGAGCCAGTCAGTTGTCCCGTAAATAGAACTATTTAGCGTGATTTGGATTGCGTTCATCGAAAAGCTCGACTGTAACCTATAGATAACAATTAGGTTTGTTGAGTCAGTTAGCTGTCTGTCGGATGACGCTCTAATATGGCTTTACCTAGTACGATACTTCGCTGCCAATATTCCTGTTCATGAGACTAGCATTACGCGCTTTACTTGGGACACTCTTGCTGCTCCCCGCATTTAGTACCAAAACCCTGGCTCAAACGCCGGGCCCAGCCTATTCGTGTGATGGTACATTCTACCAAACCCGTCAGGTAGCCATTGGTGCAAATTTTCACTCCCAACTATTCCGAGTTGACCGGAACGTAGCTCCCGCTGCTGATCCGACCACCACCATGTATACCACTACACTGGTGCAGGATCTGGCAACGGGCCTTGGACTACCATCTACCACTGATTTCGTTGTTAACTCCTTGGCGTATAACCCGCTGGATGGTTATCTGTACGCTCTAACCTATCCGGTAAATAACAGCGCGACCTATCCTGAAATTCACCTCTACCGCATCGGGCAGACTGGTGTTCAGGATATCGGTCGGATTACCATCAATGGGGCCGTACCAACGCAGTATCCGCAGCTGGCGGCCGGGGTTATCGACAAGGATGGTATGTACTATGCTACCGCGCGGAACCTGTCCAGTGCGACTAACAAGAATAACCTGTTTCGGCTCAACCTAAACCAGTCTTCGGATGCGGCTAAGCTCAACGCGGTAACTGTGCCAATGGATTTCTACACCACGGCCAGCCCCAACACAATAGTTACACCGGCGAGCACGCAAGACTTTAGCTTTATCGACATTGGCTTCAACCCTGCCGACAACTTGCTATATGGAATTTATAGCGCGGGTTCAGTATACAAATTTGATTTCACAACCACTCCTGGCCGGGCCCGCGTTACGCGGATTGGTACTGCTCCTGCCGCTTCTCCCAACTTTGGTTCGGTCAGTTTCGACTTGGTTGGCAACATGTTCGCGTATTCCAACGAAGGCGACTTTTACTCTGTGAATATCACTACAGGTGCCTCAACCGATATTGGTGATGTACCTAACGCAGGTGTAACCGACGGAGCCAGCTGCGTGAATCCTAGCCAGCGCATCGACGTGGTGAAGGAGGTGACCGGGGTAAGCTTTGTGAGCGGCACCACCTATGACGTGTCGTTTGCTATTCGGGTGAAAAATACGGGCACGGTTACAGCTACCAACGTGCAAGTGAGCGACTTCCTGCGCGGTGCCACCAATAACACCACCTTTCCTACGTCCACCTCGCTGACAGTTTCCGGGCTGGCAGTAACAAACACCGGCGGCTCATTGGCCCCTAACACCAATTACTCAGGCCAAGGCGGAAATGCCGACCTGCTCACCGGCAACCAGCAACTGACTGCCGGCCAGAGTGCCTTGATTACGTTCACGGCTCGTGTGGTTTTCCCAACAGGTTCGGTACCTACCACTGCTCAAAACAACACTGCGTATGCTTCCAGCACGGCGGGCACGGCCGCTAACCCCGGTTATGCGCTACAAACCACCGATGGTAGCTTGATTCTGCCGCCCGGCAACCTGGTAGCCGTTGATGCTTCAACGAACAGCGCTGCCCTCCCACTCACTCCCAACGGTGACGTGGCTTCGCCTAGCCCCGTGTATTTCCAAACGGCCATTTTGGGCAACGTTTTCGAAGACGCCAACTACGGTGGTGGTGCCGGCCGCTCGCAGGCTACCAGCAACGGCGAGGGCGTGTTTCAGGCCCGCGTTGAGCTGTATTCGTCGTCGGTGGCAGGTGCATACATCGGATTCACTACTACGGATGCGGCCGGTAACTATAGCTTTATAAACGGAGTGGACGGCATTACGCTGGCGGCAAGCACGATATATCGAGTGCGGGTGGTCAACTCGACGGTAGTAAGCAACCGTCCTGGTAGCACTGCAGGCTTGCTGCCTGTGCAGACCTTCCTTAACGGCAACGTAAACCGGGTTGGCGGCGAAAACCCCAACCAAAACGATGCAGCCCAGAACTCCGGTAATCAAAGCGTAAACGCACTGGAATTAGCGAGCAACTCCACTACCATCCAAACCATCACCCCTACTACTGGTGCCGGTACTGTTACCACACCGAATAGTGGCCCGCTCGTGGGAGTTGACTTCGGCTTCAACTTTGATACGGTAGTGAATACCAACGACAGTGGCCAAGGTTCGTTGCGGCAGTTTATTACCAACTCCAATACCCTCACTAACGCCAACCTGAATCAGGCTTATTCCGGCGCGGTGGCTGGTGAGGAAGCGGCCATCTTCATGCTCAACGATGGCCGCATTTTAGGCACTGCTCCTGCTGGCTTGCGGCTGAATATGGCGGTTGTATCGGGCTACGATAACGGGACTAAGGTGTTTACCATCACGCCTGCCACCGCCTTGCCAGCTATTTCGGATGCTAATACGACCATTGACGGGGAGCGCCAAACTGCTGTTACTGGTAACAACGTAACGCCTGCCGCTGGAACATCAACTGGGGCTGACGTGGTTATCAACTTCAACAACTTGGCTGGTTTAGTGGTAACAGGTGGCAACACCCACATTGAAAACCTGGGCCTCAACAATGCCCGGGGCACCAGCACTGCTGCCACTGGCGCAGTAGTAGCCGATGGTGCTGGTGTTACCTTCAGCGGGGCGGCCACTACGGGCTCCGTAGTAAATCTGGTAACAACCTCGGGCAACACCACAGCGGGTGTGCGGCTGCAAAACGGAGCCACTGGCGTAACCGTTTCCAACAACGTGCTGAACGGCAGCATAACTTCAGGCGCCGTAAACGGAGAAGGACTCGTGCTTTCGGGCGCTTCACAAAACACAATTTCTGGCAACACCATCGCCAACAACAGCGGGTACGGCGTACTGCTGGAAAGTGGGCAGGTGAACAACGAAAACACGATTTTCGGCAATATCATCCGTAACAACGGTGGTGGGCCCAACCCCGAAAATGCTGGGTTGGCAATTGCTGGGGGCAACAACAACTTGATTCTCCAGAACACATTCAGCGCCAATGCCGGCGCGGCGGTAGTAGCGGCCAACAGCACGAGCGGCAACCGTATCAGCCAAAACAGTATGTCGGGCAACGTAGGGGAGGGCATTGACTTGATGCCCACTGGTACCGCCGGAGTAGCCGGCAATGGCGTAACCCGCAACGACGACAACGATACTGACACCGGTGCCAACGGGCTGCTTAACTTCCCTGTCTTCACGCAGGCCGTAACTCTCAACGGCAACTTTATTGTGACGGGTTTCGCACCAGCAGGCGCTGTAGTGGAATTGTTTGTAGCCGATGTGAAAGCTGATGGCTTCGGCGAAGGGCAACTCTACCTCACCAGCCGGACCGAAGGCTCACCCCAAGATAGTGATACGGGCCGTAGCGGATACAGCGGGCCGCTGTGGGGAGTGGATCAAGGAAGTGAAGTGTGGGCTCCCCGCTTCCAGTTCTCTATTCCCCTCACTAGCCTTTCAGATGTGCAACGCACCGCACTCCTTGCTGAAGGAGCTCGGATTACGGCCACTGCTACAATTGCAAGTACCTCTAATGGGTTGGCAGTTGGGAACACCTCGGAGTTTTCGGGTAACATAGCGCTGTTACAGAACCGGCCACTCCCAGTGCAACTGGTGCGCTTCACCGCCGTGGCGCAAAACACAGACACTCAACTGAACTGGAACACAGCCTCCGAGAAAAACAACGCCCGCTTTGTAGTAGAACGTAGCTTCAACGGCAGCACATTTGAAGCTGTTGGCTCAGTGAATGGCCAAGGAACCAGCGCTAGCGGCCACAACTATCAGTTCGTAGATCGTGCGGCAGGTGCTATGGCTGGTGTAGTGTACTACCGCCTCCGTCAGGAAGACACGGATGGTACCAATAGTTTCAGCAACATTCAGGCAGTGCATTTCGCTCAAGCTACCACCGTTTCCTTCATTACTCTTTCGCCAAACCCAGCCACTACCACTACTGCTGTGGACTTGCGCAACCTGCCGGCGGGTGGCGGCGAAGTTCGCATAACCGACTTAACAGGTCGTCTTCTTTTCAGATCAACTGTAACAACGGGTCAAGTTTATCCTCTCTCTCTCTCATCGTTGCCAAGTGGAAGTTACTTGATTACATTTCTAGGAATGGGACAAAAGAAAGCTCAGGTCTTAGTGAAGCAGTAGCCTCGTTAATTCTTATTTCCAATAAGTTGAAAACCCCCTTCGTCTACTTGACGGAGGGGGTTTTTAATTTGCGCCTATTTGAAAAATTCAATAAAACAATGTGCATGCATATTATGACTATTCTGCTTAAATATGTTGTTGAAATAAGATTAAAACACTGAATTCTAAAATGTGGAATCATGTTATAATCCTTAATGATTAAGGAATGAATTAATATAGGGTTCTGTAATTCAAACTTTTATAATAATAACGTAATAATATTTACATGAGTAAATCCACCTTATGTTATAGTTCGTAAGCTCTTTTTAGCTTTGCATCTTTCCACTAAACAGTTATTTGAATACAAATGGAGTGGCAAGTAATCGGCCTAAAAGCCGGTATTCGCCGAGTCGAGGTCTTTATTCAGCGAAAACGTTCTTTACCTGTCTGTTGCCTGCTATAGTTTTGAAAAGTAAGCTCATCAACATGTGTCTCTTAAAATGGATTGCGCCGCATCACTCACTCTAGTTTTCCACCTCTTTTTATAGCTCTATGAGAATAACCTTACGGTTTGCAGTCTTGCTTCTCGCATGGCTGACGCTGCTACGAACTGACGCCTGGGCGCAAACGTGCCCGGGGTCGGCTCCTGGCGGCATAAATTATATAACCACTACTGATGTCGGCAGCCGTCAAGGGACGGGCACCGCGGGCACGGTTGGTTCTGCCAACACGTTCACCGACGCATCGGGTAGTACAGGGACCACTGTAACGTTCAACAACTACCGGAAACTTGGTGCAACAGGTAACACCAACACTTTTGCAGTAGGTACCAATGGTAGCCTCTCTGGGCAATCGTTGGTATGGCAGTTGAACTATAACTCGGGTGGAGGAATCTTGTCGCCTCCTGCTGACGCATTAGCCGACAACCAAGCCTCTGTTACGCTAACCTTCGGACGCTCCGTTAGTGGCCTCACACTCCGGCTTCAGGATCTAGACCTAGGTGGTAACTTCCGGGATAACGTAACCTTCAACGGCTACACCGCAGTAACTGCTACGGGCACTCCAACGGGTACTCCTGTAACACTTAGCAGTGCCAACTTTGCGGTTGGTACTGCCAACCAGTATGTTGCTGGAACTAACTCAGTACAAGGTATCGGTGCTAGTGACCCAGGAGGAGCCACGGCTCCAAACGGTAACCTAACGGTTAGCTTTTCGCAGGACATTCGGGCACTGACCATCATATACAGAAATACCCAGCCTATTACGGTCAATACTGACCGTACTCAGACGTTGGGTATCAACTCTGTCAGCTGGTGCCGCTTAGCTCCAATAGCGAACAACGTAACCAATTCGGTTACGCTACCTACCAGTGCAGGTCAGGTGGATATAGATGGCCTGAGCAGTACCGTGGATGGTACACTTCAAAGCTACACCATCACGGCTATCCCGCCTGCTACACAAGGTGTTCTATACTACAACACAACGGGTTCTACTTATGTAGCAGTTGCTAACAACCAGGTTTTGACGGCGGCCCAGGCTGCCAGCTTGCGTTTCGAGCCAGCCAGCAATGGCACTGCCACTAGTGCGTCCTTCTCTTACAGAGCAACCGATGATGCTGGTTTGTTGTCAGCTAACACAGCCACATTTACTATCCCATTGCGGGTACTGGCACCGTGCGTATCTATTAGTACGCTGAGCTTCAATGCCCCTCGGGCCACAGGCCAGGATTGGCGAGCTCGGGCCGCGGAAAGCGTACCGGCTGCTTCGCCGGTTACCCAGGTTACAACCAGCAATTACGCTGTAGGAGCAAACGCTGCCAACTCTTTAACAACAGCAGGTTTCAATAGCACCCAAACACTGCTTTGGAACACAGACTACTCGGCAAACAGCGCTAACAAGTCAGCCACTGTTACCTTCAATTTCACCCGCCCAGTTTCCAACTTCAGGGTGCAAGTGCAAGACATTGATAGCGGAACTGACTACATAGACCAAGTTACGTTTACGGGCGCTAATGCCGGGACTGCGATAACGCCGTCTTTGAGCAAAGTAAACAGCAACTCCACTTTTGTTTCCGTTAGCGGGAACAGTGCTACTGGCTCAGGAAACACCAATAGCCCGACGGAAGCAACAGTAATTGCTTACTTCCCCGAGGCCATTACAAGCCTTACCATAACGTATAGAAACGTTGAAAACACGAATGACGGTGCCAGTGCTTTCATTGGGATCGACTTCATGGACTGGTGCCGTTTAGCGCCAGAAACTGAAAACATCACCAATTCGGTTGTGTCGAATGCGGCGGGCCAAGTTCCCGTCAATGAGTTAAGCTCTATAGTAGATGGTGCCGTATCTACGTACCGGATTTTAACTATCCCAACAGCAGCACAGGGCATACTGTACGTGAACGGGGTAGCAGTGACAGGCGCTCGGAACCTAACGGCTCTGGAAGCAACCCAACTGACATTCGATCCGGCCGCTACCTCCTCTGGTACGGTGAGCTTCACGTACACCGTTACGGACGACGCTACCCAAACCGACCAAACTCCCGCTACCTATACTATTCCAGTATCTGCTTCGGGGGCTGCCGGCACGGTTGCCGCTTGCGCTAACCCCGGCCGTGATGGATCTCCCACTGGTTTGACCACCAACCCTAACACGTACTATCCAGGTACGGCTACTGCCGCAGTAGGCGCTACTGCTATTACGGTGGGTGGCGCTACGGGCGCAACTCCTATTGCTGTTGGCGACCTGCTGTTGGTTATCCAGATGCAAGGTGCCGATATCAACGCTACCAACACCGACGCTTACGGCGACGGTGTAGCAGGTGGTGCAGGTAATGGAAACTTAGACAACGCCAACTTCACGGCAGGCAACTACGAGTATGTGGTTGCTAACAGCGCTGTAGGTACCACTGGTGGTACCATTCAGCTGACTTCGGCTTTAAAGAACGGCTACCAGAACGCTAACGCTACGAATGCCACCGGCCAGCGCCGGTTTCAGGTAATTCGGGTACCTCAGTACGGCAACCTCACTTTGGGGGCAAGCATCACGGCAACGGCTTGGAATGGTACCGTAGGTGGTATCGTGGTTATTGATGTTGCCAAGCAGCTTAATCTGAATGGCAACACTATCAATGCAAGTGGCGCTGGCTTCCGTGGTGGAGCAGGTCGTCTGTTGGGTGGTACGGCAGGTTTCCTTGCCACCGATTACCGGACGGCTTCCACTTCCAACGGTAGCAAAGGGGAAGGCACAGCAGGTACGCCTCGCTACGTTAACTCTGGCACGGCCGTGTTGGATAACACGACAGATGGCTATCCAACCGGGGACAACGGCCGCGGAGCTCCTGGCAACGCAGGTGGTGGCGGAACGGATGGTAATCCAACCGGAAATGATCAGAACACCGGCGGTGGCGGTGGCGCCAACGGTGGTAGTGGTGGCAGAGGCGGTAACGCCTGGGCTACCGGCCGAGTTGTAGGGGGTGAGCCAGGTGCCGCTTTCTCGGCTGTGAGCAGCAGCCGGCTGGTACTTGGTGGTGGCGGCGGCGCAGGCGTAGTCAACAACAACACGCCTTATGCCTCTAGCGGTACTGCTGGTGGCGGTATCGTAATTGTGCGCACTGGTACCGTGAGCGGTACTGGTTCTATCATTGCAAACGGTACCAACGTTCCGAATGGTGCTACCATTGACGGTAGCGGTGGTGGTGGTGCCGGTGGTTCCATCTTGATTACGGCCACTACTCCTACAAGCTTAAGCGGCCTTACACTAACTGCTAACGGTGGCAATGGTGGCAGCAACAGTCCTGGTGCTGAGCCACACGGTCCTGGCGGCGGTGGTGGTGGCGGCGTGATTCTGGCTAACGGTGCAGTACAAGCTAGCAACGTAGTAGCTGGTCTCAACGGTGTTACCAACTCCACCAACACCCCAGGAGCCTACGGGGCACAGCCAGGTTTGGTGGGCGCTACCAACACGCAAATCAACGCTGCTATTGCGAACAGCACGAGCGGTGCAAACTGTCCCGCCGACGTGACGACGACTATCACGGGGCCAACTACGCTGAGCGTAGGCCAGCCAGCGGGTTCTAACACTAGCTACACGGCTACCTTTACCAACAACGGTACTGGTGCAGCTGCCAACGTAACTCGGCTTGTAACCCTGCCAGCAGGTGCTACCGTAACGGCAGCCAACTTGCCGGCTGGTGCTACCTTCACTACGGTTGGCAACGTAACGACTATCGATTTCGGTACAACAGCTACGCTAGCTAGCGGGGCTTCCAACTCGGTTTCGTTCAGCTTCACGGCTCCTACTACTGCTGGCTCGTATGCTTTAACGAGCAACGTAGCAACTGATGCCAACCAGGGTGTTGATGCGGCCGCGAATACAGCTACGCTCACTCTTCAAGTGAACAGCGCGCCAGCCAACTGCGGCCCTTCTTATTTCGATGGGGTGAATGCCTACAGCGGTTTGTCGGCTGATTACTTCGCTGGTTATTTCGGGGTGGATGGCACGGCAGCCAATGACAGACTCGGGTACTTCAACACCAACGCTGGTGCCAGCAGCACCATCAAGCGGGTTGATCCGCAGGTGAACTTTATGAACAGCGGAACGGCTGCTTGGGGCAACATCATTCCTCCAGCAGCAGGCAACACCACAAACCTCGATTCTTATAGTGCGCGGTATCGTGGTAGCATCAACATAGCCCAGGCGGGAACCTATACGTTCTACCTCAGCTCTGATGACGCCTCTTACCTCTGGATTGACGGTGCAGCTGTTCCTGCTGTTCCAACACTAGGCACTGCGTTAATCAACAACGGAGGTACACATGGTGCGCAGGAAAGAACTTCCGCCACCATCAACCTCTCGGCTGGACTGCACAACATCCTCTTATTCTACGGGGAGCAGTTTGGCGAAAATACGTTCACGTTCTCTTACGCTGGCACCACTGCCACGGGTGTTACCATTGCCAAGCAGATTGTACCTAATACTATCCTGTGCGCAGGCTTATCGAACATCCCGCCAGTTGCTACCACGGTAACCAACTCGCCGGCGATGGCGAATACCAATGGCCCAACGACTATCAATTCGTTGGCTGGTACCGACCAAGATGGCACTGTAACAGGGTACGTTATTACCACGTTGCCAACCCCAGCACAAGGTGTGCTGAGCCTCAACAACGTTGCGGTAACGGCAGGCCAGGTGATTACGGCAGCGCAAGCTGCTCAGCTGCAATTCGATCCGGCCGGTACTTTCAACGGTCCGACGGCTTCGTTCACCTTCCAAGCAGTCGATAACACGGGGCAGTATTCCAACGATGCTGTAGCCTACAACATTCCGGTATTCTCTGCTACCAACATTGCAGGTACTGTATTTGAAGATGTGAACTATGGTGGCGGCAGCGGCCGTACCCTGGCAGCCAGCAGTGGCGTAGGGCGTACGGGTGCTACTGTGGAACTCTACAATGCTAGCGGGGCACTAGTTGCTACCACTACCACCACGGCTGGTGGCGCTTATAGCTTCACCGGCGTAGGTACTGGCACGTACAGTGTTCGGGTAGTGAACAGCACCGTTACGAGCAGCCGCACAGGCTACGTAGCAGGGTTGATACCGGTACAAACCTTCGTGAATGGTGACGTAAACCGCGTAGGCGGTGAAGCACCAGAAAAGCAGGATGCCGCCGCAAACACAGGCAGCCAGACGCTTGCTCAGCTTACTTCCGGTACGCTGACTGCTCAGTCGATTGCGAGCGTAACGGTGGGAGCCACGCCGGCCCCTGTTAGCAACGTCAACTTCGGATTCAACTTCGATGTGGTGACCAACACCAACAACACGGGTCAAGGGTCGCTGCGTCAGTTTATCACGAACTCCAACGCACTCGGTGACGAGGCGAGCTTAACACAAAGCGGCAGCAACGCCGCCGGTACGCTGGCTGCTGGCAAAGAAACCAGCATCTTCATGATTCCTTCGGGTAACTCGGTGGCCGGTTTGCGTGCTGGCTTGGTCAGCGGCCTAACCAACGGGGTAGCTATTATTTCGCCTACCGCCGTGTTGCCTACTATTACGGGAGCCAACACCACTATTGATGGTACAACCCAAACGTTCAACGTGGGCAATACCAACAGTGTAACGTTAGGCGCTGGTGGTACGGTTGGTACTGCTGCTACGGCATTAAGCCAAGTGGGTGGTCCGGAAGTGCAGATAGTAGGTGCTCGCGCTACCTACAACGGTCTGAACACCACGGCCACGAACACAACTTTCCGCGGGTTGAGCATCTATGGGTTCACGGATAACATCAACACCGATATCAACGCGGCGAATGTGTTGGTTGAGCAGAACGTAATTGGCGCTTCGGCTACCAGCTTCACCGATCCAGGAGCTACGGCTCGCACTATCGGTGAGGGTATCAACCTCACCAGTTCAGACAACGGCATTATCCGCAACAACCTTGTTGGGTTTAATGGTGGTATGGGCATCTGGGTGTTGGGCAACGGCAACAACGGTGCGAACAACAACCTGATCAGCAACAACGAAATCCGCGGCAATGCCCGGGAAGCAACTGCTGCTCCAGAGCGTCTGGTTTATGATGGGGTAGAGCTACAGGGAGCCAGCACTGGCAACACTGTATCGGGCAACCTGATTACTGAATCAGTTGGCCATGGTATCGACTCGTTCGCCAATACCATCGGCGGCAACACCGTGTCAGGCAACACCATTAGCAACAATGGTCAGGGTGTTGTCAATAACACGGGCGAAGAAGGTTCTGGTATACGGGTATTCAGCACCACCAACCCAACGAACATCACGGGTAACGTACTAACGGGCAACAATGGCTCCGGCGTGTTTGTCGTGAATGGCGGCAATCAGGTTACTATCTCACAAAACTCGATTTTCAGCAACACCCGCTTGGGTATTGACTTGCTGAGCAACGCGGAGGGAGTCAACGGCAACACGAACCCAAACACTTGGAATGGTCTTACGGGCGCCTCTTCCAACGTCACGATCAACGACAACGGCGACGGTGATGGTGGTGGAAACGGCCTGCTGAACTTCCCGGTTATCACGTCGGCTACCATTCAGGGTACCAACTTGGTGGTGCAGGGCTTCGCCCGTCCGGGTGCAGTTATCGAGTTCTTCAATCCTGGTACTACTGCCGATGGTAGTGGCTTCGGGGAAGGGCAGACCTACTTGGGTACGTTCACGGAAGGCAGCACGGCAGATACCAACGCAGGTACTGGCACGTATGGCACCGCGAACATAAACGGCCTAAACCAGGGCACGGATAACACCAACCGTTTCACGTTCACGATTCCATTGACAGGCAGCTTCGCTGGCCTAACCAGCGGATCGTTCTTAACCAGCACCGCTACCATCGGCAACTCCACCTCGGAGTTCTCGGGCAACGCACCGGTGAATACGCCGCCAGTACCGCGCGACGTAACCAACGTGGCAGTAGCCAACAACAGCGGTCCGTTGGTTCTTAACCCCAACCTGACTGCCACAGCCAATGGTCTTGCGAACGGTGTAGCAAATACTATTGCGAGCTACACTGTAACCGCACTGCCAACCAGCGGTACGCTCGCCTACAACGGCGTGACCTTAACCAGCGCTAACATCGCTACCACGGTCATCAGCGACAAGAACTTGCTGACGTATCAGCCAGCCGCAGGCTTCTCGGGTAGCGTAAGCTTCACGTACACTGCAACGGATGCTAACGGCATTGTGAGCACCACCCACCTCAACGAGGCAGGTACCACGACCACTGCTGGTCCGGCTACCTACACCATCCCGGTGAATGCTGCGTCTGACGTGACAACGACGCTTGCCGGCCCAACCATCTTGAACGCAGGCTTGCCTTCCGGTACGTTCACGGCCACGTTCACCAACAATGGTCCGAACGCTGCTTCCAACGTAACGCAGCAGGTGACTCTGCCAGCTGGTGCCACGAACATAATAGTGCCAGCCGGTGCTACCACTAGTACCGCGGGCGGTCTAACGACCATCAACTTCGGCACAGTTACGACTCTGGCCAGTGGGGTTACCAATACGTTCAACTACAGCTTCACGGCGCCGACAACGAGCGGCTCTATTTCGCAGAATAGCAACGTAGGCACCGGTTCCAGCCAAGGCGCTAATACCGCCGCCGACGTGGCTATACTCAACGGCACGGTGAACCCGGTTGCTGATGTGGCTACCACGATAGTTGGCTCAGCTGCTTCGGTACCCAACGGACAGCCGGCTTCCTTCACGGTTACCTTCACCAACAACGGTCCTTCTTCAGCAAGCGGCGTTACGGGAAGCGTGCAACTACCAGTAGGTCTGACGGGTGTTGTGGTTACCGGCGCTGCTGGTACGTACAACTCTACTACAGGTGTGGTAACGTACTCGCTGGGAACAGTGGCGAATGGTGGTACTACCAACTCGGTGATATCGTTCACGATGCCTGCTAACGGCGCGGTAACGGCTATTTCTACCATCAACACTACGACCAACGAAGCTGGTCAGACGGCCAACGATGTTGCCTCGGCTACCATCAGCGGAACCCCAACCTTCGACGTAACCACGCTGATTACGGGTCCTGCTACCACGGTAGCTGGTACGATGACGACATACAGTGTGTTGACCATCAACAATGGGCCTTCTACGGCTACCAATATTGGCCAGACAGTGCAGCTGCCAGCCAACTTGACAAACGTATTTGTCTCGAACGGTGGTACCTATAACGTGATGACGGGTGTGGTGACGTTCCCAACGCTGGGAGCTATTGCAAGTGGAGTGAAGGTGAACAACACTGTTAGCTTCGTGGCGCCAGCTTTCGTGGCACCAGCTACAACCTTCCCGATTTCCGCCACTGTGAGCGGTGATACCAACACGGCCAATAACACGGCGTTCTTGAATGGCAATGCAACGTTGACAAACGTAGAGGTGACACCCGCTTCCACGATCAATGCCAACATATACACCACCATCACGACGCCGAGTGCCGAAGCACTGCCTGGTGCTCCGGTTACCTTCACGGTAGTAGCGGGCAACAAAGGACAGAGCACGGCTACCAACGTGGTAGAGCGCATTGCGCTACCAGCCGGCCTGACGGGCGTGACCATCTCGGGCAACGGGGCTACCAATGCCAACTACGACCCAAGCACTGGTCTGGTGACGTTGCCAACCATCAATTCCTTGGTTTCCGGCTCGGCTAACACGTACACCATCACGGTGAGCGCGCCTACTTCGGGCATGATAGCGGCGGTGGCAAGCATCTCGGCCGCAACCAACGATGTGATGGTAGCCGACAACGTGGCCACTACAGACGTAACGGTGAATGCTGTTTCGGATGTGGCTACCACCATCTCGGGCCCAGCTAAAGTGAATGCCGGCCAGAGCGTGACCTACAACGTAACCACGACCAACAACGGCCTCGTGCCAGCGGCCAACGTGGTGCAGACGGTGAACATTCCAGCAGGCTTGACCAGCGTGATTCTCTCCGGCAACGGTACCTACAACCCGAACACGGGTATCGTAACGTTCCCGGCCATTGCCAGCCAGGTCAGCGGCAACACGGTGCAGAACACCATCACGTACAATGCACCAGCGGTTAACTCTCTGATGGTTATTGCGTCGGTAACTTCTGCTTCGCCGGACAACGTGAAGACCAACAACACGGCTTCGGTAACGACTACCACGGATGCCATTGCGGATGCCACAGTTGTTATCAGTGGTCCTACTACTATCGTCCAAGGCAACCAGATCGACTACTTGGTGGTGACTACCAACAACGGTCCTTCGACGGCAGCCAACGTAGCTACGCGAGTACAGCTACCAAGTGGTTTGACTGGAGTAGTTCTTTCACAGGGGGGGGCTTACAACTCTACCACTGGTGTGGTTACTTTCTCGACGCTGGCAACACAGCGGTCTGGGCAAGAAGGAACCATAACCAACGTTATCCGATTCATTGCTCCTGCTGGTGTAAGCCAGATCAATGCAACGGCAAGCGTATCGACGACGACGGAAGAGGCCAGCTACGGCAACAATACCTCAAGCATTGTAACGACCGAGGTTGCGCCAACAACTGCTCAAACCAACTTGAGCAACACTATCTCGTCTACGCCAAGTGATTTAACTGCTGGGCAGCCAGTAACCTTGTCGGTAACTACTACCAATGGTGGTACTAACGCGGCAACTGGGGTTGTACAGCGAGTAGCGTTGGAGGTAGGGTTGACTATCACGTCGATCAGCAACAATGGAACGTATGACCCAGCAACAGGTATCGTAACCTTCCCAGCCATTGCGCTGCCGTCTGGTACGGCTGTTACCAACACGATTGTGTTGGCGGCTCCTGGCACTACTCCGCTGCAAGTGCGTGCACTGGTAACGGGTGAGCAGTCAGATCCGGTGTCAACAAACAACTCGGCTTTCCTAAGCCTGGACGTTACGCCTCGTGCTGACGTACTCACTACGGTGAGCGGTCCGACATCGGTAGTTGCCGGTGACGCCGTAACCTACTCGGTGGTTACGCTCAACAACGGTCCTTCGTTGGCCGCCAGCGTTGTGCAGACGGTTACTATCCCAACTGGTTTGACGGGTGTAGTAGTGTCGAATGGTGGTACCTACAACCAGATGACGGGTGTAGTAACCTTCAGCACTATCACGACGCAGGGTATCGGTGCAAGTGGTCAGGTGATGAACACCATCTCCTTCACTGCTCCAAGCAGCGCGTACACGGTAGTCGGCAGCGTGTCGACTACTACCACCGAGCCAGCCGGTGCAGGCACCAACAACTCCTCGACGGTAATGGTAGGTCCTGCCAACCTGGCGCCAGTAGCCAACTCAGTGGTGAATGCACTACAGACCCCAGAGGGCAACACGGCTGGTCCGTTATCTCTCTCTCCGCTGCAAGGCACCGATGCGAATGGCAACAACACCATCGCCTCGTACCGCATCACTTCCATCCCACCAACAACTCAAGGCGTTCTGTCGCTGAACGGTACTGCTGTGGTGGTTGGTCAGCCAATTGATGCAGCTGATGCTGGAAACCTGAAGTTCGATCCGGCCGCCGGCTTTATCGGCAACGCCTTCTTCGGCTACAACGCGGTTGACAACGCCGGAGCTGTTTCAGCAGCGCCCGCACTGTACACCATCCCAGTGGGTCAGGACATCAACTCGGTGTATACCCTGACTACGCCAAAAGGAGAAGCTAACCCGTACGTGAACGGCGACATCATTGCCAACGTGTTCGACGTGAACAGTGGTGCCTACAACAACGCCACTCCGCAAGCCGTAACCGACAACGGTGTGCGTACGGCTTCGCTCACGACTGGCACACTGCCCGCTGGTACTACTCTTGATCCTGCTACGGGTATTATCACGGTAACTAACCGCGCCTTGCTAGTTGCTGGTAGCTATCCAGTAACCATCACGACGGTGGATGCCAACGGCGGTACCAACCCGAATAGCTTCGTCATCGTCATCGGCACTCGTCCGTTGCCAGTTGAGTTGAAGACCTTCACGGTACGGGCCGAGAAAGTAGATGCGCTGTTGGATTGGACTACGGCTTCAGAGAAGAACAGCGACCGTTTCGAAATCGAGCGTAGCCTCAACAGCACCACTTTCGAGAAGATCGGTACGGTACGTGCACAGGGTACCACCCAGAACACGACCACGTATGCCTTCACGGATGCTGGTATCGGTGCCAAGACGCAAGGGATAGTGTACTACCGTCTGCGCCAGGTAGACACCGACGGTACGGTTTCTTACTCGCCAGTTCGCACGGTACGCTTCGAAGCCCAGGCCGCAGTTACAGCCAAGCTGAGCGTGTTCCCGAACCCTGCTACTGCTTCCGACCGGGTGGTAACGCTTGACCTGAGCACCCTGCCAAAGGGTACGTACCAGGCTTCACTGCTCGACGCTACCGGCCGCTTGCTAGGCACCTACTCGGTAGAGGGTGGGGTCAACAAAGTAGTGGATGTACAAACGCTGCCAACGGGTACCTACATCGTAGTAGTACGCGGCAACGGCCTGAACCTGAGCCAGCGCCTGATCAAGGAATAGCCAGCCAGCTTCAGTGAATTAAAAAGGCCCTGCCGGTATTCGGCAGGGCCTTTTTTTTGTGCCAGCACGAAGCCACGCTACTGTGCTGCTACAAGTAAATCTCCACCTCGACGCCTAACATATGACGGGTGTTGGAGGTATATGTATGCTGACTTTCCTTTGTTATTCTGTTCCATGACTGCTATTGCTGCTCCTACTTCTGCCCCTCGCCCGCGTCGTCATCGACCGCCAGCGGCCCCTCTGCTCGACTACGATGTCGTGATAGTAGGAGCGGGGAGTGCTGGCTTGAGCGCCGCACTGGTATTAGGCCGCTGCCTGCGGCGGGTGCTGATCTGCGACGGAGGAGCTCCCCGTAATGCCCCTTCGCCAGGAGTGCAAAGCTTCTTCACCCGCGACGGAATCAAACCGGCTGAGCTGTTGCGCATTGGGCACGAACAGCTCCGGCCCTACGCTACCGTGGAAGTTCGCGGCGTGCGCGTGACAGACTTGGAAGTGCTGCCCGTCGGCTTTCAGTTGACCTTGGAGGATGAATCAGGGAAAACCAGTACCTGCATGACGCGCAAAGTCTTGTTGGCAACGGGTGTGGAAGATGTGTTGCCGGCCGTAGAAGGCATGCACGAGTTGTGGGGAACTGGGGTGCTCCATTGCCCGTATTGCCACGGCTGGGAAGTGCGCAATCAGCCGCTGGCGGTGTTTGGGCACAGCAAATCGGTGACGGGGCTGGCGCTGCTCGTGAGCCGGTGGAGCGACGACGTAGTGGTATGCACCGATGGCTCGACCTGCCTGACCGACAACGCCTTGCGCCGCTTGCGCCAGCACCGAGTTCGGGTACGGCAGGAAAAGGTCAGCCACTTGGAAGGCACCAAGCGTGGCAAGCTGCAACACATTGTATTTGAAAATGGGGAGAAGCTGGCCCGGGCAGCCGTCTTCATACACCCGCATCAGGAACAGCGCAGTCATTTAGCTGAAAAGCTGGGGTGCCGTTTCACGAAGAAGGGCAGTCTGTGGGTCAACAAGAACTCAGAAACCACCTTCCCCGGCCTTTACGCTGCCGGTGATGCTACGCCCGGTACCCAACAAGCCCTGCTAGCTGCTGCCAAAGGAGGCCAAGCGGCTATCTGCATCAACGAGCAGCTCACCCGGGAAGAGTGTCCCAAGTAGCTAGGAGGTGGGTGTATTACAGCCAACTCCAAGAGAGCCGCAAACCACACAACCAGTACCCAGCACCCAGCCAGAAACAACCAAGCATAGCCGGTACGCTACATAGAAATGGAAGGTACAGACAACCGCCTACTGCTAACCTCACCCTAGCGCTTGGGACCGAATGCAGGGTAGCCACCACCTAGCTTTTTGCGTAGACAATAGACCAACCTCTACCGTACCACCTCATGGCCGCTAAGAAAGCTACTGCTCCGAAAGATTCTGCCGCAAAAGACGCTACACCCTCCAAGCCCACTGCCAGCCAAAAAAGTGTTGCTACCCCTGCGGCCAAAGCGGCTGCAAAAGCTACAACTGCTCCCAAGCCAGTGAAGCGCCCCACGGCCAAAGACATGCAGGAGCACGCACAGAAGCTGCCATATCCGGGCAAGCAGGCCGACATGAAATTGCAGCCGGCTATGAGCTTCAGCACGTACCGCGCGGCCAGCAAACTCCAAGACAAGATTGCGCTGATAACCGGAGCCGACTCGGGTATCGGGCGGGCCGTAGCCGTGGCCTTCGCTATGGAGGGGGCGCACGTAGCAGTGCTATACAACGAAAACACGGTGGATGCCGAAGAAACCAAGCGCCTGGTAGAAGCGCAGGACCGCCGCTGCATCTTGCTCCAGTACGATGTGCGCGACCCAGAGCAATGCAAGCAAGCCGTCCGCCGGACGCGCGCTGAATTGGGTGGCTTGAATATTCTGGTCAACAATGCGGCCTTCCAAATGAGCCAGGAGAAGTTCGAGGACATTTCCGAGGAGCAGATTCGCCGCACGTTTGACACCAATATTCTCGGCTATATCTGGATGGCCCAGGCCGCCATTCCACACCTTCGGCAAGACGACAGCATCATCAATACCGGCAGCATTGTGGGCCTTACCGGCATCCCGATTCTAGTGGATTATGCCTGCACCAAATCGGCCATTCATGCCCTTACTAAGAGCCTCGCTACCTACCTCGGCGAGAAAGGTATTCGGGTAAACTGCGTGGTGCCTGGCCCAGTCTGGACGCCTAACATTCCGGGTACGATGCCCGCCGAAGAAATCGAGAAGTTTGGGTACGAAGTAGCCCTAGCGCGGCCGGGCCAGCCTGAGGAATTAGCCCCGGCGTATGTGCTGCTAGCTTCACAAGACGGCTCCTTCATGACGGGCTCCTTGGTACACGTGACGGGTGGCAAGATGAGTTCCGACCAATAACGGCCCGCTAACAAGAAGTGCCCGTTTGCGTCGCGTGGCCTATCTTACCAGCCTCTGGGTGTTCTAAAGCTCAGCCTTTGGTATGAAAAAACGCTACGCTTCTGTTCTGTTACCACTGGTAGCACTGGTTGGTTTTGCTGCACCTGATACGGCCTTACAGAAGGTGCGGCAATACCGTCAGGCGCACGAGTTGCCGTTGCTGAAGGAATACATGCAGTTTCTGGCCGTACCCAACGTAGCCGCCGACAGTGCCAACCTCCGCCAGACGGCCCGCTTCATTATGGGCATGATGCAGAAGCGCGGTATTCGGGCGCAGCTGTTGTCGGCCACCACGCCGGGCGTGCCGCCGGTGGTGTATGGCGAAGTGCGGACGCCGGGGGCCAAGCGAACTATTGTGTTTTATGCGCACTACGACGGACAGCCCGTGAATGCCGCGCAGTGGGCGGCAGGCTTGAGCCCGTTCCAGCCGCAACTAGCCACTACGCTACTAGCGCAAGGTGGCAAATTGCTCCCGATGGTGGAGGCGGGCCAGCCCATCAGCCCCGATTGGCGCCTGTACGGCCGCAGCAGCTCCGACGACAAGGCCGGCGTAATGGCTATCCTAGCAGGCTACGAAGCGCTGGCGCAAAGCAAGCTCAAGGCCGGGGTCAATATCAAGTTCTTTTTCGAAGGTGAAGAGGAAAAAGGCTCGCCCCATCTCAGCGAAATAGTGGAAAAGCACCGGACGCTGCTGGCTTCCGACCTGTGGATAATTTGCGACGGGCCGGTGCATCAGTCCGGGCAAAAGCAGGTGGTGTTCGGGGCCCGTGGCGACGTGAACGTCAACCTCACCGTGTATGCTTCCAAGCGGCCCTTGCACAGCGGCCACTACGGCAACTGGGCGCCCAATCCGGCCCTGGAACTAGCCCATCTCCTGGCTTCTATGAAAGACAGTACCGGCCGCGTCACCGTTGCGGGGTTCTATGATGATGTGGTGCCACTCAGCCCGTTAGAGCGCCAGGCGTTGGGCCGAGTTCCTAACTTGGATGCTACCATTCAGCAGGGTCTGGGCTTTGCCCGCCCCGACGGCAACGGCCAGACGCTGAACGAGCTAATCAACCAACCCTCGCTCAACATCAACGGTATGCGCAGCGCCAATGTGGGGGCGCAGGCCGCCAACGTCATTCCCACCACGGCCGAAGCCGCCCTGGATTTGCGCTTAGTGCTCGGCAATGACAGCAAGCGGCAAGTGGAAAAAGTGGTGCGCCACATCCAGCGCCAGGGCTTCTTTGTGACAGCGCAGGAGCCCACCGACGCCGAGCGGGCCCGTTACCCCCGCATCGTGCGGGTAGCCCCCGAATCTGGCTACAACGCCGAGCGCACGCCTATGGACCTGCCCATGGCCCGCGAGGTGGTGGCGGCCGTGCAGCGGACTACCGCGCAACCGGTGGTGCAGTTGCCTACTTCGGGCGGCAGCTTGCCCCTGTATGTTTTCAAGAAAATAAACGCCGTAACGCTCACGGTGCCTATCGCCAACTACGACAACAACCAGCACGCCGAAAACGAAAATTTGCGCCTCGGCAACCTCTGGGACGGGCTGGAAACGATGGCCGCCATCATGCAGTTGAAATAACCTGGGGAGCTCAACCGTAATACCAAGAATATTTTCATCCTACGGGAGCATTTTGTCCGTAAGCGGTTTATACCTCAACAGTATCCGTTGTGCTGTGTTAGCTGCCTTACAATGTCTGCTCCTCTATATCCTTCCGGCACCGTCCGGGCGCTGTTGGCCACTGATCTGGTAACCGATGCCACCCGCGCAGCCCTGCAAGCCCGCCTCGATGCGCCGGTGCATGAGCCCGTATTTTTCGAGCCGCATACCTATGCGCTATTCCAAACGGTAGCCGCGCGCCTCATTCCGCAGCCCGACCGGGCCGAGCCAATTGATGTGGTGGGTGGAGTGGATAAACGACTTGCCGAAGGCAAAGCCGACGGCTGGCGCTACGATGCCATGCCTCCTGACCGAGAAGCCTACCGCCTGGGGCTGGGTGGCATCAACCAAGCCGCTGAAGCCCTGTTTCAACACCCGTTTGTGGCCCTCTCCGAAAGTCAGCAAGATGCGGTGCTCGAAGCGGTGGCAGCAGGTACGGCACCGGGCGAGAACTGGCAGCAACTGCCGGTTGGCCGGTTCTTCGAGGAGATGCTGGCCGAGCTAACCGAGAACTACTATGCCCACCCGCTGGCGCAAGAGGAAATTGGGTACGTCGGCATGGCGGACGTTCCCGGCTGGACCCACATTCAGCCTAACAGCTTAGAACCCCGCGAACCGGAAGAGGTGAAATAGGGAACTGGTGAAACAGTGAGTTGTCCGCTTCAGCGGTGCGAGTCGGTACCGGCTGTGCCCACAGAACATCAAACTCATTCACTCACCAGCACAGCAAACTCACCAGTTCACCACCTCACTATTTCACTGCACATGCCCGACGAAGAAGTTCTCGAAGAAGGCGTTCTGAACCCAATAAAAACCGAAATCCAGGATCCGCTCTTGCAAGCCATTCTGGAAGAAAATGGCACCTCCCTCACGGCCCCAACGGAGCTAGAGCAGCCCGCACCCGTACCCAACCCAACCGAGGAAGTGGACTGCGTAGTGATTGGAACCGGAGCCGGCGGTGCGCCACTACTGGCCCGGCTAGCTATGGCTGGCCTGAAAGTGGTAGCCCTGGAAGCTGGCCCCCGCCGCAACCCCATCACCGACTACGCCACCGACGAAAAAGCCCAGTCGTTCCTGTTTTGGAACGATGAGCGCCTATCCGCGGGGAAAAATCCGGTGGCCTTTGGCAACAACAATTCGGGCACCGGGGTAGGGGGCTCCACCCTGCATTACACCGCCTACACGCCGCGCGCCCAAGACGACGACCTGCACCTGCACCGCGACTTTGGCGTAGGAGTGGATTGGCCGTTCGGGATAGACGAGCTGGAGCCGTACTACACGGAGCTAGAGCAGTTCCTGGGTATATCGGGGCCAACACCATACCCGTGGAGTGGCCCGCGGAGCAAAGGCTATCCGTTGGCGCCATTGCCACTCAACGGCGCGGCGTTGCTGATGCAGCAGGCGTGTGCGCAGCTAGGCATTCAAACGTCGCCGGCCGCCAATGCGGCTTTGTCGGCGCGCTACTATCAGGCGGGCATTGGGTGGCGTGAGGCCTGTACCAACCGTGGCTTTTGCCAAGCAGGTTGCAACGTAGGGGCCAAGGCCAGCATGGACGTCACGTTCCTGCCGTTGGCCGAAGCGCACGGTGCCGAAATCCGAGCCGATGCATTTGTAACCGAAATCGAGCGCGACGAAAAAGGTCGTATCACGGCCGTGGTGTATGAGCAACACGGCCAGACGGTGCGCCAGCGCTGCCGCCACTTGTTCTTGTGCGCCGGGGCGGTGGAAACGCCGCGTCTGTTGCTGCTTAACGAATTGGCCCTCACCAGCGGACAAGTAGGCAAGCACTTCATGGCGCACCCAGGTATGCAGGTATGGGGTACGTTCTCGGAAGATATGCGGCCCTACAAAGGCATTCCGGGCGGCTTGATTTCCGAGGATACGCACCGGCCCAAAGACGCCGATTTTGTGGGCGGCTACCTTTTGCAAAGCATTGGGGTGATGCCCGTAACGTTTGCCTCGCAGATGGCGCGGGGCCGCAAGCTCTGGGGCCAGCAACTGCGCGACTACATGCGCAACTACAACCACGTTTCCGGCATCAACATCCTCGGCGACTGTCTGCCCCACGAAAGTAATTTCCTGGAGCTAGCCGACGAAAAAGACGCCCGCGGCCTGCCCAAGCCTCGCCTGCACTTCACGGCCCAGGAAAACGAGCAGCGCATGAACGCGCACTCCGAGAAGCTGATGCGCGACATCTGGACCGCTGCCGGTGCCACCGACCTTTGGTCTTTCGAGCGCTACGCCCACGTCATCGGGACAGCCCGCATGGGCTTGAGCGGCGACGATGCCGTAGTCAACCCCGACGGCCGCGCCTTTGATGTGCCTAACCTCTACATCTGCGACAACTCGGTGTTTCCGAGCGCGCTCAGCGTCAATCCGGCCCTCACTATCATGGCCCTCAGCCTGCGCACCGCCGACAAGTTCTTGGCCGCCCAAGCCCGGCTCGATGGAAATAACTAACTGAACGTCAACGTTCCTCCGCGGTGAAGGAGCGTTGCGTCAGTGCGGTTCCGCTTCCACTATTTCGCGCACTTCCCACCACCCAACATCAGCACAAGTCAACTCCTAGCTGCCGCAGGGAGTTGACGTTCACAGCTACACACCTCATGGCCAAAAGCTTCCTCACCCATATCACAGATCATTTCGGCGACGGTAGCTACGAGGGCGACGAGTTCGGTGGGGCCGCCGGCCACGATGGCAGCGGCTTGCCTACTGGCGCGCCCGGCAACTTTATGTTTGCCACTGGCATTGAGTGCTCGTACCCTACCATTGCGGGCGGCACCATCCGGCGCGACCTGCTAGCCGAAACCGACCACTACAACCGCTACAAGGAAGACTTGGGCTTGGTGAAGGAAATGGGGCTCAAGGTGTTGCGCTACAACCTCCCGTACTACCTCATTCAGAAAGCGCCCGGCAAGTACGACTGGGAGTTTGCCGACAAGGCCATGGCCGAAATGCAGCGCCTGGGCATCACGCCCATCCTGGATTTGATGCACTTCGGGGTGCCCGACTGGATTGGCAACTTTCAGAACCCTGAGCTGCCCGTATTCTTTGCCGAGTACTGCGGGGCCGTGGCCAAGCGCTACCCGTGGGTACGGTTCTATACGCCTGTAAACGAGATATACGTGACGGCCCGCGCTTCCGCCAAAGACGGAATCTGGAACGAGCAGCTCAAAGACGACCGGGCGTTTATCACGGCCATGAAGCACATTACGGCGGCCAGCATCATGGGCACGCAGCAAATTGCCAGATACCGGCCCGACTGCGTGATTGTGCAAAGCGAATCGGCGGAGTACATCCATGAAATGCGTGCTGTGCCTACCCCCGAAATCTGCCTCATCAATAAGCTCCGGTTCCTAAGTCTGGACTTGCTGTACGCGCACCCGCTCGATTCGGAAGTGTTGCTCTATTGCCTCGACAACGGCATGACCCGGCAGGAACTCGACTGGTTTATGGCCGGTGAGCCACCCGGCTACCAGGTGATGGGCAACGACTACTACGGCCGCAACGAACGGATTATCAAGCCCGATGGTACGTTATGCCAGGCCGAAGACGTGCTGGGCTGGTACACCATGACGCGCCAGTATTACGAGCGGTACCGCAAGCCCGTGATGCACACCGAAACCAACACCTTCGACGCCAAAGACGCGGAGTGCTGGCTCTGGAAGCAGTGGGTGAATGTGATGCGCATTCGGCAAGACGGCATTCCGGTTATCGGCTTCACGTGGTACTCCCTGCTCGACCAACTGGACTGGGATATTTCGCTGGCCGAAAAACGCCTCACCGTCAATGCTTGCGGCCTCTACGACTTGGACCGCAAAATCAGGCCAGTAGGGGAGAGCTACAAGATGATGATCCGGGAGTTCGGCCAGATAACCATGGTGCCCTACGCCGAGATGTTCGCCATCAACAGCCAGCCCGCCGCGCTGAAAGTGAAGGTGTAGAAGCGGCCAGACGATAAGAGAACTGGGAGCATGCGAAAGGTCCCCTTTTCGTAGGAAAGCAGAAAAGCTACTACGGGAAGGGGCCTCTTAGATCTGGTGCTGTAGATAGTTGGCTTAACCTTTGCCTAGCGAGGGGTATTCCATCCGGCACAGCTTCCTTCCTGTATTCTATGAGACTTTCTACCCGCACGCTTTTCCTAGCCGCTCTGGCTACTGTCTTGGCTACCGCTTGTTCCGACAAAACAGAAGAACCAATTCCCGCCGATCCAGACTCCACTTTACGGATGGGAAGCTACTTCGACTTCACTACCATTACGCCTGCTGGCGGCACTGCTCATTCCGGCTTTGGCACCACGCACTCCTCGCTCGACATCAAGGGTAGTGCCGCCATGGATACCCACCTGCTGGTGTTGGATTTTAGCGCGGGCACTGATGCCGTTCATTTCGAAATAGACCGCACCAAGCTAACGGCTAGCTTATTAGGTGCTTATGCCTTGCGCAGCAGTGCCCGCCCCACCGAGCCGGTTTTCACATCGTATGTATACCGCCGCAACGGAGGTTCTTCTATCTACCGGTTCAGCGACTTCACGCAAAACCTAACCGGCGATGTGACCATCACCGCCTACGACGCCAAGCGGCAGCTAGCAAGCGGGCATTACGAGGTGCGGGCCCCCGAACAACGCGACCCTACCAGCATCGGCATCAACAACGATCCGACCTGCACCATCCTGCTGGCCGGTGACTTCGAAAACCTGAAAGTGAAGACGCAGTAGCTGCTCAGCGTACCGCACAAAAAAGCCGCTCCGAGTTTTCGGAGAGGCTTTTTTAGTGGCGGTTAGGTGCCGCTATACGGTAGCAGCGGCAGGGGCGTGCTCCATCGGCATCTCGGCATCAACGCCTAAGCCTTTGGCAATGGCCATGCCCAACCGAACATCGGCGCGGAACCAATGGCACAGCTGGCGCTGGGTGATGAGGTCTTTCTTGGGGCCTTCGATGCCGCTCATGGCACCTACCACGTTGTTGATGAGGTTGCGTTGCGCTTGCGGATCGAGCAGACGGAACAGGTTGCCGGCCTGGGTGTAGTGGTCGTCGTTGCCGGGGCCTTCGTTGCGGTCATAGCGGGCCGCGAAACCGTCGAGCTCCTGCGCAGGCTCCCCTTGAGTTTTGTCTTCTACGGGGCCGTCGAACGAGTTCGGGAAGTAGTTCGGGCCGGGGCCACCGTTGTCGCCGAGGGCCATCTGGCCGTCGCGCTGGTAGTTGCTGAAACCGAAGGGGCAAGCATTGACGGGCAGGTGCTCGTAGTTCACGCCCAGGCGGTAACGGTGCGCGTCGGGGTAGCTCAGGATGCGGCCTTGCAGCATCTTGTCGGGCGAGTAGCCGATGCCGTCCACCACGTGAGCGGGCGCGAAGGCAGACTGCTCAACGTGCGCGTGGTAGTT
This sequence comes from Hymenobacter tibetensis, assembly GCF_022827545.1. NCBI lineage: Bacteria > Pseudomonadati > Bacteroidota > Cytophagia > Cytophagales > Hymenobacteraceae > Hymenobacter > Hymenobacter tibetensis. The sequence goes on from NZ_CP094669.1 coordinate 114,216, forward strand.
GTTTGGCACTTGGTTCAGCTCCATCACGCCTACTTCTTGCAGCGGGAACTCGCCCTGAGGCCATACTTTGGTAAGGTCGAAGGGGTTCCAGCGGAAGTCGCGGGCCTGCTCCTCGGTCATGGTCTGGATGAACATGGTCCACTTCGGGAAGTTGCCGTTGTCGATGGCGTCCACCAAATCGTGCTGCGCGAAATCAGCGTCCTCGGCTTTCATCATCTTCGCATCCTCATCAGAGAAGTTCTTCACGCCCTGCTGGGTACGGAAGTGAAACTTCACCCACGTCCGCTCGTTAGCGGCGTTGATCAGGGAGAAGGTGTGCGAGCCGTAGCCGTGCATGTGGCGGTAGCCATAGGGTGTGCCCCGGTCCGACATCAGGATGGTCACTTGGTGCAGGCTCTCGGGGTTCAAACTCCAATAGTCCCACATCATGGTAGGGCTTTTGCGGTTGCTGCGCGCCTCCCGCTTCTGGGTATGGATGAAGTCCATGAACTTCAGTGGGTCCTTCACGAAGAACACCGGCGTGTTGTTGCCCACCAAGTCCCAGTTGCCGTCCTCGGTGTAGAATTTCAACGCGAAGCCGCGGGGGTCCCGCTCGGTATCGGCCGAGCCTTTCTCGCCGCCCACCGTGCTGAAGCGCGCGAACATCTTGCACTCGTTGCCCACCTTGCTGAACAGCTTGGCCCGAGTTAGATGCGTGATGTCGTGCGTGACGGTGAACTTACCGTAAGCGCCGCTGCCTTTGGCGTGTACCACGCGCTCCGGAATCCGCTCCCGGTTGAAGTGCGCTGACTTCTCGTGCAGGAAGTAGTCTTGGAGCAACAGTGGGCCGCGGGCACCAGCAGACTGCGAGTTTTGGTTGTCGAAAATCGGGCGACCCGAAGCGGTGGTCAGCTTCTTCGGTTGGGTTGATTCTTCCATAGGAGTACAAAGAGTTGAAGCGGGAGTAGCCGCCACCAAGCTAAACAGGAAGCCAGCGGAAGCTCGACAAAGGTGAGTCCTATCCGACTATAAGAAAAATCGATTTTATTGATTGCAGTATAGATTTAAACTATAGGATTAGTGTTGTGCTTCTTGTTACTGCGGGCGTTACTTGCCATGCCGTAGCGCAAAGAAATTTCCAGCTAGCAGCTATCCAGTTCCTTCCTTTTCAATCAGCTTTCTATGACGGTTCAGCAGCTAGAATACTTGGTGGCGCTCGACACACATCGGCAGTTTGTGCTGGCGGCCGAGAAGTGCTTTGTGACGCAGCCCACCCTGAGCATGCAGCTGCAAAAGCTGGAAGACGAACTAGGCGTGCTGCTCTTCGACCGAACCAACAAAGGCGTGCAGCCCACTGCGGTAGGGGCAAAGGTGGTGCAGCAAGCCCGCCAAGTGCTGCGTGAGGTGCAGCAACTGCGCGAAGTGGTGCAGCTAGAAAAAGGCGAGTTCGTGGGCGAGCTGCGGTTAGGCATCATTCCTACGCTAGCTCCGTATTTGGTGCCGTTGTTTCTGGTAGAGCTGGTAGAGCAGCATCCGCAGCTACGAGTGCAAGTAGAGGAGTTGCAGTCGGCCCAGATTGTGCAGCAGCTAAAGGACCATACCTTGGATGTAGGCTTGCTCGTCACGCCGCTCGACGACCGGCAGTTGCGCGAAATGCCAGTGCTGGAAGAACCCTTCCTCGGGTATATTGCCGCCGACCACCCGCTCTACCAGCAGAACGTTATTCAGCCGCAGGACATGGGCATGCCGGGCTTGTGGTTGCTCCAACAAGGGCATTGCTTCCGCCACCAAGTACTCAATATCTGCGCCCCGGCTCCCGTGGACACCACCCGCCCATTCACCTACGAAAGCGGCTCCATTGAAACCCTGAAAGAACTGGTCCGCCACAACCACGGCTACACCCTAGTGCCAGAACTATCGGTGTTGCAGGAACTCGACAACCCGATGGTGAAGCGCTTTGCCGCCCCCGAGCCCGTGCGCGAAGTCAGCTTGGTAGTGCACAAAGGCTTCGTGCGGCTGCCGCTGCTGGCATCATTGCGTAACATCATCCTTAATAAAGTGCCTGAGCGCTTACGCGCTGGCAAATCAACCCAGAAAATCCGCTGGAAATAGCTTTGCTATAACCCTATAACTGACGGCAAGGCCTGCTGCGCACGCCGCTCGGGCATTGCTGGGGAGTCTATAGCTTGGCGAAGCAGGTGCGTACTGTTAAGCCGTAGCGTAGTGGCAGCGTGAAGAACAAACAACACCTAACAAACAGATCCTGAGAGCAGCAACTGGCGGAAGTGGGAAGGAAAGGGAAGAATATTATAATACTAAAATACGGAGAATCTCATACACTAAACCATTGTGTAGTAGGAGCTTGTTACTGTTGAGGTGTACGCAGTAGCCAAGTCGTGCTCTATGGCTACTGAGCGGGTGAAAAAGCGCCGCAAGCCACTTATGAGCAAACTAGAAGCAAGCTTGTATGCACAAGCTTTTGTCATTGATTCCGAAGTTTTTTTCAGGTGTTATAAACTATAATTATTTGAGGATTTTGCTATAAGCGTGGCAAAAAGTATACTACTTTATCGCGCAAAAGATCCTATATTCAGCAGCTTGAATTGAGCAAGTTTCCCCGAAAGCAGAGACAGTGGCAGTGGCAATACGGGTTCATTACCAAACAAGTAGCACCACACCATCGTAACGTGACTTAGCGGCTGCTGACGGCTGAGCGCATCCAACATATTGCCTTTTCCTTTCTTTACTCCTTATCTCTTTTATTGCATGAAAACAAATCTTTACCCCCTCACATCTTGGCTATCTGATGGGCTCCGGCCGCAGTTGGCTGCGTTCGCCACCGCCATGTTGCTCGCTCCGGCGGCAATGGCACAGGCTCCTGCCAACGACAACTGCGCTGGCGCTATTGCCCTAACCACGGGCACCACTTGCGCCGTAACCACCGGCACTACCGTAGGAGCCACCAACGGTGCTGCTCCTTCATGCGGCAGTACCTCTGGTCCAGCCAGCAATGATGTGTGGTACAGAACAGTGGTGCCAGCCAACGGCACCGTGACGGTTACCACCAGCCCCGTAGCCGGTAGCGCCTTCGACGACAGCGTAGTGGAGATATTCACAGGCGCTTGCGGCGCCCTTACCACAGTAGCGTGCAACGATGATGCTAACGGAACCTTGTATTCCAGCGCAACGGCTACAGGCCTTGCCGTTGGCAGTACCGTTTACATCCGGGTGTTTGGCTATGATGCTAGTGTTCCAACCGGGCAGTTTGGCATCTGCGCAACTACGCCTGTTCCATTGCCCGCCAATGATGCAGCAGTTCAGATTGTCTACTCGGTAGGTAAAGCACCGATATCTTCTCGGCAAGTGATTCAGGCAACTGTGCGTAACGCTGGCTCATCTGTTCTAACCAACCTGCCCGTTATCCTCACCGTAACCGGAACGTCTCCTTTCACCAATGGAAAAGTTGTTCCAACGTTGGCAGTTGGCGCTACTACTACCGTTACGTTTGACCCTTATAGCCCAACCACCCTTGGCAGCAATACCGTGACGGTATCGGTGCCAGCCGATGGCGGCAATACCAATAACTCGCAGACATACCCAGTACTCGTTACCGCCAACAACCTCTCGTATCTCAACGATAATGCGCCTGTTACGGCTAGCGTAGGGGTTTCCAGCACCACGCCTGGCGGTACGCTGGCGTCAAGATATACCATCAACAGTGCTTCTACCATCGGTGAAGTGCGGCTGAGCTTCTTGGCCAGTGCTACCACCACGTCCACCTATCAGGTGGTGGTGCTCGGGGCTACTGCCGCCGGGTTGCCTAGCACTGTGCTCTTCACTTCGCCTACTCTGAGCCGGCCCACTACGGCTGGGGTAGTGACCGTACCCGTGGCCAACGTGCCCGTGAACGGCACGTTCTTCGTGGGCCTAAAGGAAATTTCAGGCAACGTAGGCATTGGTTATCAGGTGGAGAATCCGTTGCGGTCGGGCACGTTCTTTTATCAGATTGCCACGGGTGGCGTCTGGACAGACGTGAATACCACTACGCTGCAGACACGTCTGGGCATTGAGGTCGGCTTTAGCGCCCGGGTACTGTCCAACAAGCGCAGTGCTGCTCTAGCCCAGGCTATCGATGTGTATCCAAATCCAGCGCACGAGTCCTTCTCATTGCGCTTGCCTGCTATGGCTGGTCAGCGCAGCGCCAAGCTGACGTTGCTCAACACCTTGGGCCAGCAGGTGCAGACCCGCACGGTGCAGCTAAACGCGAGCGGCACGGAAACGCAAGTGAACATCAGTGGTCTGGCCAAGGGCCTCTACACCTTGCAGATTCAAACCGCCGACCAATATACTACCAAGCAAGTGGTGGTAGAATAAACGGCACACGTATTCGGCAGTAGGACGTACACCTCGTCCGGACTGTTTACAAAAAGAGCCCGGCTTCCACGAAGCCGGGCTCTTTTTGTATGGCGTTGGGCGCCGAGCTACCGGGTGCATATGGTAGCTGCAACTTCATCTGATGGGCTCTTAGTAAGGTAGCGGCGGTTGCTAGATATCAAGCCTTGTGCTGCCTTGCTTGTCCAAGCTACTAGGTAGTGGCAGAGGCGCCCCAACGACAGGCATCATGATATTAATACTACTTATAGAAGAAAAGCTTCTATATTGATCTGGGTAAAATTAAGACTCTGAAACGACTCTCTCTCAGTCCAAAAAATACTTCTATATCTTATATAGGCACATTCACTTATATAGTATCAAGTTGCTTCACTCCTTCTTCCTTTGCTTATGAAAGTAAAATCCTACTCAAGCACACCCGGCATACTAAAAGAGCTTCGGCCTCGATTGGCCGCGCTGGCTACCGCCTTGTTGTTGGCTCCGGCAGCATGGGCACAAGCGCCCGCCAACGACAACTGCACCGGCGCTATACCATTGACTGTTGGGGCCATCTGTACGCTGACAACCGGCACGAACGTGAATGCAACGGATGGTGCCACCCCAGCGCCTTCGTGTGGCGACACCTCCATACCAGCCAGCAAAGACGTGTGGTACAGCCTAGTAGTGCCAGCTGGGGGCAGTTTCAACGTCTCTACTAGCGCCGTAGCAGGTAGCAGTTTCGATGACACGGTAGTGGAAATCTACTCCGGTACCTGCAATAGCCTCACGTCTATTGGCTGCAACGACGATATCCTTGATGGGGAAGAGCGCTTCTCCTCCGTAACGGTCAGGGGGCAAACGCCGGGCAACACGGTGTACGTGCGGGTGTTTGGCTTCGATGCTAGCGTAGCAACCGGGCAGTTTGGCATTTGCGCTACGCTGCCTCCCGCCAACGACAACTGCGCCGGCGCTATTGCCCTGACCACGGGAGCAACTTGCACCGTAACAACGGGCACGACAGTAGGAGCCTCTGATGGTCCTGGTCCGGCTCCTTCCTGTGGCGGCGGCGGCGCCTACAACGATGTGTGGTACACCACGGTCGTGCCAGCGGGTGGCAGAATAGCCGTTACAACCAGTGCTGTGGCCGGCAGCCTTTTCGACGATACGGTAGTGGACTTGTTCACCGGTACGTGCGGTAGCCTTACTGCGGTAGCCTGCAACGACGAGGCGGGTGGGACAAGCTTCTCCAGCGCGGTAGCTTCTGGCCTCACCGTTGGCAGCACCGTCTACATTCGGGTATCTGGCTTCGATGCCGGAATTCCAACCGGGCAGTTTGGCATTTGTGCTACCATACCCCCTCCTGCACCTGTCAACGACAATCCTGCGGAAGCCATCACTTTGCCTATTGCCGCCACCTGCACCCCACTGAACGGCACGAATGCTGGCGCTACCACTACTCCTGTAAGCGGCTACCTAAACGGTACCAACCCAAATACTGCCTGCGGTATTGCGGCTAACCCCAAGGACGTGTGGTATAAATTTACCACTGCCGTGAGTGGTGCAGGCAGCACCGCAGTTGCTATTCAAGTGACAGGAAACGCTGCTGGCTATTTGCGTTTGTTTTCCTCTCCTAGCGGGGCGGCTACGGGCCCATTCACCGAAATAGCGTGCTCTTCAGGAGGCGCTAACAATACGGTGTCGGCTCCGTTGACTGCGTATACACTTACGGCCAACACCACGTACTATGTGTTCGTGTCCGGCTATGGCTCCAACGATACGCAAGGAGACTTTACCATCTGCGCGGTTTCAGTACCTGCCAATGATGCTGCCGTTCAGAGTATTTACGCGCTAGGTAAGACGCCGACGAATACTGGGCAAGTAATACAGGCAGTGGTACGCAATGCCGGTTCAGAGGCACTCTCTAACGTGGTGGTACTCCTAAATGTAACGGGCGCCAACACGTTTAACGATGGTAAAATCGTGCCTTCGCTGGCACCGGGAGCATCTGCTACGGTTTCTTTCGCCGCCTTCACTCCCGTAGCGGTTGGCAACAATACGCTAACTGTGAATGTGCTTGCTGATGACCTTGCCTCGAACAACTCGCAGGCCTACTCTCAACAAGTGCAAACTACCACCTACTCGGCAGCAGATCCAAACGAAGGCGCAACCGGCGGTAGCGTGGGCTTTACGGCTAGTGCTACAGCCGCTGGTAGCGGCATCTTTGCGGTGAAGTACACTGCCAGCGTAGCCCGTACAGTCACGGCCGTCAACGCGTGGTTGGACGGAGCCCCGGCCTCAGTCGGCCAGACGGTATATGGGGTAGTATTAAGCAGCACAGGCACTATCTTAGGTCGTACGCCCGATTATGTCATTCAAACAGCTGATATAGGAGCTTACAAGACGTTCACTCTTGCCACGCCAGTTGCTGTGCCAGTTGGTGAATTTTACGCTGGTTTTGCGCAGGCGGCCTCTCCTGCTGGTACCGCTCCCTTCTATCCGCTGGGTCTACAGACAGAAACGCCTACCCGGTTGGGTGCTTTCTACTCGGTGGCGCTGACAGGAGGTGTACCAGCCGATGCAGCATCTAACAACCTTGGGCGCTTTATGATTGAGGCTGTGACCAGCGCGGTGTTGTCTAGCAAGCGTAGCGCCGCCTTGGCTCAGGCTATCGATGTGTATCCAAACCCGGCTAGCCAAGTCTTCGCGGTGCGTTTGCCCGCTATGGCTGGCCAGCGTACCGCGCAGCTTACGTTGCTTAATACGCTAGGGCAGCAAGTACAAACCCGTACAGTACAGCTCCATAGCGCTGGCACGGAAACCCTAGTGAATGTAAACGGTCTGGCAGCAGGTGTATATACCCTACAGATTCAGACGGCCGACCAAGTTGCCACCAAGCAAGTGGTGGTGGAATAGGTAGCGCACCTCCTCGGCAGCAGGACGCCCGTCGTGCTACTGGCTTGTTGAAAGAGCCCGGCTTATGCAAAGCCGGGCTCTTTTTGCATGTATTTCGGCAGGAAGAGGGCCGGGTGCGTATGCTGATGGTAGCTCAACCTTGGCCTTGCCATTCAGCTAAGGTTCATTGCCCGGCTGCGTCCTGTACCCTGATTCTGTTTCCTATGTCTTTGCCACCCTCTCCGGCCGTCCCTGGGGCCGCTTCCCTTACGTTTGTGTGTTTGCATTATTGGGCTGGCTCGGGCCGGGAGTGGCAAGCGGTAGCTGCGTTTCTGGCGCCCGACTACGCGGTGCTAGCGCCCGATTTGGGTGGGTTTGGGGAAGCACCAGCGCCTGTCGGGGGATACTCCGTGGAAGCATACGCCGACCAAGTGGCCGCGCTTATAGCAGCACAGCAGCTCCAACAGTATGTGCTGGTAGGGCACAGTATGGGCGGCAAAATTGCTTTGGCCCTGGCTGCGCGGCAGCCTGTGGGGTTGGTGGGAGTGGCCCTGCTGAGCCCGTCGCCGCCCACACCCGAACCGATGACCGAAGACGAGCGCCACGATAGTTTGCGGGCCTTTGGAGAGCAGGCGGCGGCCGAAAAAACGATGCGCACCATCACCGCTCGGCCGCTGCCCGACCTCTTGCAGCAGCAAATCATTCACGACAATTTGCGCAGCACCAAACCTGCCTGGGACGCGTGGCTGCTCCACGGCAGCCGCGAGAATATAGCCGCTCAGCTCTGCCAGGTGCAGGTGCCCTGCACGGTGCTGGCCGGCGACCAGGACGCCATCATGTCGCCATCGGTGCACGGGCTCGAAACACTGCCTTTGCTGCCCGTGGGTACGCCCCTGGAAATTGTGGGTGGGGCCGGACACTTGCTGCCTTACGAGGCGCCCGAGGAAGTAGCCGCTTTGCTGCGAACTTTTGCCCAGCAACTCGCACGTGCTGAAAACTAACCCGCAGGTCAGTCCGTTGGAAGAAGGTGCATGAACCTTCCCAAGCAGTAACAACAGGACCGGGCCAACTGGTAGCCGCGTGGCGCCGACACTGGCCTCACTACCTGGCCGAGGCGCTGGGGTTAGCCTTCTTCGTCGTCAGTGCCAGCCTGATGACGGTGCTACTGGAGCACCCATCATCAGTAGTGCACCAAGCCCTGCCCGATTCGGAAGTGGTACGGCGTGGGGTGTTGGGCGCAGTGATGTGGCTGGTGTTGGCTGCTATTGTGTACAACCCCTGGGGCAAACGCTCGGGCGCGCACATCAACCCAGCCGTAACGCTGGCGTTCTGGCAGCTAGGCAAAATGCGTACTGCCGATGCCGTGTGGTATGTGCTGGCCCAAATAGCTGGGGCTATTGCAGCAGCGCAGCTTATGTCGGTGGTGCTGGGGGCCTTGTATGCGCATCCTGACGTGAAGTACGCCGTAACGCAGCCAAAGCCCGGAGGCGAACTGCTGGCCTTTGCTGCCGAGTTCGTTATTTCCTTCGTTCTGATGAGCGTACTCCTGACGGCCCTGCATTCCAGCAAGCTCAAAGAAGCCGCCGGCTGGATACTAGGCGGCCTCGTTGCGTTCTACATCCTGGTCGAGACGCCGTATTCGGGTATGAGCTTGAATCCGGCCCGCAGCCTCGGGACGGCCATAGCAGCCGGCAACTACCAGGGGCTGTGGCTGTACTGGGTGGCCCCGCCCTTGGCTATGTGGCTGGCCACGGTGCTGTTTCGGCGCTTCTACCACGGCGAAGCCTTGGATTGTGCGGTGCTGGCTGGCTGCGGCCCCGGCACCTCGTCGCCTCACTCCCCTGACGAAGAACCTCCGCAGTATCCGGATGAGTGAAACCACGGCACTTTGCCTTACATCCTATCCAAGTAGGTTCTGTCCTTCCGACGCAGGAGGAGTCTGAAGCAAGCCCTACGACGATTCTATTCAGATTCCTCCTGCGTCGGAAGGCCAAGCCTTTCAGCTAGTTGAATAGGGCCCTAGTCGAGCGGCCTCTCGCGGAAGAGCACGTAGCCGATGTGGGCAAACACCCCAAATTTATGGTCGGGGTCATCGTAATGAATGAACTGAAGCGAGGCAGGTCCTACAGGAGTTTGGTACACCACGCCGGTCATGGCAGTGAGGTAGGGGCGGCTGATAGTGGTGCCCCGGCTGGCAAGCAGCGTGTTACGATCCAGCCGCTCCCAAGGCCGGAACAAGGTGTGCACATACACCTCACTGCGCCATTCCAACGAACCAGCAATGCCTTTGATGTAGCGCAGCCCCAATGCGGCGTAGGCCGTGCCCCGGTAACGGTCCAGAAACAAGGTGCGCGAATCAGGCAGCGGCAGAAAAGCGGCTGATGACGTGAGAGAGGAGCGGTACGTGGAAAACCGGCCCTGGGTGGTGGCTACGGCATCTATGGTATAGCCCCAGGCATGCACGCGCCGGCCCACCGAGTCAACCTTATGAAACGTGAAGTACTGCTCGGTATAGAACTTGGCTTGCAGCCACTGGTGGTCTTTGGTGCGTGAGGTGAGGCCAACTGCCGTGGAGCCCGGTGTGTATTTTTCTTCCCCTACCACTCCCCGAAACCGAAATTCGGCTCGGCGGCCACTTACAGCGTACTGCCGCCGGTTTAGCGAGTTGCGCTGAAACTGCACGGCTGCCGTCAAGCCATTGAGGCGGTTTTGATCTAGCTGGTCGCCGCTATTTATTTCGTTGGCATTAGCAAACCGGTCACGGAGCCTGAATACGCTGCCACTCAAGATGAAACGGCTCCGGTAGTTGGGGCTATACCCCACCACGACCCCCGTTTTCAGGTCGCGCTGCTGGAGTTGCGTGTTCTGGGCAGTGCTACCCAGCAGAATGCCCGTGTCCTGGTAGTTGAAGTTGTTGAAGGTAATAAGCGGCTCGATGTAGAACGGCGCTTTGCCGGGAATGCTCACTCGGAATGTACCTTCCGCGCCGTTGTAGAAGCGGCCAATGGTGGCATCGGCGTGCACGGTGTACAAGAGCCGGTTCAGATAGCGGTAGGCACCTCCCAGGTAGAAATTGCTCATCGAGCGGGAAGACAGCAGCACCCCTAGGTCGGTGGTGAGGTTGCTGTTTTGGCGGGCGTCCAAGTTCATCACGTACCCTTGCTGCTTGGTGTCGTAGCGGACGCGCGGGTACACGTTGTTGAAGAAGTCGTTGTTAACGAGGCGGTAGTAGCCTTCTTCCACGTCGCCGGGCGAGTAAACAGAACCCGTGCGCTGGAAAAAGCGCCGGATAAACGCCTGTTGCTGAGGAGGTACGCCTTGCACGGTTATCTGCTTGAAATCGGGGCGGGGCGCTTGCTCCTGAAACGACCGGCGACGTTGCTGTAGCGCCAATGTGTCTTCGCGCCGCGGAATCCGGGTCAGCAACTCGTCCAACTTGCGCTCAGCGGCCTGCTTGCCCAACGCAACCAACTGGCCTACTTTATTGAAGTCGCCGGCCGTGAAACCGGTGATGTTGGGTTGAATGAACACCCCGTTGCGGCCTACGGAAGTGGTGTCGGCCCCGTTGAAACCCACAAACAAGATGGTGTTGGTCAGCAGCTCGTCGTCTTTCTCTTTCGGGTACTTGTCGAATGCCACATCCCCCACGTTCACCCCGATAATAATGTCGGGCTTGAACTCTTCACGCATTACGTCAGTGGGGAAGTTGTCCACCACGGCCCCATCAAAAAGGTAGCGGCCGTCAGCCTGCCGGATAGGCCGGAACGCCAGCGGAAACGCCATGGAATTGCGTACCGCATCAGAAAGGGAGCCATTGCGCTGCACCACTTTCTCCCGCGTGAACACTTCCGAAGCCACGCTCCGGTAAGGCACCAGCAGCTTATCGAAGTTGTAGCCGGAAACAGCGCCAGCCGGGGCCAGCATGGTAGCCAGCACGTAGTTGAGCGTGACGTCGTCTACGAGTTTGGGTGTCACGCGGGCTTTCAGCGTCGAGTCAAGGGCGAGGCGCAGGTGCAGGGCAGCTGGGTTGTAGTCGTCGTCGTAGTAGTTGTAGACCTTGCCTTCCAGCGGCTGACCCGACACCCAGTTTTGAAACTCGGGCTTAAGCACAATCTCCTTGATTTCGCGGGGCGAGTAGCCGGCGGCGTACATGCCGCCCACAATGGCGCCCATACTAGTGCCCACGATGTAGTCGATGGGAATCTGGTTTTTCTCCAGCACCTCCAACACCCCCACGTGAGCCAGGCCCTTGGCCCCGCCGCCACTAAGTACCAACCCCACTTTCTGGGCCTCCGCTGCTGGGCCACCTAGCAGCACAAACACCAGCAATAACAATTCAAGGAGACGATACGGCTTTTGCATACAACAAGAAAAAAGGCGCCGCTGCTGAAGCGGCGGGTTGCTTACGCTGGCTCAACTGGGAGGTTGCACCCAGAAAGCAGCGTGAACGGTATGGAACATAGTGGCTAGGAAACTACTGGCAAGCAAGCTCGTCAGAAGCAGCCCGTGAAGATACCGGCTTGTACAACCAGTTTTCACTGAAATTTATACCACCAGTTGTTTAGTACAAGTTCCCGAACATCCTAACGCATTCTGGTGCCTTATCTTGCGGATAGCAAGCAGGATTCGTTGCGAGCAGGCATACAGAACAAACAACCTCGCCTAGCCACAAGTGCCCCAGGGAAAGGCTGCCTGATAGGAGGTAAGAATACAGTGTACTTCAGGGAGCGAGCCATGCCCCTAATGGCCCGGGCAGGTTACGCAGCACCGTAAACAGAACGGTAAGGCCCACTACGCCCCAGCCCAACCACGGCCGATACAACAGCACACTCCGTTGTGCACTGCCGCCGAGCCACCCGCGCACTTCCGCGGCAACCCCCAGCACCACCACAGGGGCAAACAACGCAGCCAGCACATTGAAGCCAACCGCCTCCAAGAGGCGCCCGTGTAAGAGAGCATGCACGGCCCGTTGGGTGCCGCAGCCTGGGCAGTGCAGCCCGGTCAGCCAGTGCACCGGGCAGCGCGGAAACGGATAGCGGGCCGGGTCGAGGCGAAAGTACAGAACGGCTAGCCCCGACCCCACCAGCAGGCTTAGTACCACTATATGGTGCGCTTGTCGGCGCCTCCTAACTGAAAAGCTGCCTTCAGTCACTTAGTCGGTGATAGAGCCCAGAAGGGCACCGCCAATACCCATCACAAAAACCACAAAAATCGGTACCACAACTTGCAGCACGCCGCCTATTAGGCCATATTTCACCCATTTGCCGGCATTGACGGAAGCTTCTTGGGCGCCAGCATAGTCGCCAAGTGCCAAGCGGGAATTAACATTGGCGGCATTGATAATGGCTACGATACCGAAAGGCAAGCAGCAGAAGATGGTAATGAGAATGGACTCGACCAGCCAGTTCTTGGGAGGGATGCCCCCACCCGGCGGGATGCCAGTGGGCGAAGCGTACGATTGTTCCATGTGGGAAAGAAAGTTGATTTGATTGTGAAATGTATATATTCCCACACAAACCTCAAGTGCCTCACCCTCAATTCGTCATTTCTTGAAAATGAAGTAAACGGCCGCCATCAACAGTGCAAAGCCAACCAAGTGGTTCCAGGCGAGCTTGTCGGTCTTGAACACAAACACGGCGCACAGCGTGAAAACAGTAAGCGAAACCGCTTCTTGTATCACCTTGAGCTGGAACAGGTTGAATGGTCCGCCATTCTCCTCGAACCCTAACCGGTTGGCGGGCACCTGAAACAAATACTCGAAAAAGGCCAGTCCCCAGCTCAGAAAAATCACCCCCACGAGGCCGAGGCCGTGCAGCCAGCTTATCTTTTTAAACTGCAAGTGCCCATACCAGGCAAACGTCATAAAGAGGTTGGAAACAACAAGCAGCAGAATGGTGGTGAGGCTTTTCATAAGGTAAGGGTGTCGTGAGGCAAATGAACCGCTTTTTCTGGGAGTGATGGGTGCGCCCGCTCCACATCTTGTTGGCGCCCGCCGCTAGGTGTAGGCACAAGCCGTTGAAACATGCTTTCCGGTTGGGGTGTCGTTGAATGGTTTCTGCTGTTGCAGTGGCTCCACTTTCGCATAGCCCGCTGCCCCGGAACTGCTGTAGTACCTGCCGATAACTTGCTGCAAGAGCTAGGACTCGTAGCGCTCAGGCGGGTGATTGTTACGCTTACACAGAGGCCAGAGCGGCACTCATGTTGGCGTTGGGGTAGGGTGCTGAAGTAGGGTAGTGGTCGGCCACTTGCTCGGTTGTAGTAAGCTCAACCACACCATGCTAACGTCATGCCTACCGTGGGAAGAGTAGAGGATGAGCCTAGCAAACAAAATTTCTGCTAATAAGGCTAATTTTTGCACTTTACTGGCAAAAGTTTGAAGTTCAATTAGGTCTGTTAAACCGGTGTAATAGATGCAGTTGGAAATGCTTTATATTGTAGCGGCCTCTGTAAATGGGCTCGTTTGGGCGGGAACAAGCAGGGGTGCTGAATGCTTTTTGGGTGCGGTGCGGTTTGCTGCTTCTTGGACTTTTCCAGTTTGTTACTTCAATCTTTCTTTACGCTGTGCGATATATACTGTTCCGGTCTTTAATCGGGCTCGGCTTACTAGGTGGAACGCTAGTAGGCTCGTCTTTAACTGCGGCTCCGGGCCGCCCCGGGCCGCCCACCCGGCTGCTACATAAGGCGGGAGCCGAAGCTCCCGCGCAAGGTCCCGTCAACGGACTAACGGCCGTATATTTCAGCAACGGTACGCTAGCGGGTGCTCCTGCCCTCAAGCGGATCGATGCGGCCATTGACTTTCAGTGGGCTGCTGGTTCTCCCGGGCCTGGCGTTCCCCCCGACAACTTTTCGGTACGCTGGGAAGGGCTCTTGGCTGCTCCTACCACGGGCCGCTACAAGTTCTCGGTGCTAACCGCTGAAAGCGTGCGGCTGTGGGTGAACGGCAAAAAAGTGCTGGATACCTGGGACGGCAAAAAAGCTGATATAGCAGGTGCTTACGCTAACCTAGCGGCTGGCGAGAAAACCAGCATCAAGCTCGAGTATTACGACGAACAGGGGGAAGCTCGGATTCAGCTCCAATGGACCCCACCCGGCCAAGCCGCCCAAACTATTCCTACTGCCAACTTATATCCGCTGGGGGTTTCTGTTCCGATCGATCAAGCTGGGGCGGGTAGCGCGCCGGTAGCAGCTACCCCAAAAGCTGCTCCTGCGGCAGCTCCGGCCAAGAAGGCGCCAGTAGCCGCTAAAGAGCCCGTTGCTCCTAAGGAGCCGGCTGTAGCTAAAAAGCCCAAGGCCGTTAAAGAGCCGAAACCAACTCCCGCAGAGCCGGAAGTAGCGGAAGCGGACAGCAAGCCCGCGTCAGAAGCCAAGTCGGGGGCGGTGGCCATGGCCGAGTTTGTGCCGGGCGTCTATACCATCACAACCCGCTCCGATGGCAAGTCATTGGAAGTGGCCGACCAGGCGCAACCCAACATTGCCGTAAACCCTTCGGCAGCACTAGCCACTAACGGAGTGCCCCAGTGGAGCATAGAGAGTGCCGGCAATGGCTACTACCGCATTGCCGTACAGGGTGGGCGCAAAGTGCTGGAAGTATTGGGCAGTGCTACCTCCAACGGCACTCCGCTTAGCCTGTGGCCTTTCTATAGCGGCAACAACCAGCTCTGGACGATAGAGCCAGCCGAAGAAGGCTTCTATAAAATCACTGCCAAGCACAGCAAAAAGTCCATTACGCTGAACACCCCCGAGGAAGGTGGCCTACAGCAGCGGCGCTACGCCAGCCGGCTTACGCAGCAGTGGAAGCTGGAGCCAGCAGCGCCAGTGGCCGCGCTACCGGTTAGCGCCCCTAGCAATACACCGAGCGTGGGCGCCAACCGGCTGAGCGTATACCCCAACCCAAGCAACGGGGTGATGCAGATGGCCTATCAGCTTGGCGCTGACCAGCCCATCGGGTGGGTGCTGTACAACCAGAATGGCGTGGCTGTTCGGGTTTCCGACTACCGTCGTCAGACAACTGGTGCGCACAACCAAACCCTCGACTTTCGGGCCCTACCCCCTGGCGACTACAACCTGAACCTAACGGTAGGCACCAGCAATACCAAGCACCCCGTGCTAATCCGCCGTCCTAAGGCGGAGGCACCTACGCAGGAAACCGGTACCACCGAGTAGAAGACTACGTAGCTGAAAAGCCGAGGGTCGGCAGCGCCAATGGTTCGCAAACCGTTGATGCTGCTGACCCTCGGCTTTTGCAAGAATGTGTGCCTCCGCTTGTTGAAGCTGAGAGCCGCTAGGCTTTCCAATGGAGAATGGTGCTAGCTCTCGAATACGTTCATCTGGGCCCAAAGCCGCTCGAACTCTTGCGCATAGGGCTGTACCGTATGGTGGTCGTCGGTGATGAGCAGGTTTTCCAGGTTGTGCTCCGCGGCAGACCGGGTCCAGTTGTAGGAGCCAGTAAGGACGGTGCGCTTATCGGCCACGGCGAATTTATGGTGCATGTGGTACTCGGTATGATCGACGCGTACCGGAATGCCAGCGGTTGCCAGTTCGCGCACATCAGAGCCACGGTCGAAAAGCTTGTCGTTGTCGGTGAGCAGGCGTACCTGCACCCCACGGTGGTGGGCAGTGAGCAAGGCTTCCGTTAGGCGGTCGTCGGCGACTGTGAACACGCATATATCCAGTTGCCGCGCGGCCTGCCCAATAAAGCGCTGAATGGCGGCCACGCATTCAGTACCCGGGCTGAAATACACTTCGGAGCGGGTAGGCCGAGCTGGCGGAGCCGATGGAGGAAGTAGCAACGCGCTGGCTGTCTCCAGCCATTCCACCACCGCTTTGTCTTGGAAGTTGTTGAACCGGCTGCGGGCCAGCCCAAACAATTCGTGCCGCAACTCGTGCAAATCAGTGCCGTGCTGCCCATGCTCCGCGAGCCGCTGTCGCAACTGCCGCGCCTCTTCCACCGACAAGGTAGAGTCGGCGAAAGCCCGCTTGAAGTGCTGTAGCAGCTCGGCAGTTGCGGCTGTGAGGCGGCGCGTACCATTCGGGTTTTCCGGCATAGACAAACAAGGAGCAAGTGTGAAAAGCAAGAGTACAACAAGCACGTGGTGCACCACCAGAGTCAGCACCTATCCTGCGTATTTAGAGGCCGGTCAACTTAAGCCTTTGCAGTGAGGGTTAGATCAGAACCTCGGCACTGGCAGGTGCCACCGAGGCGCGCCGAACACGAGTTTGGGCTTCCTGTAGGGCCTTGGCGTAGGGCTCGTGCAAGACTCGTATGGGTGGGCCGTCGGGCTGCAGCACGGCGTCCCAGAGTCCGGACCGGTGCCATTCACGGTCCAGGAAATCCCAGTCGGGCCGGTCGAGGATAGGGTAGAGGCACACGCCCCAAAGCGGAACCCCCATGCGAATAGTCGCAGCGCATTCCCGCCCTATCATGTCCATCCACTTGGGCCGATCAACGCCGGGGTGGCTGGTTTCCGTTACCACTACTGGGCAGTTGTAGCGTTGGTGGGCCATGGCTAGCAGCTGCCGCAACGAGCGCCAACGTCGGTCGGCAGGCTTTTCGGCCCACGGAATGCGGTAGTGCGGGTCCAGCTCCCACTGGTTGTCGTAGTAGAAGTTGAATCCCAGAATATCCAAGTACTCGGGGCGGCCGCCCAACTCAGGGCAGATGCGGCCCGCCAGCATATCCACCGTTTGGAATTGGTAGTCGTGGAATTCGGCGGCTCGGATCCGTTCGGCACGGCTAGCCCCACTTCGGGGGATGATGTTGACGAGCGGTTCCGTGGTAAGAATTCGAATGCTAGGGTCTATTTCGCGCATGGCGGCTACGCCCTCGATGTAGGCCCGCATCAGCCCCCGCTTCACCTCCCAGCCCTGCCCCACACAATACGGAGTGGTGCCCCGGACGTCGCCGCCCAGCCAGCTCATAAAGCTAACCTCGTTGATGGGTGTCACAATTAGTTCGCCCTCTGGTACTTCACTGCGGTAGAAACGCACGAAAGCCCGGCACAATGCCGCGAAGCGCTGTGCGAACAGTGGGTGCAGGGGCGTCAGGTCGTCGGGGTAGCCGAAGTGGCAGATGTCCCAAAGCTGCTGAATGCCGTGGCGGCGCCCGGCGGCCAGCATGGTACGCACCGTGCTCCAGTCGTACTGGTAGGGTATTTTCTCGACCTGGCTCCAGCGGATGCCTTCGCGCACCGTGGTTAGCTGGTACTGCTGCAGGTCTTGGTAGTCCTGATCGAGTAATTGAAGATGGCCGGTGAGAGGCAGAAAATCGACGCGGTGTCCGAAGCAGTTGAGCTGGTCAGTACATTCGTAGCCCGCCATCCAAAATGATTGAAATGGATTGGTGCGAACAGGTGCAGGGGGCATAAGTGCAGTTATGAGAGGAGAGCGGACACACCAAAGTAGGCGTATCCGCTTCCTTTTACCGGAATATACGAGTTGGAGTTGGATCGGAGAGTATCGGGCAGCGTGGTTGTGCTTCACTTACGCCCGTGTTTGCATAGCGCCACGCATAGAAATGCGTGCTTCCACGCAGCAAGCCCAACACTACGGTGCTACTAGATCTGAGGCGAAACACCCGCTGAGTCGGCGGGCAGGGGCGCACGCTCCGTGTCCGTAATCGACTTGGCTTCAATGAAGATGCGCTTGAAATCCGGAAACTTCACGCGCACCGAGTCTTGTAGCCGCCTTACGGCTTGCTCCACCTCGTTGGAGGAAAGATGGTCGTGAAAATCAACGTCGAGTGCCAGCACAACATCATGCGGACCCATGTACATGGTAAGCGGCCGACGAATGGCTTCCACGGCGTGGTCCTGCCGGGCCAGTGCTTCCACCTCTTCCAGTGTGGTGTCGTCTACGCCTTCGCCAACCAGCAATCCTTTGGTTTTGTATATCAAGAAGATAGCCACCGTTACGAGCAGGATGCCGATGCAGATGGAAGCGCCGCCATCGAAATACGGGTTGCTGAGCAGGTGCCCGAAATACACCCCCGCAAGGGCAATAGTCAAACCCAGCAAAGCTGCCAGATCTTCCATCAGAATAGCGAATACCGAGGGGTCTTTGCTGCGACCCAAGGCTTGCCAGAAGCCAAATTCACCCCGGCTCTTATTGAACTCGCGGAACGCCAAAAAGCAGGATATTCCCTCGAACAACAGCGAAAGGCCCAGTACTACGTAGTTCCAGGTGGGGTCGGTGATGGGGGAGGGGTGCTGCAAGTGCTGAACGCCTTCATAGAACGACATGCCGCCACCCACTGAAAACACCAGGATGGCCACAATCAACGACCAGAAATACAGTTCCTTGCTGCGCCCAAACGGGTGTTGGGCATCGGCGGGTTTCTCGGCCTGCCTCACTCCGTACAGAATCAGAATGCCGTTGCCACTGTCTACCAGCGAGTGAATTCCTTCGGACAGCATAGCCGAACTGCCCGTAAAGAAGGCGGCTACAAATTTGGAAACGGCAATGGCGACATTCGCCGCAATAGCTCCGTAAATGGCAATCTTAGAACCCCCAGCAGACATGTAGTACGTAGTTTGATACGGCCCCGAAAAAAACGGGCTCTTCGTCGTACGAGGCGAGGCGAAGCGAGGTTAGGAGCAGCTACCGAATAGCAGTGGCGGCAATGTGCCGTATGGTTGAGGTAGAAAACTCTAAGCCGGAGTGCCTACTGGTGCGGGAGTAACACGTCGGCGCTTACTGAAAATACGTTTGGAGTCAGGTTCGGACAGCATGCTGATGCTGCCCGTAAAGTAGGCCGCCAAACTCTTGAAAACAGCACTAGCCAGCTTGGCTCAACGGTTCCGTACACTGCTGTCTGGGATGGAAGAATTGCCGGCCATGCAACTCAACAGACAGGGTAGTAGTAAGGCGTACCTAGCCTCTGCAAGTGCAGTTCAGCTAGCCGTTTGGCAGCACCTATGACTGTACGGTTCAGCTTCAGGAATTGCCTGCCGGGTTCGTTCTTTCCACCTGCGTAGTGGTAGTAGCCAGAACATTCCACTTTTATTCGACTTTTACGCCTCTATGGCTGCACCTTCTACTGATCCTATAGATCCTACTGCCACCACTGCTCCCCTCCGTCGTCGGCTGGGGCTGGTGCAGGCTACCGCCCTCAACATGATTGACATGGTGGGCATTGGTCCCTTCGTCACGCTACCGCTGGTGATGGGGTTCATGGGGCCAAACTTTCTGCTGGGCTGGCTGGCCGGCGCGGTACTGGCCCTGGTTGATGGCTTGATTTGGAGTGAGTTGGGCGCGGCCTATCCGGAGGCAGGTGGGTCCTACCGGTTTCTGAAGCTAGCCTACGGCGAACAGAAATGGGGCCGGCTCATGTCGTTTCTGTACGTGTGGCAAACGCTGGTGCAGGCGCCGTTGGTGGTGGCATCAGGCGCTATCGGCTTTGCGCAATACTTCAGCTACCTGGTTCCCCTCAACGACACCTGGCAGCCCAAACTAGTGTCGGGTACGGTGGTGCTGCTGCTGATTGCGCTGCTCTACCGCCGCATTGATGATATTGGGCGCCTGGGAGTCATGCTGTGGGTGGGCGTGCTCGGGCTGATGGGCTGGCTGATTTTCGGGGGCCTCACACACACCACATACGAAGTGGCCTGGCTGCCAGAAGGCGGTTTGTCGGGGTTGATTTCCTGGCACGATGGCCAACTGACGGGCTTGCTGCTTTCGGCCGCATTGGGGCAGGCCGCCGTCAAAACCATCTACTCGTATTTGGGCTACTACAACGTGTGCCACCTGGGCGGCGAGATAATCAACCCGCAGCAGGTAATTCCACGCAGTATTTTCCTGAGCATTCTGGGTATCATGGTGTTGTACTTGCTGCTCAACTGGAGCGTGGGTACCGTTGTTCCGTGGCAGGAAGCCAGCCAGTCGCAGTTTATTGTTAGCTCGTTTGTGGAAAAGCTCTACGGCGCTACGGCGGCCAAAGCCGCTACGGCGTTGGTGCTGTGGGTGGCGTTTGCGTCGCTCTTCGCGGTGCTACTGGGCTACTCGCGCATTCCGTACGCCGCCGCCGCTGATGGCGAGTTTCTGCCGGTTTTCGCTAAAACCCACCCCACCAAGCAGTTTCCCCACGTGTCGTTGCTGATTCTGGGAGGAGTGGGCTTCGTGTTTAGTTTGCTGTTCCGGCTGGGCGAGGTGATCAGCGCCATCCTGGCCATGCGGATTCTGGTGCAGTTTGTGGGGCAGGCGGTAGGGCTGGTGCTGCTGCGCCGGCGCCGGGGCACCCAGGGCCTGCCGTTCAAAATGCCACTCTACCCGCTGCCCGTGGTAGTGGCCGTTGTGGTGTGGTTGTGGGTGTTCGGGAGCATCAAGGATGGCGCCGTGCTCTACGAAAACGCGGATACGCGCATCTTTCTACCGTTTCAAGTGGCGGCGTTGCTGATGATGGCAGTTGGGTCGGTGGTGTTTCTGCTTTGGAGCCGGCGGTTAGGCCGGTGGCCGTTTGCCAATCGGGTAGCCGCCAGCAAACCCGGTAGCTAGCTACAGCGCCCGCACCAGCGCCACCCCCGCAAACGTGGCCAATAAGCCCAAGAACACGCTGCCTGCTAGGTACAGCGCCACCAGCACGTACTCGCCGTTTTCAAACAGAGTCAGGGTTTCGTAGGAGAAGGTGGAAAACGTGGTGAAGCCACCGCAAAAGCCTGTGGTGAGCAACAGGCGTAGCTCGGGCGTACTTATGGTGCCCTTTTCCGCTAGGGCGTAGAACAAGCCAATAAGCAAGCAGCCTAACACATTAACCAGCAACGTACCCAGCGGAAACGGCGTGGTAAAGTGGCGCGCCACCGCCAGCTGCAACAAGTAGCGCGCTACACTGCCCACCGCTCCACCAGTGGCAACAACAGCTAGAAGTCGAAGCATACTACATAGTTGAAAATGCATCCTGGGCCTACACCAGCCACCGTGTCTGCAGTGAGCCAGTTGTTTGTCCCCTGAAAAGTACTCACAGAATCAATACCAGCGTGCCGCCAATAATAAGGGCCGCGCCGAGGGCCGCTTTCAGCGTGAGCGCCTCACCCAAAAACAACACCGACAACACAATGGCAATAGCCACGCTGAGCTTGTCTACAGGAGCCACCTGCGACACCTTACCTAGCTGCAACGCCTTGAAATAGAAGATCCAAGACAAGCCGGTAGCCACACCTGACAGCCCTAGAAACAGCCAGTTGCGGGGAGTGAGGGTGTACACGTCCGCGGCACTGCCCCGAGCCAGCACAATGCCCCAAGCCACCAACAGAATAACTACCGTGCGAATGGCCGTGGCCAAGTCGGAGTTGACGCCTTTGATACCAACTTTGGCTAGTATGGCCGTAAGCGCCGCAAATACAGCCGAGAGCAAAGCATACGTCCACCACATACAGGTTAATTGTTGTTGGTTGATGCTTGTTAACGGCAACCAGCCAGCAACAACTAACAATCAGCCTACAATGTCTTCTCGTAGCAGAAGAAGCGCAGACCAGGGCGGAAAGCCAGCGTGATTTCGCCCGCAAATCGGTAACCTAGCTTGGGGAACAGGCGTTGAGTGGCGGCGTTTTCCGAGTTGGTGTCCACGCGTAAGGTGTTCAACCCCCATTGGTGCGCCAGCGCCTCGGCTTGCTGCAACAGGGCTGCCGCCACTCCCTGGCCCTGGGCTGCGGGGTCCACAGCCAACCGGTGCGTCACAACGGCCGGGGTGCTTGGGTCCCAATCGGCTTGGGCGTACTCGGCATCCTGTGCGTTGTTGGTAAGAGCCGCCATGCCGGCTAACGCGCCACCGTCAAGCTCTGCCACCCACAGTTGCTGCTGACGGATATCCTCCTGAAAAACAGCTTCATTGGGGTAGTCGGCAGACCATTGCTGGTTGCCATTGGCTTGCATGAAGGGAACCACGCGGCGGACAATACCCAGGATGGCTGGTAGATCGGAAGGGGTAGCGAGACGGATTGAAAGCAT
This sequence comes from Hymenobacter tibetensis, assembly GCF_022827545.1. Taxonomy (NCBI): domain Bacteria; kingdom Pseudomonadati; phylum Bacteroidota; class Cytophagia; order Cytophagales; family Hymenobacteraceae; genus Hymenobacter; species Hymenobacter tibetensis. The sequence continues at coordinate 136,395 of NZ_CP094669.1, forward strand.
AAGCGAATGTAGTGCGAAGCGCTGGCTTGGCGCCTCATGGCGGCGCAGATAACCACTGATTTCCTGGCCTAACTCAGAGCATATTGCGCAAGTAACTTAAGAGTGGAGCAGCGTATTCGCAAAACAAGGCGTCCGGCCGAGCCAGACGCCTTGTAGCAGAACCACTGACTGGAGGGTAGCAGTTTCTTCGAAAAGCTGATGTTAGCCGCGGCGCAGTACGTCGGCGGCTTCCTTGGCGAAGTACGTGAGGATGGCGTCGGCGCCCGCGCGCTTGATGCTGGTCAACACTTCCATCATGGCTTTCTCGCCGTCGATCCAGCCGTTTTGGGCGGCGGCTTTCACCATGGCGTACTCGCCCGAAATGTTGTAGGCCGTAACGGGTAAGGTGGTGGCGTTTTTCACTTCTCGGATGATGTCGAGGTAGCTTAATGCCGGCTTTATCATCACCATGTCAGCACCTTCGGCCTCGTCTAGCGCTAGTTCGCGCAGAGCTTCGAGGCGGTTGGCGTAATTCATCTGATATGATTTCTTGTCGCCTTTTTTGGGGGCCGAATCCAGCGCGTCGCGGAAGGGACCGTAAAAGGCCGAGGCGTACTTGGCCGTGTAGCTCATGATGCTCACGTGCGAGAAACCGTTGCTGTCGAGCACGTCCCGAATCCAGCCAACGCGGCCGTCCATCATGTCGCTCGGCCCGATGATGTCGGCGCCAGCGCGGGCCTGCGCCAACGCCATTTGCCCGAGAATTTCCAAGGAAGCATCGTTTAGTATCTCCCCCGAATCCACATCTACCACGCCATCGTGGCCGTCAGAGGAGTAGGGGTCCATGGCTACGTCGGTCATAATGGCCACCTCCGGAAACTGCCGCTTGATGTCGGCCACGGTGCGCAGGTACAGCCCCTCGGGGTTGGTTGATTCTTTGGCGAGCCGGTCTTTTAGCGCATCATTGATGGCTGGAAACGGCGCGAAACTTTTGATACCCAACTCCACGCAACGCCCGATTTCGTCGATAAGCCGGTCGGCAGTGAAGCGGTATACACCCGGCATCGAGTGAATTTCGAGGGCCTGGCTCTGACCTTCAATCAGGAAAACCGGGTAAATAAAGTCGTGGGTCGTGAGGCGAGTTTCCTGTACCATGTCGCGGATAACCTGAGACTTGCGGTTACGACGCGGACGGTGTATAGGGACGTTGGGCATGGTGGCGGTAGTTGGTAAGACAGGATAGAACAGCTAACGCAAAGGTAAGGTTGCGGCCGAGGTAGTGGGTTTACTACTTGATACCTCCGTAAGCAACCCCAGCCATAAGGACTCCTGCTGCAAGAATGATAGCGCCTACAGTAAAGCCTGAGCTTCCTCCGATTATTAGGCCAATGACAATTCCCAACAGAATCATAATCGATCCTGTCACAAACAGAATTTCACCAATACTTATTTGCTCTTTCATTCCTAAAGTATTGAACGCAGGAAATCGTCGATAGCGGAAAGCGTCTTTTGACACCCTTTGAGCTTTAGTATCATAAGATAGAAGACGACGAACTGGCTGTACAGCATCTTGGTATAGTTGAACCGGTTTTTTATGGTCGTGCTGAGCTGCTTTGCTTTGCCTGGAGGCAAGTTGATTGAATGGACTGGAAGAGGGTGCAGTATGCGGTACAGTCTTCGCGGCAGTATTTCTTGATACCACTAATCCGCTATGCTGCATCGTATCAACCCGCGCTGCCAAACGCTGTGTCGGCCGGAACTGAAACACTGCCTTCTCACTGCGGCAGCTGGACAACAACAGCATTGGGAATAGAAATCGCCAGGGAATGGATAAGGTGATCATAATGGGGAGATAATAAGAGAGAAATCGGCTGTGAGACGACGAAGTAAAAGAGGAATAAAAGCTTAACAGTGAAGCTCAACACTACGTAAGGGCGTAAATTTTTTTCTATACCCTCTTCTAGTTTGGCCGTAGAACCAAGCAGATTACCAGCACCTATTCCTACCCGTTTTTCAACAATTAGCTGAACGCCATGAAAGACAATAAGAAAACCGAATCGTCGCCAAACAGTGCCGAACAAGGCAAGAAAGTATCTGGGATAAACGGCCAGCCATCAGGCCCGCACGAAGGCCCCGTAGCCGGCGATGCTACCAACACCCGCGGTGAAAACGTGCCCAGCCGGGAGGGACACGGCGGTGGTGCTAAGAAAGGCAAGTTCGATCCTGAAAAGCACAGCCCGCAAGGCTCCAACGCCGCCCCGTCGGATGACCGTGGCGCCGATAGCTCCGATAAAGAGTTCCGCAACAATCAACCAAACGACAGTACCTCGCAAACTGGCCGCCACACCAGCTAGTACGCTAGGTAGTTAGTGTTACAGCAAGGGCCTCGGAGTGGCAGTTTGAACTAGTTCAAACTGCCACTCCGAGGCCCTTGCTTGCGAGCTGGTCAGTGCAAATGGTGTCGGCACGGACGGGAAGCTGCCAGTGGCGTAACAGCCTAGTGGTTAGGGTGCTATCTGACTACATATTGAAGAACTCCTGGAAAACTTCCAGCCATGCGTGCTCCCCACCAAAGGCCAGCCCCAGAAAGTAGTAGCCGGCCAGTACGATAAGAGCTGCTACCCCAAAACCGGCCCATCCGCCAATCACGAGGCCCGTTGTTACGCCGCCCGCTAGTAGCAAAATGCCTAATACCAAGTGCCTGGTTCCGTGCTTTGTAGTCGCATGCGGGTGGCGCTGGGCTGGGTGGCGCGCTACTGCTGCGTGGCTGGCTGCCTCGGTGTGTTGTCCTGCGGGCACCCGGTATAGCGCCTTCGCTTGCGTAGCCCGTCGTTGGGTAGTGCGGGCCGGTTCAACAGGAGTGATGGTACGTGGGGCAGGCATCACTGCGGAGGCTAATACGGGTTCATAGGAACGGCCCGCCGGCAGCTGCGGCAAACGGTTAGGCTGGGGTGCTTGTGCGGAAGCGGGCTGGAAGGAAAAGCTGGCTTTATGAGTATAGCAGCCGGTTAGCAGTACTAGGGTAAGCAGTAGGCCAAAGCGTAAAGAAGTTAAAATCATACAGTTATTCTCTCTTCTTCGCTCCGAACGGTAGTTGGTTTTACGGCCGCCGCCGATTCAATTATGCGTAAATAACGCTGTGATACCACTTCGGGTTGGTGCGCTAGCAGATGGGCTGGAGCGGCCTGGCGAAGCTCTAGCTCCAGCATGGGGTTGTGCAGAATCTCCCAGATGGTATCAGCCAGAGACTGGGCGTTTCCACGCTTGAACACTAGGCCGGCTTTGCCTGCCGCATCAGGCAAGCCGTCGCTGTCCGACACGATAGGCAGGCATCCACAGGCGATTCCTTCGAGCACCACATTGCCAAACGCCTCGCCAAACAACGATGGCACCAGCAAATACCGGTATCGGTTAAGCTCTCGGGCCAACGTTTCGCCGTGCAGAAAACCAACAAACCGGACATGCGCGCTCAACCCCAGCCTGTCCACCAGCTGTTCCAAGTTGTCTCGTTCTGGCCCGTCACCGATAATGGTTAGGGACGGCTTATCACCAAGGAATTGCCGTTCGTCTAGCATCCCCAGAAACAAATGAAACGCCTCAATAGCCAAGGCGGTGCCCTTCTGGGAAACCAGGCGTCCTAGGAAAACGAAATCGTTTGTTTGCGGGATGTCAGAAAAAATCTTGAACTGGTCGGCCCGGTAAGGGTTACCGATGACGTGTGCAGCAGGCCAGCTCTGCTTGCGTACTGCCTCACTCACCGAAATGACCGACTTCGCTCGTTGCAGCCAGCCGCGCTTCAACCAGTTAACCCCTTCTTGCCAGTACAGTGCCGTGTTCAAGGAAATGACGGAGGGACAACCGTAGAATACGCCTGGCCAGGCCAGCCGCATACAGGGGTTGTTTTCGAACACAACCTCGGCCCAAGCATGCTGCTGAAATAAGATTCGGGTATTTGGGTTTCGAACTACTGTGAAAGGGTAGTTTTTGTCTTTACTAGGCGCCGCGACGGTCCAGGTGAGTACCCGCACCTCATGACCGGCCGCCGAAAAAGCTCTGGCATAAATTTCAGAGTTAACCTCAATCCCCCCAACATCTGGATGAAACTTGTGAGACAGGAGTAAGATTTTCAGAGACATACAACCAACTTGAAGGGAACCAGTGAACAGCTTGCTAACCCTTAACTACCTCACTTTAACAATTGCACACAGTTTAATTCGATGGCAATAAAGTGGTAAGTATAGCCAATGTCCGAATAATCATAAAGATTATTTGCTCCCTACAATAAACTGTTGGGCTTATGCAGGCGGAGTGTAATTTATGCGTAACAAACAGTACTTCTTGCTCTCAGATTACAAATTCTTCCATACTACAGGTGGAGAGAGTATCTTGCGGCCACCCTGAAGCCGCCTCTTTCTGCTTCAACTACCTCTACGTTTATTGATGATAAAAAGGGCAGAAGTAATTCGGTTTGGGGTGCTTTGCCAGGGGCCCCAACTAAGTGTATGGGAAAGCCAAGTACTGGAAGCTGTCCTGCTCCTTGGCCATACGTCGCTGGAAGTTTTGCTTCACACCGAGTTGCCAGCAGCAGAGGCAGCATCTACCACGAGGGCCAGCACTAGCCTTGCGTGGCGCTTCTACCGCAAGTGGCTTTATCGGCCCGTGGCCCTCCGGCGTGCTCCCGCCACTGCTGCCCGCAACACCCCACGTCTTGCTTGCACTACCCAGTCGTTGCGCGGTGAACTGGGCTTGGACGAGTCTACGAGGGCAGCAGTAAGCAAGTGCCAGCTCGACTTCATCGTAAGCTTTGTTGCGCAGCCAACCGGGCGTTTGTTTGCCGGGTTAGCTCAACTGGGGGTGTGGGGTTTTCAGTTTGGTTCGTGGCAGAACACGGCGGAAGTGCCCATTAGCTTTTGGGAGGTATATACGAGCCAGCTGACTAGCTATGCGGCATTGTATCGGATGACTGGTTCCGAAGAATGTGACGTGCTACAGGAGGGGGTTTTCCGAACGTTGCTGCACAGCCCTACCCATAGCGCGGCAGCTATGTACAAGGAATGCGCAAACTGGCCGGCCGATATCTGCCGGGGGGTAATGCAGGGTGGTGAGCTGAAGCGCACAGGCCGTCAGCTGGCGCCTCCCATTGTGGATTTCCAACCCCCAGCAAACGCGGCCTTGCTGGCTTTTCTGGGGCGTTTGAGTGGCAGAAAGCTTCGGCAGCTCTACGAGACGTACTTGCAGGCCGACCAATGGAACATGGGCGTGGTGAACCGGCCCATTCAGGATTTTCTGCGGCCCGATTCGCTCCGGGATGCCCACGTAGATGCACCTCCTCTTCCAGACCGCAACGTGTTCTACGCCGACAGCTTTGCCCGGCAGGAAGAAAACAAAACCGTAGTGTATTTCGAGTTCTACGACTACCGGGTCCGCAGAGGCAACATTTCCCGGCTTAGCTATCCGTGGCAGGCCGGCGAAGTACCCGCGCCCGTGCTGAGCTTTCCCCATCATCTTTCTTACCCCTTCCTGCACGGGCCTTATTGCATGCCGGAGGCCTGGGTCACCAACAGCATCCGCCTCTACGATCTGCGGGCGCCGGTAACAGACCACACGGCTGGCCAACTGCTGCTAGAAGCTCCCGCCGTGGATTCCACGCTGCTCGAATACCAAGGCCGTCACTGGCTGTTCTATGCCCGTATGGACCGGGACCCTATGCTGAACCTCTTCATTGCCTACGCCGATACGCTAGAAGGCCCCTGGCATGAGCATCCGCAAAATCCCGTCAAAACCACTATTCGGAGCGCGCGGCCGGGTGGCCCGTTTTTCGAGCACGCCGGCAAGCTCTACCGCCCCGCCCAAGACTGCGCGCAGGATTACGGCTACGGCATCACCATCAACCAGGTGCTGACCCTCACGCCAACAGAATACGCCGAGCAGGAGGTGGCCGCTCTGACCTCGCCGCACCCCGGCTATCCGGATGGGCTGCATACCATTGCGGCTGTTGACGAGGCATCAACTCTCATTGATTTCAAGCGCCGCCGTTTTATTCCGTTTGCTACCCTGCTAGCGCTCTGGATAACCGTATCTGGGGTTATCCCATTCAAACGCAAGCGGCGTTAAGGACACCTCGCGCACAAGCTAAGGTGGCGAAACCAAGTGGGTAGGGTCTAGTTTGCCTTTCTGCCCGTAATGACGTAGTGCTTGCAGAAAAGCTGTTTGAACGGATACATCTGCTTCTTTAGCGGTTCGGGCAGCCTCGTTTTCAGCCGTCGTAAGTACAAAAGCTGCAAGGGATAAATCAGTAAAGCAGCCGGCAAATAAACCAAGTCTTTCAGGTAGGAAGACGTGTACTCTATTCGCTCAATAACAATGTTGTTGGTGCGCAGCAGGCGGCATAGCTCTTGCACCGGAACGTTCTCCGTTAGCTCCTCCGTATCGTCGTAAATCGGTCTGAACAGCCGGTAGCCGCCAAAAACCAGATACGCCAATCGGTCGATGATGGTAGCAGAATTGTCGTTGGTGATAATGAACACGCCACCTGGTTTCAGCCGTGCCGTGCAATTGCGGATGAACGACAACGTATTACTGAACATCATCACCCCGCTAATGGAGGTAATCAGATCAAACTTCTGATGCTCAGGCAACGTGAAGTCCCTGGTCAGATCCATCTTCACAAACGAGATAGTAGGATGGATAACCGCCGGGGACATTAGGTCTGCGCCCGTCAGCGTGGCCGCCGGAAACAACTCGCGCACATAATTCAGAAAATCCAGCCTGCCACAAGGAAGATCGAGCACTTCAATGGCGGCATCTTTGGGAAAGGCGTTGACTGCCTCCGTCAGCACGGTATAATTGACGTCTTTCTGAGTCTCACCCCGCACAACAACAAAGTCGGCTGGAAGCGTGGTTCTTAAAGTCATAGTCTACCGTCAAGATTCGTTGCAATGCACGTAGCCAGAGCCGTGCAGGTTGGATGTTCTACAAACTCCTTACGGGTTTATCACCGCCGTTTCGAAGCCCTTCATTACTTTCTCAATCGAAAGGTAGTTCTCGGCGTAGATGCGGGCATTGTGGGTGAGATGCAAGCTGTTCTCATCAATAGCCTTCCGAATGCCCTCATTCAAGGCCTGCTGGCTCTCTGCTTCCACCAGCAGCCCCATCTTGTGCTTGTCCAGCAAAGAGTACAGGCCAGAACCTGGGTTTGCCGTCACAACAGCCAGCCCCCCTACCGCCAGTATCGTGGTCAGTTTGGAGGGCATCACCAAGTCGCCCGCGTTGCCTTTCTGAATGACCAAGTGAATATCTGCCATATTCAAAAACTTGTTGAATTTCTCGAAGGGCTGCAAGGGCAGAAATACAACGTTCTTCAAGTGCAGGCTCTCGGCCATGCTTTGCAGCTTTTCCTTGTAGGGGCCCGAGCCACAAATTACAAACTTGACAGCCGGCCTACTTTCAAAGCTTTTGGCAGCGTGCAAAATATATTCGAGGCCCTGTTTTTCCCCAATAGCTCCCGAATACAAAACAACGGTGTCGTTGGCGCTGAAACCAAACTCCTCTTTGAGCCCCGTCTTATTATCTATCGGGAAGAATAAAGAATTGTCTGTCCAGTTCGGAAACAGCAAGACTTTTTTCTGGGCCTTGGCTTCTATCTTCTTTATCATATCATCTGATATACTACTAATGTAATCAGCTTGATTGAAGATGAATTTTTCTATTTTAAAGAGAAAATCAATTACTCCCTTAGAGCGAATCATATTCAGGTCCCTAGCCGCTTCTATTTGCAGGTCCTGTATATGATAAGCGAATTTCGCTTTCGATAGGGCTTTACAAGCGGCTCCTAGTAAGCCGAATTGGAAAGAAGGGGCAACGGTAATAACAACATCAAACTTTTTGGTTACGAGCAGCTGCATAAGCTTCAGGGATGCCGTTATAGAAAACGACATATCCAATAGCATGCGCTTTAAACCCGAAGGAACTGCCGGAACATACATTGGGCACCGATGTACGGTGATGCGGCCCCCAGCGCGTGGCGTAACCTCTTCCGTTTTGAAACTATATCTGCTTTTATAATAATCGCCCTGTACTTTCCACTGCGGATAATAAGGGTACGCCGTAATTACTTCACACGCGTAATTGTTTTTAGCAAGCCATTCCATCATCTCCCCGCTGTACTTGCCAATGCCGGTTGGTTCAGGAGAAAAGTTATACCCAATAAGCAATATTCTTTTCTTCATGCTGCTGGAAAAAGGTTCGGGTTTTGCCGTTTCAACTTCGCTTACTTCGTGATTTCACGCTTGCGAATATAGGTTGCTGGGTTGCCTGCATAAATGCCCCACGCCTCTAGGTTCTTGGTTGCCACTGAATGTACCGTCAGGATGGAATGCGAGCCGCAGACGATGCCAGGGCACACCACCGACTGTGCGCCAATCCAAACGCCATCCTCCAGGTTGATTTTGCCTAGTTTGTAGGGAAAGCTGCTGACTTTATAGTCGTGGTTGCCCGTGAGCAGCATAGCGCCCTGCGAGAGCGTGACGTTGCTGCCTATCACCACGTCCTCTAGGTTGTCAATCCAAACCGACTCGCCCACCCAGCAATTATCCCCAATGGTTAGGCGCCACGGGTTCTTGATTCTCACTTTATTCTTGATAACCAATCCGGTGCCTACTCGCGCGCCAAAAAGCCGCAGAAGGGCGCTTTTCATCTTGTAAGGCCACGGAAAATAGCTGTCCAGTATCAGGTAGTTAAAGAAAAACCAAATCAATACTTTGAGCTTCGGGCCTGCCACGTAGCCATCCGTATCGAATTTAGACAAATCTGTTTGCAACATGTATTAGGTGTTATCTGGTTTGGTTTCTAAAGCTACTCCAAAGGATTTTATACAAATAAATTCCGATGACAACACCCGTTACATTCAACAACAAGTCGTCGATGTCAGGAACACCTATTTCTAAAAGAAACTGAATAAACTCGATAGAGAAGCTAATACAAAATCCGATAACTATTATCTGTCTTTTCGTATATACACCAAAGATGTTTACCAGAAAAAAAGCTAAAGGAATAAAGATGATTATATTCCCGAATATGTTGCTGAGGAAATTCACAATGCCAATTTCCTCGATTTGTGAAAAGGTTCGAATGGTATGCCGTATCGGCACTAAATTGACCAGCTTGTTGCTCCATATCAATCCATTTCTTCTGCGAGAGAAAAAAACGATATAAAGGAGCAAGCTAGAGTAAAGAATGAATAAGATATTAGTAATGTGCTTCATTACACTCTTTAATTGAAATGGTGCTTGTGCTCATTTTAAATTCACTTTGCTAGCAATGTTTTATAATAATCTGTGTATTGATTGGTGAGGTAATCTTTATTGAAATCATGTGCAATAATGGCAGGTGCCGTTTCTTTGATTACCTCTTGTTTGTGTTTCTCTTTGTACACACGCTCCAGGTTTGTAGTCACCTCACTGATATCTTCTATATCGGTAACCCAGCCCAAATCTTTGCTTTCCACGTAGCCCGACAGCCCTACGCTCCTGCTTAAGAACACAGGTGTGCCAATCGACAAGGACTCGATTACTACAACCGCGAAGTTTTCATTGTGCGAGGTCAGGGCAAACAAATCTATTTCAGAATAGAATTGCATCTTCTGCACGTTGTTTTTCCACCCGACCCATTTAACTTTATCGGCGTTTCCGCACTCCACTGCTAGGGCTTTCAGCGAGTTAACGTACTCGTCTTCGCCAGTGCCTGCAACCTGTAGCCTGTAATCGAAGCTTACTTTCGATAACGCTTTAATTAATATGTCTAGTCCTTTCTTGGGGTCTATTCTTGATATAAAGCCAATTGTGAAAGGCTGACCTGGCTTTTTCCCGCCCGTGGGCTTTACGCTGTCTAGTTCGACCAGATTCGATATGATAGCCCCTTCCCAAGGGTTCTTCAGGATGGCCTGGCTTTCCTTCCACTCCATGGGGGTGGATACATGAAGGAACGTGTTTTTGAGCAAGGACTTCCCAACCACCGTTTGCAGTATCTGCTTTTTGACCTTGTTGTTGGTGGTGAGGATATAGTCGCAGAACATGCCATGGGGCGAAAGGATGGGCTTCACCCCCCGCAGCCGACATACTGCTGCTGCTGCCACAATAGCTGGGCTCCACCAAGAGTGCAAATGCACGACATCGAAATCCTTTACAGTAAGGAATATTTTGTTCCAAAAGCCCGGCGACAAGTGGGAGTTGCCTTTCGTGTACCTTTTGAAATAAAAGACCTTAACCCCATCAACGAGTACTTCCTCTCCAACTTTAACGTCTAGCTCTTCTTTTCCATTTGCCGTGGTGGTATACACCGTTACATCGTGCCCATTCCGGACCAACGATTCGGCTAATAGGTACACAACAGCCATAAGCCCACCATATATATAGGCGGGCTTATAAACAGGAATTACGAACAGTATTTTCATGTGTGATTTACAAATCTGCGGGTGTCATTTGTGCGCAGGTTGAACAAAGCTATACCACCGAGTTGGAGACAACCCAGAGTGAGAGAAGAAAACGACGTGGCAGGGAAACAAACCGCCTTGCGTGCGAGCAGTGGGACGAGGCATAGAAAGCACGCCGTTCGTCGTTGTGTCGGCACCAAGGACGTGGAACTTACCGGTTGTAAGAACTGGGTTTGCCGAGCTTACTGCTTTATTAATGACTCCCTCTGCACCTGTTAGTGCCCTCCTTCTGCCCACCATGCTACAACTCTTGCGCGAGTAAGCACCTACCCTGAGACGATAGCCTTCCGCGCAACTTGGTGTTGGTTAGAGCGCGTGAGCAAAACTATGAGCGGTTCAAGGCAAGCTTCTTGTTGGCTGGGTTACGTAGTGAAGCTATCTGCAAGCCAGCTATGATGGTGCTGAATCCTAGCACAGTTGGTTGTGCCCACTGCCCTTGCGGGATGGTTAGTAGGCTAAAGCTAAGCAGCACCCAAGGCAGAAAATCACCAGCAACAACTTTGCTGTAAGAAGCAATACTAAGCTTCAAGGCAAAGCCTAGCCGAATCAAGATCATGCTGATACCCAATAGGGGGCCTAGCTCACCAATTATGCGTCCCCATTCATCTTCGGCTATCAGGAAGGCGATATCTCCGCTCAGAAGCATACTACCCACGTTTGTACCCATTCCGAGGCCCAAACCGAAGAAGGGTACTTTAGCGGCTCCCGCAAAAGCACCGAAAAAGCCTCCTAAGTACCGAGTGCCTATGGTGCCCTCTAAACCACCTTCCACTTCACTGGCACCCGTAAACCGGGAAGTAAGAACTTCTGTCGCGGTTTGAAACATGCTTATCTGGCTCAAGGCTGCCAGTGCTATTACCAATACAATTCCGATGGGAATTATTTGGATCAGGTACTTAGGCCTTCTGGCAAGCGCAATCAGAATGAAGATGACCGTAACGCCAACACTAAAAAACAAGGAGCGGCTGATAGAAAGAGGTATTGCCGCAAGCAAACCGAAAGTAGCCGCAATCAGAATTAGGCGGTTAATCTCTTTTGTATTCAGCCAGAAGTACAGAATAAAGCAAGCTGCAAACGAGAAGAAGTGCGTGTTGCCAGTGGTAAAAGAAAACGTGCCCGGCGGCCGGAAGTATTCTCCCGCACCGCTGTAGCCAGCGCCCGCCATATCACCCCCAACTCCTCTGTTCACCCACGCCGACTGCGGGCTATAAAACTGCAGGGCAATTAGGACCGTCATGGGAATGGCTATCCAGACGGTCGCCTTGCCTATCCTCACCACATCCTCGCGGGTGAAAATGCGGCCTATGACAAAAACTAATGGGAAGTGCAGCACCAATATGCGCGCTCCGTAGATAGCAACTGGAAAGCTACCATGCCCCAACGCAACAGCTGTAACCGTACCGATGGCTCCAATCAGGAGCATGCCAATCAAGTAGGGGTTGGCTGCGATAAGGCCGCGCTGCCAAGCAACAACAAGCAACCATAGAACCAGCGGGTCGCGGACAACGAGCAGGGGAGCGGCGAGGCCCGGCAGAAACCATTTTCGCAGTGCCCCCTCGAAAAGCAATAGTAGGAAATAAGCCCAGATTCCGATCCTGAGGGAGCGGTAGGGGTCTTTGGCTCCACTTTTCCCTTGCTCCAACATAGCCCGTATTTCAGGGTGGACGGTGGTAATGCTAGTAGTGGACACTGCGAGAATGCTTAAGTTGAAATAATCGACTATTGTGGCTCCAGGCTCTTCTTTCTTGAGCTCACACTCGTCTCCTCGCCGTAGCCATAGCCGTAGCTTGGGCTATGCTCCTTCTTCGCATCGTTCAGCACAATCATCGGATGGTTCAGGCGCTTGTTCTTGTAGATAGCGTCGATGATTTCGATCTGTTTCTTGTAGGTATAGCCGTAGCGCAACAGATAGATGGTCGAATCAACAAGAGGGCTCAAGCTGAAGGCATCCGATACCTGCCCGATAGGGGCGGTGTCAATGATGATGTAGTCGAAGATGTCTTTCAGCTCGTCGATGAGGTGAGCTAGCTTCGCGGACATCATCAGCTCTGCCGGGTTAGGAGGCAATGGGCCCGAACTTACCACGAACAAGTCCGGTGCCTTTTCCGACGTTCTGATAATCTCGTTTATGTTGAGTGTATCGGAAGTGAGGTAGTTGGTAATCCCCACGTTGTCGGTCAAACCTAATCTGGTAGACAAGGATGGTTTGCGCAAGTCAAGCTCCAACAAAACCACCTTCTTCCCAGTCAAAGCCAAGCTGGCTCCCAGGTTGATGCTGAAGAAGGTTTTGCCTTCACCGCTCATACTGGAGGTGATGAGCATCACCTTGTTCTCCTTGCCAATAGCCGCAAAATGGAGGTTTGCCCGCACCAAGCGGAACATTTCCACTATGGGGCTCCGGCTGTCTTTGTTCACCACCACCGCGTTGCGGGCGCTCCGGGAGTTGTGGCATATCTCCCCAAGAATTGGGGTTTGCGTTGCCTTCTCGACCTCCAAGCGGCTCTGCACCTTGTCGTTCAAAAGGTTCTTCAGGAAAATACCAGCGAACGGAATGCCAAGGCCCAAGATTAGGGCAATCAGGTACACGTTCTGAGAGCTTGGGCTATAAGGGTAGGGAGTGCTTACCGCCCGGTCGATAACCCGCGTGTTAGACACGGTAGCGGCCAATGCTAAGGCTACTTCCTCGCGCTTTTGCAACAAGAACAGGTACAGGTTCTGCTTGATTTCTTGCTGTCTGTTAATCTCGAGCAGCTCGCGCTCCATGAGCGGCACTTTTCTGATCCTAGACTGGAACTTGCCGGAGCTTTGCTTCAGGTTGTTGCTGGTGATAATCAAGCCGCGCTTGATATTCCGCAGGTTCTCTAAAATGTTGGACCGGAGGTTTGCTAGCTGCTCGTTGATACCCAACACAAGCGGGTTGTCAGGTTGCGTTGTGCGCAGCATGCGCTCCGCTTCCAATTGCAGTTCGTTGAACTTGTTGATCAGACCTAGCAGCGTAGGATCCTGAATGCCCAGTGAGCTAGGTACCGTCTTGTACTGCGTGGCATTGGCAGTCATGTACTGCTCGATGGATTCCAACACGTCAATCTGGATGGCCCACTCGGACAGCTGCCGGTTGTAGTCGCTGGCTTGCTCCAAGTAGTTCGAAGCCTGCGTGCTTACGTCCGTTACTTCGTTCTGGCTCTTATACTGCTGAACATTCTTCTCTACGCCAGAGAGTTCGGCCGTGATATATTTCAAACGCTCATCCAAGAAAGCAACGGTCTGTGCTGCTTTGGCATTTTTATCTTCAACCGATTCCTTCTCGTAAACTTCAATAACCTTGTTGATGATATCCTCGCCACGCTCCGGAATAGCATCAGATATTCCCATGTTAATTACGCTGGCATTTTTAGCGCTGGGCTTGATAGAAACAGCCGCGTAAAAGTTGTCGGCAGCATCTTTAAGCTGATTGAAACGAACGATGATTCTCTTCCGATCCGCTGTGTTGCTTGCGTAAAATGCATTGCCTGGTACTACTGTGAACGTACCGTATGGCTTGGTAATTTCCTTTCCCAGCTGATAGATATTGCTTTTCCCATCGCTATCTGTCAGCAGGAAAGCATTGCTCGTTTTGAGCGTGATGATAAAGGATGGGTTAGGAAACTTAGGGTTTAGTTTATTTACGATAACTTTTACAGGCAGACCCTTGCCGTAAATCTCTACGTCGCGAATGCGGCCTTCTATGATATAGCTGATAGACAAGTCCAGTTCCTTTACCACACGCTGCATTAGCGTTTTGGATTTCAGGACTTCCACTTCATCGTCAACGTTTTTTGAGGATTTGAAGAGGTCCGGATCATTGATGGCCATTGCTGTGGAACTACCACCATCCGACTTTTCATCCTTGATCAAAATCAAGCTGCTGATGTAGTATTGCGGAACAGCATAATAGCGGAGGTACGCGTAGGCCGTGCCTATGGCAATTATACCGCCAAGCGCAAACCAGTACCAGTACCGGAGATATTTTGAAAGAATGGACTTGAAATCCACGGCCTCACTCCTTTCTGAAGCTAGAGGAAACAATTCTTGATTATTCATACAATCTAAATGCTAAGGTTCGAGCGATTGAGGAATTTTTATCTAAATGCGAATAGCAAAACACTTACGATAGATGCAATGGTTGATACTAGTGGCAAGTAATAGTTGGTGCTACTAGCTTGCAGCCCTTTCGCCTTTTCAGGCTCTACATATATTATATCATTCTGCTGCAAATAGTAGTAAGGAGAATTCAAGCTTGCCTTATTAGACAAGTTAATTCTAGCAGTATTGCGTACGCCATCTTTCTCCCGAATAATTAACACGTTGGTTCGCTTGCCATAAATGGTCATGTCGCCAGCAAGGCCCAACGCTTCTACAACATTTATTCGTTCGGTTGGCACACTGATAGTTGCTGGGCGGTTTACTTCGCCAACTACCGTCACCTTGAAATTTAGAAAGCGAATATTAATTATAGGGTTCTTTACGTATTGCGTGATCTTGGTAGTTAGAAGCTGCGTTGCTTCCGCCTTGGTAAGGCCCGCGAGTTTGAGGGTGCCTAAGACAGGAAAATTGATTGTGCCTGCTTTGTCTACCAAGTATCCTTCGTTTAATCTCTCGCCAGATCCAGCGCTGTTGGAGCTACCTGCACCCTGCAAAATACCGTTATTGAAAAGTACGTTTGATTCTGGGTTGAGGCTGCTTAGTGTAATGCTTAATAAATCGTCGGGTTGAATAACGGGGTCTACTTTATTGGTAATAGTTGAGGTATATGTCTCAGATTCTTTTAAATCAGAGAAATATGTAATGTTTCTTCCTGTTCCACACGAAGTGAAAAACAGCAATGCAATAAAATATTGAAAATTTCTTTGCATTTTCGAAACGTTGGAAAGTGTGAGCATTGTGATTGTTTAGTAATAAATCATTGTCACTTGCAATAAGCAATGATTTATCAGGTTGTATTAAATGCTAAGGTACTAGATTTCAATGGACTTTTCACAGTTGCGCTGCTACTGCTGCCGGCTGGCTGACGAGTAACGCCTTGTAAATGAGTTCACTGCGCGTGCGGTGTTGTTTGGCTGGCTGCTTCACATACAAAGGCGGCTTATTTTGGTGTACACCGAACAAACGGACAAAGAACTACACAGCAGTAGCCATTGCCCGTTCAATAGGGGAGGGAAATCTAGATGAAGTGGCGGCCTCCAAACCGGAGTATTTGCTCGCTAGCAAACGTTGGGTTCAGGCATTTATACACCTGATACTTATTAGGAGTGAGCTTCGGGTGTTCTGTTACGCTCACACAAAAGATTTTCAGTTTAGAAAACGTTGTTGTTTTTCCAAAACACCTGCAAAACCGTCATCAAAACAATCTTTACGTCGAGCATAAACGACCAATTCTCGATGTAATGCAGGTCGGCATTCACTCGCTTTATCATGGCTTCTATTTCCTTGGTTTCGCCCCGGTGACCTGATACCTGCGCTAGGCCAGTGATGCCAGGCATGATAAGGTGACGGTCCATGAAGTTGTGGATGTACTTGGAATAGTCTTCTGTGTGCCGAATCATGTGGGGACGAGGGCCCACTACAGACATTTCGCCTTTGAGCACATTGATAAACTGGGGAAGTTCGTCTAGGCTGGTTTTACGCAGGATGGCTCCTAGTTTGGTGATGCGGCTGTCTCCTCTGCTTGCTTGCTTGAAGTCGGCATCTGAGTTAAGACGCATGCTTCTGAACTTGTAGCAGTAGAAGGGTACACCGTTCTTACCGGTGCGGAGCTGCTTGAAAAACACGGGTCCTCTCGATTCGAGCTTAATTAGAAGCGCGATAATAGGAACCAGCCAGCTCAACAAGAATACTGCAACGAGAGCAGCAAACAAGATATCGAAAGTGCGCTTTGGTAACGGGGTGCGAGAGGTCAGCTTAGCCTTAATGGGCTGAGCATGATGGGCTCTCACAGTACGGTCAGATAGTACGGGCACGGAATTCCACTCAAGTTGCATGGCGGATTGGTGTTGCATGAAACTAATATCATATGTATTAGCCTCAAAATTACCATTGATATCCGTCCTTTCAAAAAATAAATACAAATTAATTAAGGAATATTGATAAAATATAATTTTTCATTCTATGTTTATATCAACTTAAAATGAGACAATTTAAGATGGTCTCAACTACGTAGAGAGGAGTCTTACGTGGGTTCATTCGCGCAATAGGATGTATATTAGACCATATAGCATTATGTAATACCTCTAAGCAAGAACGGCACCAAAGTCAACTAGAGTCTAATACTTTCAGTAAATGATACGAGTTAACATCCCTACAGAATGTTAAAAAATTGTTATAATCAATGAATGATTATAAATCGTAGTTGAAATGCGCTGTCGAGTTTTTTCAAGTGTCTCAAGCTTGGTCAACGACTCCCACTCGGTGAGTAAACGAGCAATAGCGTATGATGCATAGGGCTGATAGTGTTGTTATTATGTAAAATGCCCTGTCCGATGCCGAGTAAAAGCAGCCTGTGCAAAAGGAAAGCATAAAGCTGAGTGAGCTGTGAAGTGTCAACCTCTAAAGCCTGTTTCAGGCAAAAAGAAAGCGGACCACTCAGTGAGTGGTCCGCTTTCTTTTTGCCTGAAACAGGCTTAAAACTCTAAAATCACCTGCTCGATTACGTCGCAGGCTTCGTGTAGCTGTTCCTCAGTGATAACTAAAGGAGGCGCAAAACGGATGATATCGCCATGCGTGGGCTTGGCCAACACGCCACGTTCCATCAGAGTGACGCAGACATCCCAGGCCGTGCGGCCATCGGCGTGCGGCCTGATAACTACCGCGTTTAGCAGGCCTTTGCCACGGACCAACTCCACCACTTCAGGGCGCTTGGCTTGGACCCGACGCATCCGTTCCCGGAACACCTCTCCTAGTGCTCGGGCATTCTGAACTAGCTTCTCATCGAGCAATACGTCTAGGGCTGCTCGCAATACTACACTGGCCAACGGATTGCCGCCGAAGGTGGAGCCGTGCTGCCCAGGCTGAATGGTAAGCATAATTTCGTTGCGAGCTAGCACTGCCGACACAGGCAATACGCCGCCGCTTAGGGCTTTGCCCAAAATCAAAATATCGGCGTGTACTCCCTCATAGCATACGGCCAATAGCTCGCCCGTGCGCCCTAGCCCCGTCTGGATTTCATCGGCAATGAACAGGACCTTATGTGCCTTGCAGATGGCTGCAGCCTTGGCCAAATAGCCCTCCGAGGGCACTACTACGCCCGCTTCGCCCTGGATAGGTTCCACCATAAAGGCGCACACGTGCGGATCTTGCACGGCCTCTTCCAGGGCTTCTAGGTCGTCATAGGGTACCACTTGGTAGCCGGGTACGTAAGGGCCAAAGCCTCCTGTTGAGTCAGGGTCGGTGCTGAAGGAGATGATGCCAGTGGTGCGGCCATGGAAGTTGTGCTCGGCTACCACAATGCGTGCTTGGTTGGGGGCAATGCCCTTCTCCTGGTAGCCCCACTTTCGAGCCAACTTCAGAGCTGTTTCTACGGCTTCGGCACCGGAGTTCATGAGCAGCGCCTTGTCGTAATTGAATAGGTCGCAAAGCTGTTTCTCGGCGGCGCCCAACTGGTCGTTGAAGAAGGCCCTGGAGGTGAGGGTAAGACGCTGCGCCTGGGTGGTGAGGGCGCCGATGATGCGGGGGTGGCAATGCCCCTGGTTGACAGCGGAATACGCTGAAAGGAAGTCATAGTAGTGCTTGCCATCCACATCCCAGAGGTGCACGCCTTCACCTCTGCTAAGCACCACGGGCAAGGGGTGGTAGTTGTGGGCTCCATACTGGTCTTCGAGCGCCATCAGCTCTTGGCTGCGGCTCTGGGTATCGGTTGAAGATGGGTGCGACATGGGAAGGGTGGGGTAAGAATGGATGCTTGAAAAAACTGCTTGAAACTACGCAAAAGGGTTTGGTAAGAGTACCCGGTGGAAGAGGTGAGAGGGAGCGTGCTAGCTGTATCCGCCGCACTGCTTCCGCTAGGGAAGTTTGCTGGAAATAATGAAACGTAAGGTCTGTGTCCAGCAAAAGCTGTTTGCTGATAACAACAGGGGTGGAATCAAAGAAAAGAGCTGTTTCGGAGTTGACGCAGTTAGCAGAGTCACTGGTAAGGTTTCAGTCTATAACCAAAATGCGGTAGGGTTTGATACCAACAAAAGGTTGCCGCTAGAACAAGTAGAACGCATCCGCCCTTCGCAGGCGAAAAGCTATTAGTTGCCACTATAACTATCCGTACTACTAATATAATGGGCAGCCGCAACGAGAAACGAGAGGGACCAGCGGCCATGCTCAAAGAACAGGCGAAAAGTAGCTGCCGCGAGAAGTGCACGGTATAGAATAGGCATGCCTACCACGTCGCAAGATAAATCCAGGGGAGTGCTCGGTTGGTGCTTCCGGCTTGGGTGCAAACACCCGCTACCTACCAGAGCTAGCTGGTGAGACCTATAATGCCTACTGGGTTCAGCTTGTTAAACCCTATCAGGTAGCGTTTTATGTAGTGAGAAGAGTGCGTCAAGGGCATGGTGTAACTGGGCTTCAAATAAGCCGCAAAGCAGTTGCTGCTCGCTATAGATGAGGCCGCCGACGGGTAGCTCGACTATAACAAGTTACCCCTTGAGGTTCGTATGGATTTGTAAAATGCTGACTAGTAAAACTTTGTAAGGTTGAGCTTGAAGCTGAACACTAAACTGCACTCAACCTGAAGCATTATGGCCAATCGTTCCTTTATCCAACGTCATCCTATCATGTCCGTGTTATTGGCTTTGCTGCTGTTACTGGGGGCATGGGTGGGGTGGGTATACCTAAAAAACGACAACGGTAAGGGTCT
Source organism: Hymenobacter tibetensis (assembly GCF_022827545.1). Lineage (NCBI taxonomy): Bacteria > Pseudomonadati > Bacteroidota > Cytophagia > Cytophagales > Hymenobacteraceae > Hymenobacter > Hymenobacter tibetensis. Next base: position 155,744 of record NZ_CP094669.1, read on the forward strand.
GGTGCCTACTCTCGCCGAAAAGGGGAAAGAGCTACTTCCTACGTTGGAAAACACCAGCCTTTCCATCACCAACATCACCCCCGACTCATTGAAGGCGCAAGTGAAAATGGACGTGCACAATAACATGCCCATCACGCTGCGCATTGACAGCCTCCGCTACCAAACCCACGTAGACGGAACCATGCTCACGCGGGGCGCCAAAAATGAGCCCCTAGTATTGCACGGTGACTCCCTTAGCCACCTTCAGCTGCCGGTAGCTATGGACTTGAGCAAGGTGAAAGACAAAGTGAAAACAGCGCAGCAGGACTGCGTAGATGTGGAGCTTCGGATGGAATTGTATACCAAGTTGCCAATAGCCGGCACCAAGAAAATACCCGTTACGCTAAAAAAGCGCGTGTACGTACCGAAACTACCCAAAGTGGAAATAGCCGATGTAGACGTGACAGACCTAGGCCTCAAGAACGGAGAAGCTATTGTCCGGTTCAACATCACCAACTACAATCCTTTTCCTGTTACCATCAAGCAGGTGAAGTACCGCTTCCGCATTGGTGGCGACGATATGGATATCCAAGGCACTGAAACCAAGGATGTGACTTTCCGCAAACGGGGTACTGAGATCATGCCCGTACATATTCGGTTTCAACCCAAGGCCTTACCCAAAGTAGCCTACAAAACGCTGTTTAAAGCCAAGAAGACCTCCTACGAGCTAACGGGTGCTGTACTGATAGCTGCCGGGAAACACAACCCCAAAGACATGACGATGAAGTTCAACAGCACAGGCTCCCTTAAAGACCTGAAGGACATTCCCAAGTAGCGCGTAGCGCAGCATCGGAGACCAGTTGCCCAATTGAAAGGTCAATGTGTGCCTCGTCGTAGGGCTGTGAGGTTGGTACGCCTTTCTTGAAACTGTTCCTAAAGCACTAGGCCAGGCGGAAACAAGTCTCCGCCTGGCCTGGTGCTTTGTATACTATAATGTAGTGTTGAGGCTAGCTAGGTCAAGTTGAAACGCACTTTGTTTAGTGTGTCATACACTTGGTATAGTTTGTTTTTCAGTAAAGAAACAGCAACCTGTTTCATTTTACTGTTGACCACTCCTGACCGAAATAAGTAGTCGATATTCTCTGTAGTTGAAACGGACCGAAGATTTTCAATTCTCTTATGCTTCGGCATCGGCACTTTGTATTTATACATACAGCTGTTGATGCTTCTAAACAGAGACTCATAGGCAAGCTTGTACAAAACGTTTTGAGCGCCTTGGGTGAGCTTGAATTTCTTGCTGTATAAGGCAGCTATTTGTTTTGTGAATTCAAAAAATATGATTTCACTTTCAAAACTTGCAGTGCTATTTGATAGAGACGATTTGGTGTAATCTATAGCATAATGATAATTAGCGGTTGGGTCAAAAATTATAGTATCTATGTGTTTAAGATATTCTATCATAAACATAGCATCTTCTCGGAAAGAAACTTTTTCGTTGAAGGTAATAGTGTTGTTTTTAATAATAGAAGAACGGTAAAGCTTTGCGAATGGAACACCCCATTCCAGCCAATTCATATCCGTTAGTTTATTGAGTGCTTCCTCTAAGCTATATTTTCCGTAGGAGAATTTGCACCAATTAAACGAGTCAGTGGTGCCATTCTTGTATTTTAGATCAGCAATGAAATCCTGAAAGACAAACGTTGTGGTATCTACCTTCTTTTCAACTATCAGCTTATTGAAGCTCTGCACAAAATCAGGCAATAAATAGTCGTCAGCATCTACAAATAAGATGTACTCATTTTGCGCCATCTTGATGGCGTTGTTTCTGGCGGCTGAAACGCCTGCATTTTCTTGTTTATGATATTTAATTCGGCTGTCTATGCTATAGTATTTCTGGCATACCTCGTGCGTTTTATCTTTGCTGCCATCATCAATAATAATAAGCTCGTATAAAGTATAGCTTTGACCTAACACGCTTTTTATGCAGTTTTCGATTACATGCTCTCCGTTATATACAGGAACTATAATTGAGAATGCCGGTGCAGTTTCGCTTGCCATAAGTACTGTGTGTTAAAAACACGTGATTTTACGTGTTCAAGGCTGATCAAAGCTAAGTCATAAACGAGGACCTCCCAAATCGGGCGGTGGAACTGCTGGGGGTGCTGCGTACCCATAATTAGCCTTTGCGGCGAATAGGGGCAGTCGTTGGCTCCGGCGCCGGGTGATGGTAGGGTTCAGCTCTTGCACACAGGTTTGATGAATAGCAATGCTCAGATAGGTAGTCATGCCTAGCTTACATAAGGATCATAACGCTGGTGCCGTAGGAGGTGAAGCCACTGGTAAAAGCACCCATGGAGTAGCCCATTGTTCACTTGTTCCGCGCACTTATCTTCGCCTTCATCACCTTTTTTTTGTCTTCCTAATGGCTCTGCTTACCACTGCCCATGCTTACCTAGCCTCGCCGTTGGGCACAGTGGACCTTTGTGGCACCGATGCCGGCCTCACATCCGTGCAGTTTTTGGACCAGGCCCTGCCGGAAACAGCGCCTACGGCAGTGCCAGAATGCTTGCGCGAAGCCTACCGCCAAGTAGGTGCGTACTTCGGGCGCGACTTGCGCGCCTTTACTTTGCGCTACAATGTGGCGCAAGGCACGGATTTTCAGCGGCGAGTGTGGGCAGCGTTGTCCGCCGTGGAATTTGGTCGGACAGCATCTTATTCGGATGTGGCCCGGCAACTAGGTAACCCTGGGGCCGTGCGGGCTGTTGGTGCGGCAAACGGCCAGAACCCTTTAGGGCTGGTGTGGCCTTGTCACCGCATTATTGGCGCTAATGGACAGCTAACGGGCTACGCCGGGGGCTTATGGCGCAAAAAATGGCTCTTGGATTTCGAGCGGCCAGTTGCTCAGGGCAGTTTGTGGTAGTATAGGGAAGGGGTGAGGCTGTGGTTGGTGGGTTGCCACTTACGCCAGCTCATGGCCAAGTGAGACTATCTACCCATTTACCATCTTCAGCAGTTCCTGGTAAATCACGTTGTCTTTCCAGTACAGCTGCAAAACCATGGGGGCGTGCTTCTTGCCGGGCAGCACTGTGAACTGTGGCGGGCGGCCAAGGCTTGTGAGCTTCTGCTGAAACTTACGGCTGCTGTTGCGGATGGAAGGATAGGTTTCGCCTCCAATGAAGACAATGAAAGGCGCCGTTGCAGCCGTTACATGATACAATGCGGAAACGTCTTTCCATACTTCGGGCTGCTTGCCGTACGGAATCAAGTATTGCGCGTCGTCGGGGTACTCGAGTTTGGTGAGGTAGTCAAGCATATCCAGGCCGGCGGGGTCGTCGAGGAGAGTGCCCCGGACGGGGTTGGTGGCGAGGCCGCGCCGCGCCAAGAGGCGGTTGTCGGCGGCGAGCAGCGCGGCGAGGCCTGCGCCCGCCGAGTGTCCCATCAGGAACAGCCGTTGTGGGTCGCCGCCGTATTCCTGGATGTGTTGGGTGGTCCAAACCACCGCACGGGCGCAGTCGTCAGCCATGGCCGGCACTTCCACTTTGGGCGAAAGCCGATAGTTGATAACTACCGCCACCACGCCTTGCTTGGCTAGTCGGCGTCCAATAAAGGAGTAGAAGTTTTTGTTGCCGCTGTTCCAACTGCCCCCATGGATGAAAACCACCACCGGGTACGGCGTTGTAGATTTCTTGCGGGGAGCATACACATCAAGCAGGTGCCGCTCGGCATCGAAGGTTGGATCGGTGGAAGGCACGTACGCCACATCCTGCGTGCGGCGGCTTGGGCGGGCAGTGGCATATTCATTGGCTACCAGCAGCAGCAACGGAACTATCAACAAAGCTGGCGCAAGCAACCAGCGGCGAGAAAACAACATACGATCAGACAAAGAAACAGCCCGCTGGAAATCGGCGGCAGTCTGCACGTACGCACTGCCGTGGTAGTTGGATGATAGGTGCTAGGTTGCAGCCACTAAATCAGGGGCTTGTGGCTACCCGTTCGTTCTGCTTTCAGTAGGTGCTGTGTGCTGCCATGCGAGTAACCAGCCATACGTGCAGCAAGCTGACACCGCTCATCTGCCCCAACGATTGGGGAGTTGGGTAGTAGCCAGAAAATGTGTCCTGCTTATGCACGCCTTGTTTTCGGCAGAGCAATTCTAATCGTCGCTAGTGTCCTTGGCTTGGGGGGTGCCCTAGTTGCCTCGGGTAGGCTTTATGGTGTTGTACGGGGGCTACACACGATGACGGCATTCGGGACGTTATATTTGTAGAACCTGTATCGGCCGCTTTCCTGTTGGCCGACAACCTGCTCTTTCGTACCTGCTAACTCACATGAAATACCCACTTTATGTAGCCCTCGGGCTATTTGCCTTGCTAGCGCAGCCAGCAGAAGCTCAACGCAAAACCAAAGTTAAAGCCAAGGGCGAGGCCGCTGTTACCGCCGCCAACCGCTTGCAGCCTCTGTTTGGTGGCATCTCGCAAACGCAGGCCCAAGCTTTAGTAGGAGCCGCTTTCCTGGCCGATGTGGAGCGAAGCTTCACGTCGAAAACGGAAGCCAGCCGCTTTTTTGCCACCAAAGGCTACGAGTACCTGACCGAAGGCAAAGCAGATACGGCCATCTATCGGTTCAACTTGGCTTGGCTGCTCGACCCCAAAAACACCGATGCGTACCGCGGCCTGGGCGTCATAGCCAGCCGCAACCCCACTCCCGACGAGTCGATTGAGTTGCTGGGGCAGGGGCTGGCACTGGCTCCCAACGATGCGCTCATCCTCAGCGACTTGGGCAGCAGCTATATGATTCGGTACGAGCAAAGCAAAAAGAAGAAGGACCTGACCACCGGCCACGACTACTTACAGCGGGCCGTAGCCGCCGACCCTAACAACGCGGTAGCCTGGCAGCAACTGGCCCGTTCTTTCTACTTTCAAGAGAAGTACGCCGAGGCTTGGGATGCCACACACAAAGGCGGCAACCTGAGCATAAACAGCGTTGACTTCGCTTTTTTGAGTGAGTTGATGGCTAAAATGCCTGATCCACAGGGCAAATTCAAGTAGGGTAGGACTGCTTCGGTGCTGATCCTGCTCATTTTGCCAACCGGGGCCAGCTACTCTGCGTAGCCAGCGGATTGGCTTGTTCCCTTAACCTTACTGCGTGAAGCATTTTCTGCTGATTTCTTCTCTCGCGACCAGCCTCCTGCTGGCGCATTCCGCTACCGCTCAAGAAGGCCCAGAGCGCCGGCGCCGCCACTACAATGGGCAGGCGCGGGCCTACTACCGGGGGCCGGTGCGCTTTACGGCCGGTGGGGGCGTGGCGTTCTACAGCGGCGACCTAACCAGTAGCCTCTCCGAAAACTTTCCGGGCGGGAGCTTCAGCTTAGGGGTGCTGTACTTGGTGCGGCCGCATTGGGTGTTGGGCGCCGAAGCAAGCTATTTTCAGCTTGGCGCCAAAGACCAATTGCCTGAGCGCGGCCTGGCTTTCCGAGGACGGAACGCAAGTGGAGTGGGGTTTCTGCGCTACGAGCTATTGCGGGATGAAAGCGAATTTGCCAGCCCCAAAGCAGGAGCGGCGCTGGTTAAGCCGTACTTGAAAGCGGGCTTTGGGTTTATGCTGTTCAACCCGCAGGCATACCGCGGCACCGAGCGTGCTACTGACCGCACCGTGTTCCTGGAGCCAGAACGCTACGACTACCCGGCTCCCACGTTTGTGGCTCCTGTTGGGTTGGGAGTGGTGCTGCGCCTGAGCCCCAAGCTCAACGCTACCATTGAAGCTGCCTACTACTTCACCACCACCGACCACCTAGACGATATCAGCCAGCGCGCCAACCCCAATCAAGACGATGGCTATGGCGTCGCGGAGTTAAAGCTGGAATACGCACCCTGGGGCCGTTAGAAGGAGCGGTGCTGCTGACCTGCATAGAAATGAAGCCAGCAGCAACAAGTAAAGCCTCCTGGGCGGACTACACCGCTCAGACAAAAGCCAGAACAACAAAAAGGCCCGTCCAACGACGGGCCTTTTTGTTGAGTACGTTAAGTAGCCGCGGCTTTACAGCAACGCATCCACGCTTATTGCTTCGCGAACCGCTGGTGGAATACTTTCTGCCCATCAGAAACGGTGAGCGTATAAATGCCTTTCGCTAAGGCGCCCACGTTCAGTTGGTTGTCTTCGAGCTGGCTGGCTGCCACCCGCACACCCCGGATATCCGTCACGCTTACGGATACCACCTTCGCGTTGCCGGGCATGGCAATGCGCAGCAAGTCGGTAGCGGGATTCGGGTACAACTCCAAGCGCTGTGTGGTGCTCTGGGCCGTGGTAGCGCCCAAAGGAGTGAGGCCCATGCTTCCACCGCCAACCAAGCCGTTGTCGGCAATGGCGGCGCCACCCGAAATGGTGATGCTGTAGTCTTCGGTTTCCCCGTAGCCATAGGAGCCACAGCTGGTAGTTGAGGAGGCATCGCTCAGCAGGATGCGCAGGCGGGTGACACCGTTTTTGGCCGAGGCAGGCACCGTGAAGTTGCTACTAAGCGTGGCGGCACTGCTGCTGCTCCCGTTCACTACAGTTTCGCCGCTGTCGGTGAAGTCGCCGTCTTGGTTGTAGTCGATGAAGATCTTCCAGTACTCGGTGTACGCCGTGGAAGCAAAGCCTGCCGAGAAGCTGATGGTTTGGGCGGCGCCAGCGGTTAAGGTGGTATTGAGGGCCGTGCCATCATAGTAGCCACCATCAGCAATGGAGGTGCGGCTGATGCTGCCGAGGCGTACCAGGTCAATCCATTCGTAGCGTACGTCCGTGCCTTTGCTGGTGCAATACGCTCCCGCAGTAGGCGGTGGCGTGGCACCACCGGCGGCTGCGCCTACGCCCACCGCGTACCACGCGTTGGTAACGGCCGTTACTTGGGTAGAAGCTGCCCCATAGAGGTCGGTAGCCGCCTGAATAGAATATGTGCGGGCAGCCGCGTAGTTCGAGGAAGCCGTCAGGTACACACTTTCCGTGCGGTAGGCAATTTTAGCGGCGGCCTCAATGCCGATGCCCGTTACGCTGTAGGCGCTGCCGATGTCGTTGGTGCCCGTTTTGCCAACGCTCAGAATGTAGAACCAGTGGTTGAGCACGCCGCTGTTGGTGTGCACGCCGCCGTTGTCGCCGGTGCCGCTGTACCAGCTGGTGCCTTTGTAGGTATCGGGTTGCCCTTCCGCGTTGGGGTTGCTCATCGAGCGGAGCGAAGGCCGCACTTTGTCGATGTCTTCGCCAATCAGCCAAGTAGCCTTGGTTGGGGCTTTGTAATACTCCACGGCGGCGCCCCAAATGTCGGAGAAGCCTTCGTTGAGGGCCCCCGACTCGTTGGAATACGTGAGGTTGGCGGTGCTAGAGCACACGGCATGACCAATTTCGTGGGCGCACACGTCCAGCGAAGTCAGCGGGTCGAAGCGGGTGTCGCCGTCGCCGTAGGTCATAACCGAGCCGTTCCAGTAGGCGTTTTCGTAGCCGCGGCCGTCGCCGGGCGTATCATCGAAGTGGATGTAGCTTCTGATTTTGGCGCCGGCATTGTTGTAGGAATTGCGGGCGTGCACGTTTTTCCAGTAGTCGTACACGGTCTGGGCGCCCCAATGCGCGTCCAAGGCGGCGTTATCGAAGTTGGCGTTGGCGTACTCGGTCCAGCTGTTGTCGGCATCCGTGAAGTCGACGGCGCTGGTGTAGCTGTTGCCTTTTTTGCAGTTGTAGGTTTCAATACCCGAGCCGCGGGTTAGCTCCCGGAGGCGGAAGCTGCCATTGATGCTTTCCGTGGCGCTGGTTTGGCTGCCCGCGTACTTGGTAGCAAGAGTGCCGGTAGCTGCGGCATGTTTGATAATAGCGTCCTGCAACACCACCTCACCCGAATGCGCGTCTACGTAGATGTAGGCCCGGCTTACCGGCGCCTGTGCATATACATCAAACTTCCAGGCCAGGGTAGGCTTGCTGTGGCGCAGCGGATTGGTGCTCCGCTCGTTGCGCACAATCACCAACTCACCCTGCGGGCGGTACGTGGCGCTGGGGTTGTTTTCCTGCTGCTTGAGGCCAGCTTCTTCGGCGGCATCTTGCCACATGTAGCGGGTGGCGCCCACGAAGGCCAAGGCCCGCTGTAGGGCGGCAGCAGCATCCATTGAAGGAGTCACGCTTAGTCCGCTGATGCGCTCCACTTGGCCGCTCATGCTTTCCACTTTGCCTTGCTTGGCATGCAGGGTGTACGCGGCGTGCTCTACTTTGATGCCTTTGTAGAACTGGTTGTACTTCTCGTGCACGAAACCCAGGTTATCGGTTTCGGTGCGGGCCTGCTGCATCTGGTCGTCGCTCTTGAGCTGGAGCTGCTCTATTAGAGCCTGCCGGGCTTGGCTCAGCGTGTAAGCCGACGACTCGGGGCGGAACTGTACCAAGGCGGGGGTGCCGTCTTCGGCCAGAAATTTTTGGGCAGCGCGAGTGGCTTCCTGCGCGTATGCGGTTGGAAGCGCACCAAGCAGTAACAGTGCTGCTACAGAGTAATGTTTGGTCATAGTGGTTGGTTGGAAGGAGGATGGGGATGTAGCCACCTTATTTTGATTCGGTGGGCTGTCAATTTACTTTATTTATAATGAACAGGGTCTTTTATTAAAATTATCGTTATCATATGAGTATATAATTTAAAATATATCAATAATATTAGTTATAGCGATTCTTGCCAAAGTTTTATTCAGGCTCGTTATACCCACTAAGAGAGCATACCGTCCTTCATGAAAAGCCATAGTTTTACACCTTCCTCTCACCAACTCACATGCCTCAACTTCATCCTTCATTGCAACAACGCTGGAGCCTGTCCGGCCAACTCGCCGTCGTGACGGGGGCATCCAAAGGAATAGGCGCCGCCATAGCAGCCGAGCTGCTGGCCTTCGGTGCCACAGTGGTAGCAGTAGCCCGGCAAGCCCCCGAACTGGAAGCCCAGGTGGCGGAATGGCGCGCCGCCGGCCTCGATGCGCACGCCGTAGCAGCCGACGTGAGCCAGGAAGCGGGCCGCCAGCAAGTGCTAGCCAAAACCGCTCAACTTGGCCCCGCGCTGCATATCCTCGTCAACAATGTGGGCACCAACATCCGCAAGCCCACCACCGACTATTCGGCCACCGAGTATCAGTATTTGTTGGCTACCAATCTAGAGTCGGCCTTTGGGCTGTGCCAGGGGGCATATCCGCAGCTGCAAGCCGCTGGCAAAGCCAGCATCATCAACGTGTCGTCGGTGGCGGGGCTGGTGCACGTACGGACCGGTTCCATCTATGGCATGACCAAAGCCGCCCTTATTCAGCTCAGCCGCAACTTGGCCGTGGAGTGGGCTTCGGCAGGAATCCGAGTGAATGCCGTGGCGCCCTGGTACATCCAAACGCCCCTGGCCGCTACCGTCCTCCGCAACCCCGAGTATCTGCAGCAAGTCGTTGATCGTACTCCCATGGGCCGCGTGGGCAAATCCGAAGAGGTAGCCGCGGCGGTTGCTTTCTTGTGCCTGCCTGCGGCCAGTTACATCACCGGCCAATGCTTGAGCGTGGACGGTGGCTTCGAGGTGAACGGCTTCTAGTAGTAAGGCGCTTACAAAGCGGCTGACTTATAGGAACCCGCTGCTTTTTCTGACTTGCACCTGTACTCTCTAACGACGAGCGGCTTGCCACTGGCAAGCCGCTCGTCGTTAAACAAGGTTTAAAAATGTCTTTCTGGCTACTTCACAGAAGCCTTGAGCTTGGTTTCGTAACGAGCAAATGAGCCTTCTGCGGTGTCTAGGTACAGGAACGGCTCGATGAGCTCCAACTCCATCAGCAACAGTTCACCGTTGGCGTCTACACCATCTACGCGAGCATACAGGCAGTCAGCCGCAAACCGCTGCACAATGTCGTCGGCGGTGCGCCGCAGGTGGGCAGGGGCTTCGCGGGGCTCGATGCCGCCGCCGAGGTAGTGCTGCACGCGGAAGTCACCCGACTTCGGCGTTTTGAGCACGCAGTGGCTGTACTCTCCGCCCAGATAAACGAGCGACCATTCTCCCTCCGTTTGAATCTGAGGCAAAAAAGGCTGCGCCAGAAAGTCTTCTTCCCGCAACAGTTCGGTCAGCTCGGCACTGCGGCGCTCTGCTTCGGCCAGGTTCAGGTCGAACGTATTTTTAGCGCCGCCGCTCACGGCCGGTTTCACCACCAGCCGGTCTGTGCCCAGGGCCGCAAATACAACTTGGGCCTGGAACTGCGTGCCGCACGGAAGCCAGTGCGTAGGCACAATGCGCACGCCTTGCCGCTCCATGTCCAGCAAATACTGCTTATCGGCATTCCAACGTACCGTCGATACAGGGTTAAGCATGCGAATCCCTTCGCCCTCCATCCGGTCCAGCCAAGCGTAGAACTCCTGCACCCGGTCGAAATAATCCCACGGCGACTTCAGCAGCACCACGTCGTAGGCGTGCCAGTCCACGGCGGGGTTGCTCCAGATGCGCGGCTCTACGTGGTGGCCCTGCGCCCGCAGGTGGCGGGTTAGTAGGCTATCTTCGTCGTCGATGTTGGGGGCCGCATACTGGGCCAGGCTTTCGCAAGTGACGAGGGCTATATTCATTATAGGTTCCACTGATTTTTCCGCGAATTACGCAGATTCTGGCAGTGCGGACACATAACCCGGCTTCAATACCCACCAGAGGGTGGGGTTACTGCTGCTTTTTCATGCTCAGGTAGTCGGCGGCCAGCGTGGCTAAGGTCTTCACACCCAATGTGAAGCCGCTTTCATCGAGCTTGAAGCCAGCGGTGTGGTGGTCGGCGGTGTTGGCTGGGTTGGCGCCCTTGCTCATGCCACCCACAAACACGAACAAGCCCGGCACTTTATTGGCGAAGAAAGAGAAATCCTCGGCCCCAGTTTTGGCTTTGATTTCCTGCACATTGGTTGCGCCGCCAGCCACAGTCTGCAGGGTAGGGAGCATCTGGGCAGTCAGGGGCAAGCTGTTAAACGTGACGGGTACGTAGGGCTCGATGCTGACTTCGGCCGTGGCGCCGGCGCTTTCGGCAATGCCCTTAGCCGTGCGGCGGATGGCCGCCCACAGTTGCTTCTGGGTGGTTTCGTCGAGGGCGCGGATGGTACCGCTCAGCTCCACATCGGCCGGAATCACGTTGTAGCGGGTGCCGCCTTTCAGCGTGCCCACGGTCACCACAGCCGCGTCGTCGGTGAGGTTCACTTGCCGGCTGACGATGGTTTGCAAACCCAGGATAATTTGGGCGGCTGTCACCACGGGGTCCACGCTGTTCCAGGGGGCGGCGCCGTGCGCGCCTTTGCCTATCACTTTAATGGTAAATCGGTCGGAACTGGCCATTTCACCCCCCGGCCGGTAAGTAAGCGTCCCGACTTCGTTCTGGGCCCACACGTGCACCCCGAACACAGCGTCTACTTTCGGGTTTTCTAGCACGCCTTCTTTCACCATAAGCTTGGCGCCCCCTTCCACGCCGGGCAAGGAGCCTTCCTCGGCCGGCTGAAAGATAAATTTGACTGTACCTGGCAAGTCGTTCTTCACCTCACTCAGCACCTCGGCTGCACCCATTAGCATGGCGGTGTGCGAGTCGTGGCCGCAGGCGTGCATCACGCCCACCGGCTGGCCCAGGTAGGTGCTCTTCACCGTGGACGCAAAGGCCAGGCCAGGCGCTTCAGTTACGGGCAGTGCGTCCATGTCGGCGCGCAGTGCTACCACGGGCCCCGGTTTGCCGCCTTTCAAGATGCCGACCACGCCGGTGCGGGCTACGCCGGTTTTCACCTCGAATCCCAACTTACGCAGGTGGGCCGCCACAATACCCGCGGTTCGGGTTTCTTCGTTGCCTAGCTCGGGGTGCTGGTGAAAGTCGCGCCGCCAGGCAATTACCTTGGCCTCCTTATCCTGCGCAAGCTGGGCAATGCGGGCGTTAAGCGTAGCGTTTTGGGCGGCAGCAGGCAGCGTTAAGGAGGCACCAAGGCAAGTCAGCAACGAAAAGCGTTTCATAGAGAAGAAGTGATAAGCGGGCGAATACGTTGAAAGATAGTGCCAAGCGCCACGTAGCAAACAGTATGTGCTGATATATCACGCCGTGCGCACCCGCCACCTGAGCCGTTGAGGCGGTGGTAGCCACCGTGAAAACAGGGAATGTTCGCAGGTGCCCGCTCTTCTATTTCAGCTGATATGCAGTAGTCCGCCCGCACTCCTGCTTACAACCAGACCGTGTCCTTCCGACGCAGAAGGAATCTGAGTAAGATCATCGAACAACCGAACCCAGATTCCTCCTGCGTCGGAAGGACACGGGCTATTAGTGTGGGCTTTCTGTACGCTTTGGGTGGCGACTACCAGCAGGCTTTCTATTTCTTCGAGCCAAGATAATCGGCGGCCAGGGTGGCAATGGTTTGGACGCCCAGGGTGAGGCCACTCTCATCCACAAAAAAGCCGGGCGTATGGTGCGGCGCTGTTTCGGCTGGGTTCTTGCCTTTTGGCATGCCGCCCACGAACACAAACAGGCCGGGTACCTTCTCCTGGAAATACGCGAAGTCCTCGGCCCCGGTCACCGCTTTTTGCAGTACCACGTGAGACGGCCCCGCCACCCGTTGCAGGGTAGGCAGCATCCGCTCGGTCAGGCGCGGGTCGTTGTAGGTGATGGGTGCATAGTTGACGATGTCCACTTCGGCAGTGGCACCGACGCTTTCCGCAATGTTGGTGGCTGTTCGGCGAATGGCCGCCCAGATTTGCTGCTGCATGTCTTTGTCGAGGGTGCGAATGGTGCCGGTCAGTTCCACCTGGTCGGGGATGATGTTGTTGCGCACCCCGCCATGAATCATGCCCACGGTCAGCACGGCCGCGTCTTCCGTTAGTTCGGTTTGGCGGCTGATAATGGTTTGCAGGCCTGTTACAATCTGCGCGGCCGTCACGACTGGGTCCACTGCCAACCAAGGGTAGGCCCCGTGCGCCGATTTGCCTTTCACTTTAATGGTGAATACGTCGGCGGCGGCCATGGTGCCTTCGGGACGGTACTTGAGCGTGCCTACTTCGGTTTGGGCGTTGATGTGCAAGCCAAAGATGGCGTCCACTTTAGGGTTGTCGAGGACGCCTTCCTGCACCATGAGCTTGGCGCCGCCCGTCACGCCGGGCAAGGAGCCTTCTTCGGCCGGCTGAAAGATGAACTTCACTGTGCCCGGCAGGTCCTTCTTTACCTCACTCAGCACGGCGGCAGCGCTTAGCAGCATGGCCACGTGGGTGTCGTGGCCGCAGGCGTGCATCACACCCACTTCCTGGCCGTTGTAGGTGGTTTTGGCTTTCGAGGCGAAAGACAGATTGGCGGTTTCCGTCACCGGTAAACCATCCATATCGGCTCGCAAGGCTACCACCGGTCCGGGCTTGCCGCCTTTCAGGATGCCAACCACGCCGGTGCGAGCTACGCCGGTTTGCACTTCCAGCCCTAGTTTTTTCAATTGCTCGGCCACAATGCCGGCGGTGCGGGTTTCTTGGTTGCCAAGTTCAGGGTGCTCGTGCAGGTCGCGGCGGCAGGCAATAAGCTTGCTTTCCTGAGCGGTGGCTAGCTTGGCTATGCGGGCATTGAGGGCGGTATTTTGCGCCGTGGCCGACAAGGTGAGCGTGGCGGCGAAAGAAGTGAAAAGGAACGTGTGCTTCATGTAAAACGAGGAAAGTAGCCGCAAAAGATACGGCGTGCTGTTGAAGGCTACCAGCACGGCGCCCGGTTTCCGGTGGTGGACGCTCTATAGCAGGCCACTATGCGCGTCGGGTATTCAGCAGCCACCCGGGCAAGAAGCACAATGTAAGAATAGGCTCACGGGAGCTACTTTTGTGGCTGTAGTTGTTCGTTTGTTTGCCCTATGCCTCGTCTGGTTGCCGCCCCCGATTCTCTGCCCCGTACGTGGTCTGTTGCCTGGCAGCAGTCAGCTTTCCGGTATCGGCTGCTGCTTACGCTGGGGCTGTTGCTGGTGCTCGTGGCCAACCTGCCGCCGTTTTTCGCATGGGTGCAGGCGCGGCCGGGCGCTCATCTGCCCGACCCGTTGCTGGCCTTGCTGCCCGTGCAGGATGTGTCGTGGCCCATTTTCATCATCATCTACCTGAGCGTAGGGGCTACCCTGCATTACGTGCTGCCGCGCCCGTATTTGCTGCTGCGCTTATTGGCCGCTTACTGGTTGATGCAGGTTTGTCGCGTAGCCCTGCTGGCCCTACTGCCCCTGGAGCCGCCCATCGGCCTGCTCCCTCTCCGCGACCCAATCATTGATACGTTCATCTACGTTGCGGCCGGGCCCATCACCAAAGACTTGTTCTTTTCCGGCCACACCGCTACCGTAGTGCTGCTCGCCCTAGGAGTGGGGCCGGGCCGTCGGCGGCAGTGGTTGCTGGCAGCGGCAGCGGCGGTGGGGTTGCTGGTGCTGGTGCAGCATGTGCACTACACCTATGATGTAGTAGCCGCGCCTTTTTTTGCTTCCGTTTGCTATTGGGTAGCCGGCCGGTTCGGGCAGGCAGGTACCCAATAGCAAACGGAAGAAGACAACGCTTAACGTTGGTGGGTGCCGCGCAATACGTAGCAGCGCCGCCCGCCGGTTTATAGTCGGCGTACTTTACTCTACTTCAGATACTTCTCGTAGATGCCAGCGGCAATTTTCTCGGTCAGGGCTTTGGGAACCAAGCCTGTGAGCTTCGAGGAAATCTTGTTCAAGGCACCCGGAATAATTTCCGCTTCCCCGGCTAGCAGCGCCGCAATACCGGCTTGCGCCACTTGCGCGGGCGTCATAGATACCTTGTTGGCGGTTTCCTGTAGGCCCGCACTCATGCCGGCCCGGTCGGCGAAATCGGTGGTGGTAGCACCGGGGCTGAGGCAGCTAACCGACACCACAGAATCACGCAGCTCGTAGCGCAAACCACGCGAGAAGCTGAGCAAGAACGACTTACTGGCCGCGTAAAGCGTAAGAGTAGGCACCGCCTGGTACGCAGCAGTGCTGGCTACATTCAGGATGTAAGCCTTGGGCTGCTGGCGCAGCGTAGGCAACAGCAGGTGCGTGAGGGCCACTGGCAAGTGCATGTTGAGCTGCAACATGTTCTGCTGCTCTACTAGTGTGAGCTCCTCGAAGCGGCCCCACAGCCCATAGCCCGCGTTGTTCACCAAGATGGTTAGCTCCGGCGTTTGAGTACGCACCCAGTCCGCTACCCGCTGGGCTGCGCCTTGCTCCGCCAGGTCGCAGGCAAGGCTATGGGCGCTGATGCCGTGTTGAGTGCGCAGTTCGGTAGCTACCAGTTCCAACTGGTCGGCGGAGCGGGCAACCAACAGCAGGTCGTAGCGGCGGCGCGCCAGCTCGGTGGCGAAAGCCCGGCCAATACCGCGCGACGCGCCGGTGATGAGAGCAGTAGGCATAGGGGCGTTGTGGGTTGGGGCGGACGCCCAGACAGAACGGAGGTTCTACTTGGGCGTCCGCGTGCTATTTCACTAGGTGTAGAAACCGCAAATAGAAGGGGGTCGGGCTGTTCTCGGTCTTGGGTTGATACTTACCCGCCAAGATGGGCACGTACATGACGCGGCGGCGCGATGCTTCGCCTACCAGCGGCGACTGGGCTACCCGGTGCCACATGCGGCCGTCGTGCACGGTCAGGTCGCCGGCTTCCGTTTCCACCGCAATTTCGTTGGGGTCGGAGCTGACGTCCTTGTAATATTTCTTGCGAAACAGCATCTCGCGCAGCGGCTGGCGGTGCGTACCCGGTATCAGGCGCAGGCCCCCATTGGTAGCAGGCGTACCATCGAGGTGGAACCCAACGTTGAGCATCGGGCCAATGCGCTTGCCATAAAACACGTCGCGCAGCGAATCCGTGTGCCACCCCATCTGCGAAAACTCGCTGCCGGTTACGTTCACGTAGTGGTTGATAACGAGGCCATCTTTCTCGTTGATGCCAACCCGGCCGCCGGGGGCTTCCAGCAACGGAAATAGCGCTTGGAAACGCGGCTCTTCCAAAAATTCGCGGAGTTCGGGGCTGTAGTGGTTGGCAAAAGCGAAGCGCTGTACTATCGGGGAGCCATCAACGTCCTTGCCGTATTTGATGGGCACGCCGTTCACTTTCTGCACTTCATCGGTCAGCCACTGTCGCTGGACCTGCTCGGTAGCACGCAGGAGCCGGTGCACGGTGCTTAGATCGGCAAAAGCTCTAAAATGCAGAAAACCATATTGTTGAAAGAACGCCAGTTGTTCAGCCGTAAGCGTGGAGCCCAGGGTGAAGCGCGGATAAGTATGTAGTGAAGACATAGGGAGCGGAGGCGACGGGCAAAGACGCCTGCGGGCACAAAGATACGGGAGCAAAACTCACGGTGTCGTGCCCGACGTAAAGTTAGGGTAACAAGAAATGATGCTCTACCATGAGCCGACCATTGCGCGGCCAATCTGCGGGCGGTTAGATGAAGAACGTGTGAACCAACCCGCCAACCGCCTGGAGGTTTTATGGGCTTGCGTACCTTCGTTGAAATGCCTGGTTTTCGGTTGTTTTTATTTTCCTTCTGGCAGCGGCTTCGCTTGGCGCTATGCGTGCTAGTGCTGCTGAGCGAGGGCGCGGCACTGGCCCAAACCACCAAGGGCCCCTTGGTGCCTTTTCGCCGCGGCAGCCGCTGGGGCTACGCCGACCGTACGCGCCGGGTAGTGCTGCCCCTACTCTACAACGAGGCCGGACCGTTTGTAAACGAGGTAGCCTGGGTGCGCCAAGGCCTATTGTATGGCTACATTGATGCGGGCGGCAACTCTATTACACCCGTGCAATTCAGCCGCGCCAGCAACTTCCAGCAAGGCCGTGCTACCGTCGAGCTAAGCGGAGAAACCTTCGACATCAACTCCAGCGGCCAACGCTTGAGCACGCCCCCTGACCCCGAACCAGAGACCGACTACCTGGAGCAAGGCGACCTAATGCGCCGCCAGGGCAAAGTGGGGTTCCGCTTCACGGTGGGCTCCACTACTGTAGTGCTCGCCGAATACGACGAAATCCGGGACCTGCACCACGACGGCCTGCTACTAGTCCGCCAAGGCGCAAAATGGGGCGTACTGAATGCCGAAGGCAAGCGCACGCTGCCGCTGGAATACGATGCCATCCAGGCCACAAGCGCCAACGGCTTTGCGTATCCTATAGTAGAGCAGGCTGGCCGCTTTGGCTATGTGAGCACCGAGGGCCGCCTGCTTACCCCTGTTGCATACGCTGCCGCCGAGCCCTTCATCGAAGAAGTGGCTCGCGTAACCACTCCCGATGGCAAAATTGGCTATATCGACAGCCGTGGCAAAGAGTATTTCGAGGAGTAGGACTGGCTGCAAAATAGGGCGTGAACGGGTCGTAAGCCGACCGGCAAGCTGAGCTTGCCGAAGCAGTAGAAATGCTTCGATAAGCTCAGCCTGCTGGGTGGTTTCTAAGCTAGAACCCACGTCTAGCTACCTGTTCGTACTGCCTGAAAGGAGCAGCGCAAGATTCCTGTTCGCTATGCGTTGCACGTTATATTCAAGCCCTGCTAGATAAGCCGCTATGCTGCCCCTGCCTATCCTCAACGTCCGCCTGAATGCCTGCCACGAAGACTGGCAGCAGATGACACCTACCGAACAAGGCCGCCACTGTGCCCACTGCGACCGGACGGTCCTGGATTTCACTGCAAGCACGCAAGCTGACCTGGACGCAGCCTTTCAAACTTCCCCGGATGGCCGGGTCTGCGGCCGGTTTCGCCCAAGTCAACTCGCGCCCCAGCCGCAACTGCGCCCGAAGCTGCGGCGGTTTTTGGTAGCGCTGGTGCTAGTGTGCGGGTTAGGGCTGACGAGTGGTGAAGCGTGGGCGCAGGTGCAAAAGGCAACGAAAGTAGCTGCGCAAGCAACACCACATGTCGTATTTGGAGGAGCAGAACAGATGCCTGTTTATAAGAATGGTGGATCTGAAGGGGTAATGAAATTTGTGCAAAAGAATGTGCGCTGGCCAGCTGGTAGCGAAATGCTTGACGCAGAGGGAAAAGTATTTATCGGCTTCGTCATCGACAAAACAGGACAGGTGCGCAACGCGAAAGTGCTGAAAGGCATTCACCCACTACTGGATGCGGAGGCGCTGCGGGTAGTGCAACTACTGGATGGACAATTTGAGCCAGGCAAGCAGAACAACAAACCTGTAGATGTGAGCTACACTATTCCTGTCACCTTTAAGCGCGATTGATGTGTTCCAATTACTCCTCTTTATACTGGTATCTGGGCTGTGCTTGGGGAGCGGAGGAGTGTGGGCGCAGTCTGAAAAGCTAGCATCTACTCCAGAAAATCTTGCCGTCGATGTGCCAGTTTCTCACATACAGGACACATTAAGCAATCCGGACCTAACCGGTTTACAAGAACTAAAGGTCGGATGGATATTTGTTGAGCAGATGCCTATTTATAGAGGTATTGATAAGAAGTCTGGCGGTTGGGAAGGTTTGACGAGATTCATTCAGCAAAACCTAAGCTGGCCACCGGAAGCACCACAGGAAAGCGGCAAGGTTTACGTTAGCTTCGTTATCGATAAGAGTGGTAGCATCCGGGATACCAAGGTTGTAAGATGGCTACATCCGGCAATGGATGCCGAAGCCTTGCGAGTAGTGCAGCTGCTTGACTATCAGTTTACACCGGCTCAGACAAACGGCCATCCGGTGAGCGTGCCCTATACTATTCCAATCATTTTCAGCAAAGAACCTGTAGAAGAGTTGCAAAGCAGGCGTCACCGCTGAATTCATGAAATGGAGTGGCCGTGGTTCTTTGTACAGTCTGCTATTCCCCGAAAAATTCCGACTTTACTGCCCGCATCGTCCTACTCCCACCTTCGTTCCGGTTCCTATGATCTTCACGCCTAGCCCCATGATGCTGAAGCTGCTCTACACGCGCGGTAGCCTGCACAACACGCCTAATGGCGTGGCCTTCAGCATCAAGAACCGCCTCGATACCGTCCGCTTCACCCGGCTGGATTACGTGCAGATAGGCGACCAGCGCGTGGCGCCCGACAACATTGCCTTGGACCTCGGCGACGGTGACATCAGGCCCGTGCGCGACGCGCTGAGCCGCACACCGGGTGGCCTGGAATTCCCAGTAGGGCACAGCATCACCTTTCACCTGACGGCTACTGCTTTGCCCGAGGGCGTCCATCCCATACGCGTGCAGTTTGCGGCCGACCCCTTCGGTGACTTGCACGTGGAAGTGGAAGATGCCATTATGCAAAGCGCTGACAACCGCACCCGCATTCCGCGCCAAGACCAAGACGACTATTCCGACGACGCCATTCAGGCCCGGCAGCGCTTCGCCGAGGAGTTTTCGGGGCAGGAGTTCAAGCACCTCAAGCACTACTCCTTTGATGCCCACACGCTGCGAGGCAACTGCGAGCATTTCACGGGTGTGGCGCAAATTCCGATAGGGCTGGCCGGTCCGTTGCGCGTGAACGGGGAAGTTGCCCAAGGCGACTTCCTGATTCCGATGGCCACCACCGAAGGGACGCTGGTAGCCAGCTACAACCGGGGTATTCAGGTGCTTAACCTGTGCGGCGGCGTAAAGTGCACTGTCATCGGCGACGCCATGCAGCGGGCCCCGGTGTTTGTGTTCGATGATGCCCGCGGTGCTCGGGACTTCGGGCGGTGGGTGGCCGAAACCATCGACCAGATTCGGCCGGAGGCAGAAAGCACCTCTAGCGTCGCCAAACTGCAATACATTGATACGTACTTAGCCAACAAGTTCGCCTACCTGCGTTTCAACTACAGCACCGGCGACGCGGCAGGCCAGAACATGGTAGGCCGTGCCACCTTCGCGGCCTGCTCCTGGATTCTGGAGCATTACAAGGAGGCCCCCGTCCGCCACTTCTACCTCGAATCCAACTTCGCTACCGACAAGAAAGCCTCTCAAATCAACGTGATGCGCACCCGCGGCAAACGCGTGGTGGCCGAGGCCGTTATCAAGCGCGAAGTGCTGCAACAGCGCATGCGCGTGACGCCCGAGCAGCTAGCCTACCACGGGCAAGTAAGCAACGTAGGCGCCTTTCTGTCGGGAGCCAACAACAACGGGGCGCACTCCGCGAATGGTATCACGGCCATGTTCATTGCCACCGGCCAGGACGTGGCCAACGTGTCGGAATCGTCGGCTGGCGTGCTGTATTCCGAAGTTACCAAGGAAGGCGACCTGTATTTGAGCATCACCATTCCCTCACTGATTGTAGCTACGCACGGTGGGGGTACCGGGCTGGCCACGCAGAACGAGTGTTTGCGGATGTTGGGCTGCGTGGGGCGTGGCACGGTCAATAAGTTTGCGGAGATAGTGGCCGGCGTGGTGCTGGCCGGTGAGCTCAGCCTGGGCTCGGCCATTTCCTCTTCCGACTGGGTAAGCAGCCACGAGCAGTACGGCCGAAACCGCTAAGCGTCCTTTACCCAACCTTTCATGCTTTATGCGGAAAGCAAGGACAGACAAAAGCCCCATCCAAGTTGGTTTGGATGGGGCTTTTGTCTGCAAGCAAGCGTTGATTACAGCGGATCAGCCGTGACTTGAAAGCGGGTGTCGCAGCGCAGGGTGATGTCGCTGGAAATAGGCTTTCTGATTTTGGCCTCTGTGGTGAGCGTGTAGCTTTTGGCCTTGATGTACTTGTCGAGCACGGCGTTGGTTGGATTCAGCGTAATAGTTTTGACACCGGTCGGCACCGGGTCCAGCGAAGCCAGCAAAATCTTGTCGTTGCCATCAGTGCTGATGTAGATTTTGATAAGCTCTAGGAAGTCGAAGTTTTCGTTGTTCGGGTTGGTGATGGTGAGGGTGAGTTGGTTCAGGGTTACTTTCTTGACCAAGTTGGCACTGGTACCCTCGTTGCTGAACTTCTCCTCTGATTTGGTAGGGACGCTAAGCGGCGTAAGAGGTACTATCTGCCCCAACGGGAAGCCACCCGATACTTTGATGTTCTGGGAGTCTTCGATGTTGAAGGTGAGAAGCTTATCAATCTTCTTGCACCCCATGGCCGCTAGCAGCAAGACAAGGGGAAATAGCAGCAGTATTTTTTTCATGGCAGTTGAATTTTGCCTTGAAAATACGGCGAGAAATGATGGCTAGATTCACCGGAAGGTGAAATAAAACGCCTTCCCAAACAAGTTCAGGAAGGCGTGCAACTAGATGTTGTTCAATTACTAATCCATCATGTCGGCGGGTTTCGGCGCATCGGGCACGAAGCCCGGCTGCCAGCTCATTGGGTAGCGTGGGTCCACGTACGGTAGGGCGGCTTCGGTGAGGTAAAGCGGCCGGAACGTGTCCACCATGACGGCTAACTCGTGGGTTTCCTTTTTGCCGAGGCTGGCTTCCACGGTCCCAGGGTGGGGCCCGTGCGGAATGCCGCTGGGGTGCCACGTAAACGAGGCCAAATCCACGCCCTTGCGCGACATGAAGTTGCCGGCCACGTAGTACAGCACCTCGTCGGAATCCACGTTGGAGTGGTTATAGGGCGCCGGAATGCTGAGCGGGTGATAGTCGAAGAGGCGCGGCACAAACGAGCAAATCACGAAGTTGTGGCCCTCGAAATGCTGGTGCACGGGCGGTGGCTGATGCAAACGGCCCGTTATCGGCTCGAAGTCGTGGATGCTGGTGGCGTAGGGGTAGAAGTACCCGTCCCAGCCCACCACATCGAAGGGCGAATGGGCGTAAGTGAGGTGGTGCAGTTGGCCTTCTTTCTTGATTTTGAGTAGGTACTCGCCCGACTCCTGCGCATCATCCACTACCAGCTCGCTTGGGGGCCGAATGTCCCGTTCGCAATACGGCGAGTGTTCCAGCAGTTGTCCGAAGTGGTTGCGGTAGCGCCGGCAGGTTTCCACCGCACTGAACGACTCGATGATCAGCAGTCGAACCGGACCCTCCTCGAAGTGCAGCTGGTGGATGATGGTGCGTGGGATGACCACATAGTCGCCGGGCTCGAACGCCACTTTGCCCATCTGGCTCCACAGCTCGCCCCGGCCTTCGTGCACGAAAATCACTTCGTCGGCCAGCGCGTTTTTGTAGTAGTAGCTCATGCGCCGCTCCGTAGGGTTGCAGATGCTGAGCGTCACGTCGGCGTTGCCGAGCAGGGTTTGGCGGGCGGCCAGGTAGTCGCCACCGGTGGTGGTTTGGGCCAGGGTGCGGAGGTGGCTGGGCTGCAAGGGCCGGTCTTTGAGCAGCTTCGGGCTATAAGGCTCGGGCACGCCTACGTTCCGAATATCGGTGGGCGGATGCCGGTGGTAGAGCAACGACGAGACACCGTGAAAACCCAGCGTACCCACGAGTTGCTCGGAGTACAAGGTGCCATCGGGCTGGCGAAACTGGGTGTGGCGCTTGCGCGGAATCTGGCCGAGGCGGTGGTAATAAGCCATACGAACAGGGTGGGATGGGGTGGGGGAATGGGCAGAAAGCTCGGAACGTGAAGGTAAGAAGGTTTAAGGGAGTAAGCTCGTCCCGCGCCCCGTTGTTGCCGCTGCCAGCAGTCCATCAACGGGCCACCACTACCGGCTGGCCCAGTTCGAATAAGTGTCGGTACGTCAGCCCCAGCACCAGGGTCACAGTTAGCGTCCAGGCCGTGACTAGTATTGGGGAACCCAAAATCCAATACGTTGCCAGAAACCCACTAGCTAGCAACGAGTTCAAGGCCCCTAGCACCACTACAAATACCACCACCGTAGGGAGCAGGAAGAAGGCCAGCCACATCCAAATCCGCCTCGGCGACAAGAGCACAGTGTACGCCCGAACCAGCGGCGGTACGGTAGCCAGCAGCACCAGCACCGCGCCCAGGGGCCAAGCCACCGCGTAGGGCAGGAGCTTGCTTAAGGCATACACCTCGTCGTTGCCACCCATCAGGGCGCCCAGTATCCGCGCAAAGGGTAGGGTGGCAAACACCAGCGCAAACCCCACCGCCTGTTTGGATGCGTGGTTGCGCGAATCAAGCAGAAAGTAGCCCCACCACCCCACCGCAAACGTGAAAATCGGTCCGGCGAAAGTTGCGGCCAAGTTCCAGGGGCGGCCCACCGCGCACGTGTCGCACAGGGTCCACACGTTGAAGTCGCGCTGCCCCCAGCCGCCGCACAGCAGCCGGCCCAAGCCCGTGTGCACTAGTTCGTGCGCTTCGCCCAGGAAGAACAGCAAGGCGACGAAGGCCAGCAGTGAAGACCAGGTAAGCGTGAGTTTCATAAAGCGGAAGCAGTAAACAAAATGGAGTGGCCCGAAAAAGAAGGCAGCGTTTCTATTTCGCTTTCAGAAGTGGCAACACCTCCTGCACTTCAAGCAAAGAGTTATGCAGCAGCTGCTCTTTCAGAAAAGAGACGTGGCCAGCCCCGATGATGAGAATGATAGACCGGTCTTTCTGAAAATCAACGGCCCGCAGCATATTAGTGTAGATGCGCATGTTGCGCTTGTAGAACTCACCGGCCAGGTCGGCCCCCACGTAATTGGTGCCGCCACCCACGCGGGCCCCCGTGAGTAGATACCAGTCCATGTTGCTGCGCTCAGCCGCGGGTGTGTTGTTGGAGATGATAATGTCGGTGATGGTCAGTGGCTTTTTCGGTCCTTTCGGGGCGGGATGCTCCGGCCCGTAGATGGCATGGTACCGAGCCGTAATCAGGCGGCCAATGCTGTCTGGGGCCGAGGGAGCCTCTGTGCTCTTTCCATCGTTTTTCAGGATGTCGGCTTGGTTGTGCTCTTTGGCGTACTCCATAGCCGCGCCATAATCGAATACGCCCTCGGCATCAGCACAGTACACGCGGGAGCGGTTCAGCTTGGCCGCCAGCCGGTACCCCACCTGAAACACTTCATTGTTGCCAAGCTTGAACTGGTTTTGGCGGTAGAGCGCATACGTGCTGTCCACGTACGACTGGCGATTTTGCTTCCATTCCACAAATACCTTGTCGGCTTTGGTTTTGGTGAGCTTGTTGGCCAGGTCCTCTAATTCCTGCTGTCTGGTAGGCGTCTGCATATCCGACTTGCTCCCTTTCACGACGTCCGTGGTCGAGCCGTTGAAATGAAACGTGCCCAGCAGATACACCTTGATTTTGGTGGCGGGCGGCGCAGCAACACTTGCTTGAGCCCAAGCCGGGCAAGTGCCACCCAGCAGCGTGGTGGAAAGCAGTGCTACGAGAAGGGAAAGAGTTTTCATGGGTAATGAAGTAGGGAAGGGTACGTGCTGACCAGCGGCCAGCGCCACGAGCAGCAATACTGAAAAGGGTACTGCTTGCCGTTGATGCAGCAAAAGAGCTAGCCCCCGGCGCGTCCCTCAATTTTATTATCCCAACCCATCCATACGCCGGACCAACCCGCTACTGCAAGGCCAATAGGGTAGGGGCTCTCTGCGGCGGCGTTGGTCCGGCCACCGGGGGCGTTCAGATAATAGTCTCGTGCAAACAAGAGCGTCCTGCTACCTTCAAAGCATGAACCGCACCCGTATTTTTTTCTACCAGGTTCTGGGCTGGTTGCTTATCATCGGCTACGACCTGTGGTGGATTCTGCGCGATACCACCGAAACGGGTGCTGCGCTACAACGGTCACTGCTGCTGCAGGTCACTTTTCTGCTTAGCTCCATCAGCTTGTTCTACTATTGTTATTTGCTGGTTTTCTCGCAAGGCATGCGGAAGGGGCACTGGCAGGTGCTCGTGCTAGGTCTGCTAGGAGCACCAGTGGTTTTTGCGGCTACGCGCTACCTGCTCGAAGAAGTGATGCTGCCGCTATTCTTCGGTTTTCGTAATTACACGCCGGGCACCACGCTCACCTACTACCTTCTCGACAATGCCTATTACCTCCCGCCCATGATGGTAGCTGCCGCTGCCGTTTGGGGCGTGAAGGACGCCTTCCTGCGCGAAAAAGCGCGTGAAAACCACCTTCGGCTGCAAGTGCTGGAGCAAGAAAAAATGCAGGCTGAGTTGGCCTTCTTACGCACCCAAATCAACCCGCACTTTCTCTACAACACGCTCAACTACATCTACTCGCTAGCTTACCCCGTGTCGGAACCGCTGGCTGAAGCCATCCTCAAACTGTCGGAGCTGATGCGCTACATGCTGCACGAGAGCCCCGATGGCAAAGTGGAGCTACAGAAAGAAGTGGACTACCTGCATCATTACCTTGCTATCTACCGGCTGCGCTTCGAGGGCAACTTCTTTGTTGATTTCCAGTGCGACGGCCGCGCCAACGGGCAGCGGGTGGCCGCCTTGCTGCTGATTCCGTTCGTGGAAAACGCACTAAAGCACGGGGTGTTAGATGAAGCCAGTCAGCCAATGGAAATCCGCCTGACGCTGCCCGCTACTACCCCAGGGCTTACTTTTGAAGTGCGCAACCACATCAGCCAGCACCAGAAAGACGCTACCACCGGCATCGGCCTGGGCAATATCCGGCGGCGGCTGGAGTTGCTGTATCCTGGCAAGCACCAGTTGGTTGTGCAGCAGGAAGCGGCCGTGCATTACACCCGGTTGGAGCTGTATTCTCTTCACTAATTCCTTTGGCCTGTGCTTCGCTGTATTGCTGTTGACGATGAAGCCTACGCGACCCGCATCTTGGCGGCCTACATCGAGAAAGTGCCTTTTCTGGATCTGGTAGGCACCACCACCAAGCCCATTGAAGCGCTGCTCTGGGTGCAGGAGGGGCGCGCCGACGTGGTGTTTCTGGATATTCAGATGCCCGAGCTGACTGGTTTGCAATTTCTCAAGCTGTGCGGCAACAAATGCAAGGTTATCCTTACCACTGCCTACCCCGAGCACGCCCTCGAAGGCTTCAACCACGATGTGGTGGACTACTTGCTCAAACCCATTGCCTTCGACCGGTTTTTGCGCGCTGCTCACAAAGCCTATGCTTTGCTGGCGCCCCCCGCCACAGCCGCGGTGTCTGCTTCCCCGGCGCCGCCAAGTGCAGCACCAAACTATATGTTTGTGAAGGGCGAAACCAAAAACAAGTTTCTTCGGCTCGATTTCACGGATATTCTCTACATCCAGGGCCTGAAGAACTACGTCTCTATTTTCGCAACTGGCCAGCGGATTGTCACCTATCAAACCTTGCGCGAGTTGGAAACGCAGTTACCCCAGCCGCCTTTTCTGCGGGTGCACAAGTCCTACATCGTGTCGCTCGATAAAGTCCGGATGGTGGAAGGCAACATGATTCATATTGCCCAAGACCAGATTCCGGTGGGCGAAACCTACCGCGACGCCTTCTTCCGGCTGATTCGGGACCGGGAGGCAACCTAACCCTCACGGAGGTAAAGTAAAGCGTGGCAAACAACGCCCTCGTCAATGCGTTATCTTTGCAGCGCCGGTGCCGTTCCGTATTGATCGGTCAGAGCTGCTTTCCTTCTGTGCTATGGTTGCTATACCTCGTTTTTTACTGCCCGTTAGTTTGGCGCTTCTTGTTGCAGCCGGTCCTGCCTCGGTGCCCAAAACCCGTACGTTCACCTTCGACTACAGGGCTACTATTCCCGCCGTGCCCGCCGGTGCCGATTCGGTGGAACTTTGGCTGCCTATTCCGCATCCTGATGCCTCGCAGGATATTCAGCAGCTGAAAATCAGTACAAAAGCACCTTACACGATTGACAATGCTGCCTACGGCAATAAAGTGCTGCATCTGAAGGTGCCCGCTGCGCAGGCTGCGGGCCTCACCGTGGATATGCAGTTCCAGGCCACCCGGCGCGAGCATCAGAACCCGTTTTTGACGAATGCGGCCACCAAGAAAGCAGGAGCCACCGAAGCCAATGACCCGAACATGGCGCGCTGGCTGGCACCAGACCGCCTCGTGCCCCTCGACCCCAAAATCAAAGGGTGGGCGCAGGAAGTGGTAACCAAGGCCAAAGCCAAAACCGACTTAGAGAAAGCGCGTGCCGTGTATGAGCACGTGGTGAGCACCGTTACGTACGACAAAACCGGCCAGGGCTGGGGCCGCGGCGACATCTATTACGCCTGCGACGCCCGCCGTGGCAACTGCACCGACTTCCACGCGGTGTTCATCGGCTACTGCCGCGCCCTTGGTATTCCCGCCCGCTTCAGCATCGGGTTTCCGCTGCCGGCCGAGCGCGGCGCCGGCGAAATCAAAGGCTACCACTGCTGGGCCGAGTTCTACACCAAACAAACCGGCTGGGTACCTGTCGATGCGTCGGAAGCAGCCAAAGACCCGTCGCGCCGCACCTACTTCTTTGGCGCCCACGACGAGAACCGCGTGGAGCTTACCCGGGGCCGCGACTTGGTGCTGAGCCCGCAACAGAAAGGCGCGCCGCTCAACTACTTTGTCTATCCCTACGCCGAAGCCGACGGCAAACCGCTTGAGGGTGTAAGTGGACAATTTCGGTATCAGGATAAAACGCAGTAGAGCAGCTGCCGCAAGCACCGCATCAGGGCTTGCACTTTCCTAAAGCAGAACAGTGTTATAGGGGTGTTGCATCCGAAGGTGCCCCGCACAAAGCGCCCGGGCCCCCGGGTGGTCGACTACCGGTAGTCGACCACCCGGGGGCCCGGGCGCTTTGTGCGGGGCCTTTGCATATAGAGGTCAAAGAATATAAGCGGCAGTAGTATAGCGACTGTGGGAGTTGCTTAAACGTTTTATGCATGCGGGCAATAGCGCCGCTCCTCCTGTCTGGTTTCTCACGCCCATCTTCTCAATTGGAAGTAGGTTGTTTGCGGGTCGTCAGCGAAAGTGCCTAGTAAACAGGCAGCTAGGAAGCGCTTGCCAGAGCGTATGGGGGCAGTGTAGCGTGCTTGGGCAGGGCAGCAGCTTGCTGTCTGTGCCGCAAAACGGCTCCAGTCTCGGCTAGCTTCTATACCTTTTCATCACATTCTTCGAAAAAATATAAACGAATGGTGATAAATTATTTATATCATTACCGACTGTCGAGGGCATGTCCCTTTGACTCGCCGCTTGTTTCTCTCATGCGGTGCCTGCTCTCTGCCTACTAAATCCCACATATTTTCCTTCCAGATCATGGAAAAAAACACGTATGATGCTATTGTCATCGGGTCCGGTATTTCCGGCGGTATGGCAGCTAAAGAACTGACAGAGAAAGGTCTAAAGACCATTATGCTGGAGCGTGGCCGCAACATAGAACATATCAAGGACTATGTGAACGCCAACAAAGACCCATGGGAGTTTCCGCATCGAGGAGGCAAAACCCAGCAGATGATCGAGGATTACCCGGTGCTGAAGCGCGACTACACGCTCAACGAAAGCAACCTCGATTACTGGGTTAACGAAAAGGAAAGCCCCTATGTAGAAGTGAAGCCCTTCGACTGGTTTCGGGGCTACCATGTAGGTGGCCGCTCCCTGATGTGGGGCCGGCAGTCCTACCGGCTGAGCGACTACGATTTCGAAGCCAATGCCAAAGATGGTATTGCCGTCGATTGGCCGATTCGCTACAAGGATCTGGCGCCGTGGTACAGCAAGGTCGAGAAATTTGTGGGCATTAGCGGGTCCAAGGAAGGGCTGCCCCAACTCCCCGACGGCGAGTTTATGCCGCCCATGGAAATGAACATCGTGGAGAAGGATGTGGCCGCCCGCATCAAGAAAAACTACGAGCACCGGCGCATGGTGATTGGCCGCACGGCCAACATCACGCAAAACCACAACAACCGGGTAAGCTGCCAGTACCGCAACAAATGTTGGTTAGGCTGCCAGTTTGGAGCCTATTACAGCACCCAATCAGCCGCGTTGCCCGCAGCAGTAGCTACCGGCAACCTTACACTGCGTCCGTTTTCTATCGTTACCAAAATCCTCTACGACAAGGATACCAAGCGGGCTAAGGGCGTAGAGATATTAGACGCCGAAACCAACCAGACCTACGAATACTTCGCAAAGGTGATCTTCCTAAACGCCTCGGCCCTAAATTCGGCTTGGGTGTTAATGAATTCGGCTACTGATGTTTGGCCCGGCGGGCTAGGCAGCAGCAGCGGTGAATTGGGCCACAATCTGATGGACCACCACTTCCGGGCGGGTGCCCGGGGCACCGTGGAAGGCTACGACGACAAATACGTGTACGGCCGCCGCGCCAACGGTATTTACGTGCCACGTTTCCGCAACCTGTTCGGCGACAAGCGCGACTACATTCGCGGCTTTGGCTACCAGGGCAGCGCCGGCCGTGAAGGCTGGGCGCGCGAAATCCCCGAAATGAATATTGGTGGCGAGTTCAAGGACGCCCTAAGCGAGCCTGGCCAATGGAACATGGGCCTAACAGGTTTCGGCGAAACCCTGCCCTACCACGACAACCAAGTAACGCTCGACAAAACCAAGAAAGACAAGTGGGGTCTGCCCGTTCTTGCCATTGATGCCCATATCCGTGAAAACGAGCAGAAAATGCGCATCGATATGATGAATGATGCGCAGGAAATGCTGGAGAAGGCTGGTCTGAAGAACGTGAAAACCTACAACGGGGGCTACACCCTGGGTGGCGGCATCCATGAAATGGGTACCGCTCGCATGGGCCGCGACCCCAAAACGTCGGTGCTCAATGAGTTCAACCAAGTGTGGGACGCACCGAACGTGTACGTCACCGACGGCGCCGCCATGACGTCGGCTGCCTGCCAGAACCCTTCCCTGACCTATATGGCTCTCACCGCCCGGGCCGTGGATCATGCAGTGGGCGAGCTCAAAAAACAGAACGTTTAAGCCCCCACCGCTATGAATCGTAGAGACGCCCTCGCCAGAGTTGCCATCATCATGGGCAGCACCGTTATTGGTGCTGACGTATTCCTGACTGGCTGTTCTTCCCCCGCCAAAAAAGAAGCAAAAACCGATAAGCCGGTTGCCGCCACGAAACCCAAAGACCTGCTCAACCAGAGCCAGATTCAACTGCTCGATGAAGTGGGCGATACTATTTTGCCCGCCACCAAGACGCCCGGGGCCAAAGCCGCTCAAGTAGGCAGCTTCATGGCCGTTATGGTTCGGGACTGCTATCCGCCCGAAGATCAGAAGGCGTTTATGGCTGGCCTCACGCAGCTCGACAAAGACTGCCAGAAGCAGTACGGCAAAGGCTTTATGGCCCTTGATGCCACCCAGCGTACCGCCTTCCTAACTGAGCGCGACAAAGAGCAAAAAGCTTTTACTGCCAACGAGCGCAAGGACGACCCAAGCCGCTATTTCCGCATGATGAAGGAACTGACGTTGCTCGGTTACTTCACCTCGGAAGTTGGTGCCACCAAGGCATTGCGCTACTTGCCCGTACCCGGCCGCTACGACGGCAATGTGCCCTACAAAAAAGGCGATAGAGCCTGGGCCACAACCTAAAAGGCGCTGGTGCTGCCAGCGGAAGACCCATGATGCTGCGTGCGCATGGGGCAGGCCGCTAGCGTGGCAAATGCAAGGAAGTGCTACTGCTTCGGCGGCGCTGAGCAGCAGATTCGCAACAAGCAATGATTGTCAACTATATCTAGCCCCTCCTCACATGAGGAGGGGAGCTAGCCTTCTACACGCTAGAAGCGCTGCATCCGCAACAGATATGCTTCGGTGAATCGATAGGCCACTGGCTTATCGATTTCGCTTGAAATTTAAAGCCCCCAACCCACCCCGTATGAGCCCTGTCATTCGCTTTAAGTTATCCTTGATGATGTTCCTAGAGTTTTTCATCTGGGGCGCTTGGTTTGTTACGTTAGGGACCTACCTGCTGCAAAACCTGCACACCACCGGTACGCAGGTGGGCGTGGCGGTGCTCACGCAGTCCATCGGTGCCATCGTGGCGCCGTTCATCATTGGTTTGATTGCCGACCGGTTTTTCTCCGCCCAGAAGATTCTGGGTGTGCTGCATCTGGCGGGTGCGGCGTTGCTATGGCGGGCTTCGATGGCCGCTGATTTCAGCAGCTTCTACCCGAGCATCCTCACCTACATGATTCTGTATATGCCCACGTTGGCTTTGGTGAACTCCATTTCCTTCCGGCAGATGCAGAATCCGCAGAAGGAGTTTGCTATGATTCGGGTGTTGGGTACGCTGGGCTGGATTATTGCCGGCCTCACTATTGGCTGGCTGAACTGGGAGCAAAATGGCAACTTGGTGCTCACGTTCCGGATGGCAGCTGGCGCGTCGGCAATACTCGGGCTGTTTAGTTTCACCTTGCCCGCCACGCCACCCATCAAGAAAGAAGGCAAAAGCAGCATCGGCGACATGCTGGGCCTGGAAGCCGTTCGACTGCTTAAAAACCGTTCGTACCTGATTTTCTTCTTGGCTTCCATCGCCATTTGTGTACCGCTTTCCTTCTACTACGGCTTCACCAACCCCTTCCTCAACGAGTCGGGCATGAAATCGGCAGCGGGTGTGCAAAGCTTGGGGCAGGTATCGGAAGTGCTGTTTATGCTGCTGATTCCAGTTTTCTTTGTTCGGCTGGGCGTCAAGAAAATGCTAGCTATTGGCATGCTGGCCTGGGTGATTCGCTACCTGTTCTTTGCGTACGGCAACGGCGAGGCGTCGTACTGGATGCTGATTGCGGGCATTGTGCTGCACGGTATCTGCTACGATTTCTTCTTCGTAACCGGCCAGATTTACACCGACAACCTAGCCGGCGAGCAGTCGAAAAGCGCGGCGCAGGGCTTTATTACGCTGGCTACTTACGGCGTGGGAATGTTGCTGGGCTCGTTGCTTTCGGGCCAGATTGTGGACGCCCACAAAACCGCCGATAACCTGCACGACTGGCAAACCATCTGGCTGATTCCGGCCGGTATTGCGGCCGGGGTACTGGTGGCGTTCCTGCTGCTTTTCAAGGACCGGAATGCTCCTGCCGTGGCAACTGAAGAAATCAACTACGCCGAGGCGAATGCTCACCTGGAAGTGTAAGAATAAGAACCTCACAACTACCCTATGAAATTACGACTGGGCATGATCGGGGGAGGCCAAGGAGCCTTCATTGGGGCCGTGCACCGCCTGGCCGCCGCCCTCGACGGCTTATATGAATTGAAGGCTGGCGCTTTTAGCAGCGACGCCGAAAAGTCGCGGGCTACCGGCGTACTGCTGGGCCTGGCTCCCGACCGAGTGTATGCCTCCTACCAGGAGATGATAGCGCAGGAAAGCCAGCGGCCCGAAACCGAGCGGATTCAGGTTATTTCCATCGTGACGCCCAACCACATGCACTTCGAGCCCGCTCGGCTAGCCTTGGAAAGCGGCTTCCATGTGGTGCTAGACAAACCCATGACGTTTTCGCTGGCCGAGGCCAAGCAGCTAGCCGAAGTGGTAGCTGCCAGTGGCAAGAAGCTGTGTTTGACGCACACCTATTCCGGCTACCCCATGGTGAAGGAAGCGCGCCAACTGGTGGCTGCCGGCGCCCTTGGCAAGATCCGCAAGGTGTACGTGGAGTATCCGCAGGGCTGGCTCAGCGCCTTTGAGGAAGGCAGCGACAATAAGCAAGCTGCCTGGCGCACCGACCCCGCCCGTAGCGGTATTGCCGGCGCCATGGGCGACATTGGCACCCACGCCTTCAACTTGCTGGAGTACGTGTCGGGCTTGCAGGTCACGCAGCTGTGCGCCGATATCAACATTGTGGTGGAAGGCCGCCAACTCGATGATGATGGGGCTGTGCTGCTCAAACTCTCCAACGGCGCCAGCGCCGTGCTGACGGCGTCGCAGATTGCGGCCGGCGAGGAAAACAACGTTCGGATTCGGGTGTACGGCGAGCAGGGCGGCTTGGAATGGCAGCAAGTCGATGCCAACACCTTGTTGATGAAATGGTTGGACAGACCCGCGGAAATCCGGCGCACTGGCACCGGCTACGTTGGCTCATTCGCGCAGCACAATGCCCGCACTCCGGCTGGCCACCCCGAAGGCTACCTAGAGGCCTTTGCCAACTTGTACCGCAACTTCGCCCTAACTGTGCAAGCCGAGCTAGCCGGCGAAACAGCCTCCGCCGAAGCGCTAGACTACCCCAGCATAGAGGAAGGCGTACGAGGCATGGCCTTCATTGAAAATGTAATTGCCTCCGGCAAATCCGATAAAAAGTGGACTGCTTTCACGGTCTAATCAGCCTATGACTACTATTCAAGGACCTGCCATTTTTCTGGCTCAATTTGCCAGCGACCAAGCGCCGTTCCACAACCTGGAATCTATTTGTGCTTGGGCCGCGGGTTTAGGCTACAAAGGCGTTCAAGTGCCCACCAACGATACCCGTTACATCGATTTGCAGAAGGCGGCGGAAAGCAAAACCTACGCCGACGAAATAAACGGCATAGCGCAGGCTGCTGGGCTGCAAATCACCGAGCTGTCTACGCATTTGCAAGGGCAGTTGGTGGCCGTGAATCCGGTGTACGACCAGCTGTTTGATGGCTTTGCACCCGAGGCGTACCGCAACAACCCCACGGCCCGGCAGGAGTGGGCAGTGCAGCAGCTGCACTACGCTGCCAAAGCTTCGCAGAACCTAGGGCTGAAGGCACATGCTACATTCAGCGGTGCCCTGCTGTGGCCCATGGTGTACCCCTGGCCCCAGCGCCCAGCCGGCCTGGTTGATACAGGCTTCACGGAACTGGCCCGCCGCTGGACGCCGATACTCAACACGTTCGACGAATGCGGCATAGACTTGTGCTACGAGGTACACGCCGGCGAGGACCTGCACGATGGCATCAGCTACGAGATGTTTCTCGACAAAGTGAACCACCATCCACGGGCCTGCCTGCTCTATGACCCCTCGCACTTCATGTTGCAGTGCCTGGACTACCTGGAGTACATCGACCTGTACCACGAGCGAATTCGGATGTTCCACGTCAAGGATGCCGAGTTCAACCCCAGTGGCCGGCAGGGGGTGTACGGCGGCTACCAAAGCTGGCTCGACCGCGCCGGGCGCTTTCGCTCCCTCGGCGACGGGCAGGTTGATTTCAAGGCCATCTTCAGCAAAATGGCGCAGTACGACTTTCCGGGCTGGGCAGTGCTGGAATGGGAGTGCGCCCTCAAGCACCCCGAGGATGGAGCCCGCGAAGGTGCCACATTCATTCAGGACCACATCATTCGGGTTACGGACAAGGCCTTCGATGACTTTGCCGCTACTGCCACCGACTCTGACTTCAACAAAAAACTACTAGGGCTCTAAAACCACCCCTTTATGAAAAAGAACCTTCTGCTTTTCGGCTTAGGCGCACTGCTCGCCGCCTGCGGATCTGAACCTAAAAAAAAGGCCGACGACGCACCCACCATGCGCGAGGCGTCGGCTGCCGAACTCAATAGCGACAGTGTTTCGGCGGCTAACATGGCGGCTGTAGCCCACCAGCCCCAGATTGATACGAGCGTTACCAAAATCGGCAACGAGAAGACAGGCGGCATTATAGCTACCGGAGCCAAGCTGATAACGTCTTCTGACTGCACAAGCTGCCATAAGGAGCGCGAAAAGCTAGTAGGACCTGCCTACACCGCTGTGGCCGAGAAGTACCCTTCCAACGACGCCAACATCACAATGCTGGCCAACAAGATCATCCAAGGCGGTAAAGGCAACTGGGGCGAAATCCCTATGACGCCGCACCCAGGCCTGTCATTGGCCGACGCCAAGGAGATGAGCAAGTATATTCTTAGTATTAAGTAGTATGTACTTGGTATAAAAGCACTGTTCGGCTTCAGCGCCGGGAGTCGTTTCCTTCATGAAAATAACGTAAGCAACCTCGCCATGGCCCCGCTTCCCAACCGCCGAACGGTGATCAAAAATATCTTGGCCGGAACGGCGGCAGCAGGTACTACCGGTACACTAAGCGCTTTTATGCCCGCAACAGAGCAAGCACAACCGGCTAAATTGAAAAACAACATCAACCATTCGGTCTGTCGGTGGTGCTTCAATGACGTGCCGCTCGACGAGCTGTGCGCGGCAGCCAAGAGTATGGGCATCAAGGGCATCGATTTGGTGGGCCCTAAAGAGTGGCCGACGTTGAAAAAGCACGGTTTGGATTCGTCTATGTGCAATGGGGCCGAGATAAACCTGACCGACGGCTTCAACGACCCGCAGTACCACGCTACACTGTTCAAGAACTACTCGGAGATGATACCGCTGGTAGCCAAGGCCGGGTACAAAAACCTGATTTGCTTTAGCGGCAACCGCCGGGGCAAAGACGACGAAACCGGAATTGCCAACTGCGTGAAAGGTTTGGCCCCCTTGATGGACCTAGCCGCCAAGCACAAAGTAGTGCTGGTGATGGAGCTGCTCAACAGCAAAGTCAACCACCAAGACTACCAGTGCGACCGGACGGCTTGGGGAGTGGCACTTGCCAAAAAGCTGGGGTCCGAGCAGTTCAAGCTGCTCTACGACATCTACCACATGCAGATAGACGAAGGCGACGTTATCCGCAACATCACCGACCATCACGCCTACATTGCCCACTACCACACAGCAGGTGTGCCCGGCCGCAACGAAATCGACGATACGCAGGAGCTGTACTATCCGGCTATTATGCGGGCCATCAAGGCAACAGGGTTCAAAGGGTACGTAGCGCAGGAGTTTATGCCCAAGCAAGCCGACAAGCTGGCCTCCTTGCGCAAGGCCATCCAAATCTGCGACGTTTAGTTTTCACCTTCGGCAGCGGGCAACCGCTTCTACTTCTCTCCTCATGATGCAAAGAAGAGCGTTTCTCAAACAAGCGGGCCTGGTGTCGGCGCTTTCATTGATTGACCCGCGCGGCCTGTTTGCGGCTCCAGCACCCATGAAAATTGGTCTGCAGCTGTACACATTGCGAGAGTACATTGGCAAGGACGTGAAAGGCGTACTGGCTAAAATAGCTAAGGCCGGCTACCAAGAGGTGGAAACCTACGGCTATAGCAAGGAGAAAGGCTTCTGGGGCTTGAGTGCGCAAGAATTCAGTGCTGCTCTGAAAGCCAACGGCCTGACTTCTTCCAGTGGCCACTACGAGATGAACGGGTTTGTGCAAGACGGCAACCCGGAAGCGCTGAAAACATACATCGAGGCCGCCAAAATCTGTGGCCAAACTTATGTGGTAGTGCCCCACCTGAACGACCAGCTCCGCGCCACTCCCACCGATTTCAAGGCCGTTGCCGACAAGGTGAACAAGGCTGGGGAACTCTGCAAAGCGGCGGGCCTGCGGGTGGCATACCACAATCACGACTTCGAGTTCAAAACGGTAAGTGGCACGTCGTTGTATGATGTTCTGCTCAAAGAAACCGACCCCGCACTGGTTGATTTCGAGCTGGATTTGTACTGGGTGGTGCGGGCCGGCCTCGATCCGCTGAAGCTGATGGCCGCTCATCCAAAGCGCTTCACCATGTGGCACGTCAAGGACATGGACAAGGCAAAGCCGGAGCTGAACACGGAAGTGGGTGCGGGCTCCATTGACTTCAAAAAGATATTCCAAAGCGCTTCCACTTCCGGGCTCAAGCACATCTATATGGAGCAGGAGAACTTCGCCAAGGATGCCTTCCAAAGCATCACGCAAAGCGCCGCTTACATCAAAAAGAGCCTGCTGGTATAGAACAGCCGCTGCCGAATAGTGCCTACTGGCCAGGACGTGGCACTACACTTCCATTCCCGATTCCCGCAACTCCCACCTCCATTTCCATTCCTATGAAACGTTGCTTGGCTCTCTCTGCCTTACTGATTGGTAGCTTAGGTGTCGCTAGCGCCCAACAAACCGCCAAGCCCGAAGACACCGAAGTGTGGGAGCCCGTACCGAAAGTGGTAGTTCCAGGCAAAACCAGCAACGACGCCCCCGCAGACGCTTTGGTTCTGTTCGACGGCAAAAACCTCGACCAATGGGTGATGACCGACGACCGGAACACGCCCGCCAAGTGGACGGTAGCCAACGGGATGTTCACCGTGAAAAAGGACGTAGGCAACATTGAAACCAAGCGCTCCTTTACCAACTATCAACTGCACTTAGAGTGGCAAGTGCCCGCCAACATCAGTGGTACCGCGCAGGGCCGCGGCAACAGTGGGTTGTTTCTGGCGTCGTTGGGCAAAGGAGACTTAGGGTATGAGCTGCAGATTCTGGATTCGTACAACAACAAAACCTACGTCAATGGCATGGCGGGCAGCGTGTACAAGCAGATTATTCCGCTGGCCAACCCCACGCGCAAGCCCGGCGAGTGGCAGACGTACGATGTAATTTGGACTGCGCCCACATTCAGCGCTGCCGGGGCCATGGCCACCCCAGCCCGGGTAACGGTGTTGTTCAACGGCGTGTTGGTGCAAAACAACGTAGCTCTGCTAGGACCCACCGTGTATATCGGCAAGCCTGCCTACCAGAAACACGGTCCGGCTCCTATTAAGCTGCAAGCACACGGCGACAAGAGCGAACCGCTTAGCTTCCGCAACATCTGGATTCGGGAGCTTCCTACCGTTAGCCAGTAGAACCCCACGCAAAACGGCCCATCAGGCAGCGGCAAGCCGTGTCTGATGGGCCGTTTCAGTTCAACCAAGCGTCTACGCCAGGTTCTTCTTGATGTAGGCAATGCTCTTCGTTACGCTGTCGAAGGGCGAACCGGGCGTAGCGTCTTGCTCCACAAAGAAGTATTGCAAACCCGCTTTATCGGCTTGCGCGAAGATCTTCTTGAAGTCGATGCTGCCGTTGCCAACCTCCGTAAATGCCTTCTGGGGTGTTTTGTCCATGTCTTTGACGTGCCAAAGCGGGAAGCGGCCGGGGTGCTGCTGAAACAAGGCCAATGGGTCTTGGCCAGCTTTAGCCACCCAATACAGGTCTAGCTCCATCTGCACTAGTTTCTTGTCGGTGCCGCTCAGCAGGAGGTTATAGGGTAGTTGGCCGTCTTGGGCATTGAACTCGAAGTCGTGGTTGTGGTAGCAGAGTTGCAAGCCTGCCTTCTGGCACCGCTCGCCGGCCTTGTTGAGTTGGTCGGCCACGTATTTGTAATGGTCCATGTTGCCCCGCTCAGACTCCGAGAGGTAAGCGCACACCATGTATTTAACGCCGGCCGCTGCCGCATCGTCCACCGCCTTATCCCAGCCGTGCAGCATGGTGCCTTGTACGGGGGCGCCGTTCATCTGCTCTTCGCCCAAGCGGTAGTGGCTGCTGGGCATAATCAAGCCGTTCTGCTTGAGCAAGGCCGCAAACTCCTTGGGCGTCATGCCGTAAAATTTCTGCGAACCGGTGTAGGTAGCACCCTCCACCGAGTTGTACCCGATTTTAGCAAGCCGGGCCAAGGTGCCCGCTGGGTCTTTCTCCATGGCCTCGCGCACAGTGTACAGTTGGAGGCCTACATAGCGCTTGTTGTAAGCCAGCAAGGAAGGCGAAACCAATAGGCCGGCGGAGAGAAGTGCCGCGGAGGTGAGGAAGGATCTACGAGTGGTCATGAGCTTGGTGGGTTATAAAAAGGATGTTGGCCGTGGGAGCCAGGTGGAAGTGCACAGCAAGATAGGATTCTCTGCCATATAGCAGCCCAACCAACTGATTTGCCGTTGCCTAAGGCGAGAAACATGCCAAGCTTTCAGGGTGGAGAGAAATAGCGCCTGGCCTTTGCTGTCGCCCTTTGCGCTGCCACCAGCCACCGTTGCTAAATGCCGCCAATAGTTGTCTGTAAATAGTTGGTTATTGCCAATGCCTTAGCGTGGTAAGCCGCTGCATTTTTTCGTTCTCGAATCTCTTTCACCCTCTTCCCAACTATGCCCACTTCCCGCCGTCGTTTCCTGCAAGACGCCACCACCTTGGCGGCTGCCCTAACCGTAGCTCCTGGCCTACTGGCCGCTGAGCGCGCAAAAGCGCCTTTCTTCGAGATATCCTTGGCAGAATGGTCGTTGCACAAGTCATTGTTTGCCAACAAAATCAGTAACCTCGACTTTCCAGTCATTGCCAAAAAGCAGTTTGGTATTAGTGTGGTCGAGTACGTCAACCAGTTTTTCAAGGACAAAGCAAAAGACCAGCAGTATCTGAGTGAGCTGCGCCAACGCTGCCTCGACAACGGTGTGAAGAACCACTTGATTATGATAGATGGGGAAGGCGATTTAGGGTCAACCAACCAACAGGAGCGAACAACGGCCGTGGAAAACCACTACAAATGGGTGGATGCCGCCAAGTACCTCGGCTGCCAGACCGTGCGGGTGAATGCCTTCGGCAAAGGATCGGCCACCGACGTGCAGCAAGCCGCCACCGACGGGCTAGGCAAACTGAGCGAATATGCTCAACAAGCCGGCTTGAACGTGATAGTGGAAAACCACGGTAGCTACAGCTCCAACGGGCAGTGGCTTCTAAAAACGATTCAGCAAGTCAACAAGCCCAACGTGGGTATCCTGCCCGACTTCGGCAACTTCTGCATCCGGCGCGACACCGGCGAGCTGTACCGGGGCAACTGCATTGAAGAGTACGACAAGTACCAGGCAGTGAAAGAGTGGATGCCCGTCTCGAAAGGTATCAGTGCCAAGACCTTCGACTTCGACGCCAAAGGCAATTGCGTGGAAACCGACTACTACAAGATGTTCAAGATCATCAAAGATTCGGGCTTCAAAGGCTACGTGGGCATAGAATACGAAGGCGAGAAAACACCCGAAGCCGAAGGCATCACCAAGACCAAGCAGCTGCTAGAAAAAATAGCAAAGAGCCTCGGCTAAGCTGGTTGTGGTAGCAGGCTTCTCAGCTTAATGCAAGTGCGTGAAACTCGCGCTGCTTCACCTACGGGCTTGCGCTTTCTCGCTAGTCACGACCAACTAGTATAAAATCAAAACGACCGGAGTTCCTCGCTCCGGTCGTTTTGCAGTATAGCCTCAGATAAGTATAGATAGCGCTTAATTCATAGAAAGCTTTTGCATCGGATTAGCAGAGCCGTTGCTTACGGCCTGTAGAGCCTGCTTCACTTCAATGTCCTGCTCGTGTAATACTGCGTAGTAAGTCGGCTTGCCGTAGGCGCTGCGTGCAATGTGCGCCTTGAGCTGGTTGCGCAACAAGTTGGCGCAACGGCGCAAATGAGTGGGGTTGGCTGGCATTCCGTCACGGGCCGCCAGTTCAGCTAAACCCTGCAGCTGTGCGTCGCTGATGCGGAAAGTGGTCAGAAACTGCTCGGGCTTTAGCGCTTCCAGTTCCACCTTGTGCTCTTGAAAGTAGTTCAGGGCGTATTCTCGCACCAGATTGTGGCTCTGCAGGCGCGTATAGTATGCCGAGAAAGCGGAAGTATCACGAGGTACAAACAAGTCGGGCATAATACCGCCGCCGCCGTACACTGTGCGCCCGTGGTCGGTGTGGAAGCGCAACGAATCAGCAAAATGAATACTGTCAGCGTGGAATAGTTCTCCGTGGCGCAGGCGGTTCTGAAGGTCCTGCTCGTAAGCAGCCAAGCCCTTCCGGTATGACTTCTGGATACTGCGGCCGGAAGGAGTGTAGTAACGCGCAATAGTCAGGCGCAACTCAGAGCCATCGTTCAAAGCTATAGGCTGCTGCACCAAGCCTTTGCCGTATGTGCGGCGACCAACTACCAAGGCGCGATCATGGTCTTGCAATGCGCCAGCTACCACCTCGGCGGCGGAGGCACTGCCTTCATCCACGAGCACCACCAACGGGCCTTGCTCGAACTCACCAGCTACCCGCGAAAAGGTTTGTGTATCGTACTGGTCGCCTTTGCCGTCCGTGTACACAATCTTGCGGGTGCCACCAATAAACTCGTCGGTTAGCTTGGTGGCGCGGTCGAGGTAACCGCCAGGGTTGCCGCGCAAATCCAGCACCAAGCTGGTCATTCCCTGCCGGCGAAGGTCGCCGAGGGCTTGCTTGAACTCATCGAAAGTGCCATTAGCAAAGCGACTCACTTTGATGTAGCCCGTCTGCTTGTCAAGCAGATATGCTACATCAATTGAGTTGTTGGGAATGCGGTTGCGCAGCACAGCTACATTCAACGGCTTAGCCTGATGGCGGCGTAGCAGTTGCAGAACAACCTTCGAGCCGCGTGGTCCACGCAGCTTGCCAAACATCACCTCCGTGGTGATGTGCATTCCCGATACCCGCTCACCGTTCACGGCCAGAATACGGTCGCCGGGCTGCAAACCTGACAGCTCGGCCGGGCCACCGCTCAGCGGGGCCACTACCGTTACGGTATCGTGAAAGATGTTGAACTCCACACCGACTCCATCAAAATCGCTCTGCAGAAAAGAAGATGCTTGCTGCTGTTGCTTGGCGGGAATGAAGACGGAGTGCGGGTCGAGTTGTTCCAACATCCGGCCAATCGCATAGTCCGATAATGCTTCTGCATCCACTGAATCCACATAGTCGCGGTCTACATAGCTCAAAATTTCCTTGAACTTGAGGTAGCCGCGGGCTGTGCCGTCAGGGTTTTGGTTGGAGGGTCGGAAAGGGTTAGCCCCCACCAACACCCCACAAGCCAAGGTCAGAGCTAGCAACAGCGGCTGCCGTACCTGCCGCCACGAGTTGCGAGGCAGGTTGTTTGGGGCAGACTTCACCTGGGGCGTAGACTCTGTTGCCATATGACACTGGAGAGAGGGAGAAGATCAGACTGTGAATGATGCTGTAAGAACTGCTGAGCATTCAAAAATATTAAAACTTTTCTAAGAAATTGAGGCTGTTTCTAGGTGTATATGAATTTTCAAATAACAATGCAATTTGTTCTTTATTTTCATCAAGATATTCGTCGAAAATGCTGTTTGCTCACATCGCCAACACACGATAAGGGCTGCAATGGCGTAGCTTTATTTTATGATTTTATGGATATGTTCCGTTAGTGGCTTCCTCACGTGGTAGTAGGGAATGCAGATAGTTATAGCAGTGGCAGTAAAATGATGATATTCGGTCGGTTCTAATGGTCCGTTGTATCTTTGAGGCAGCAGCCACACTGGCTCCGCTGTAGCCTCACTCTGAATATCTTTCCGCAATGGGCCGTATTCTCGCCATTGATTATGGCAACAAACGTGTCGGACTTGCCGTGACGGATCCGCTCCAGCTTATTGCCACGCCCCTCGACACGGTCCATAGCAAAGACCTACTCGTGTATCTGAAAGCGTATCATCAGCGTGAGCCACTAGCCGCGTTGGTGGTGGGTATGCCCAAGACGCTGCTTAACGAAGCCACAGACAGCACTAGTGCGGTGGTAGGCCTATTGCGGAGTCTGCGCCGGGAGTTTCCGGAAGTGCCTGTGCACGAGATAGACGAGCGGTTCACCTCGCGTATGGCCCACGCTGCTATGCTGGCGGGTGGCCTAACCAAAAAAGACCGCCGCGACAAAGCAACCGTAGACCGGGTGAGTGCTACCCTCATTCTGCAATCTTTTCTTGAATCCCGATGATTTACCCCATTGTTGCCTTTGGCGACCCCGTATTAAAAACCCGCGCCAAAGACATTCCGCAAGATTTTCCGGCCAGTGAGCTCAAGCAAATCGTGCAGGACATGTTCGAAACTATGTACCACGCCCACGGCGTAGGGCTAGCTGCCCCACAAGTAGGCAAGAGCATCCGTTTGTTTGTCATTGATTCGGAGCCAATGATTGACACCGAGGATGAGGAAACTGGCGAGGTGCTGCCCGATGCGGAGAAACCAGTGAAACGCGCCTTCATCAACCCCCAAATGGTAAGCGAAACCGGCGAGGAATGGGGCTTCGAAGAGGGCTGCCTGAGTATTCCTGGGGTGCGCGAAATGGTGTATCGCCACGAAAGC
This sequence comes from Hymenobacter tibetensis, assembly GCF_022827545.1. NCBI lineage: Bacteria > Pseudomonadati > Bacteroidota > Cytophagia > Cytophagales > Hymenobacteraceae > Hymenobacter > Hymenobacter tibetensis. The sequence goes on from NZ_CP094669.1 coordinate 198,182, forward strand.
ATCGTGCTTCGCTACGAAGACGAAAACCGCCAACTTCACGAAGAAGCCTTTAGCGGCATGACGGCCCGTGTTATTCAGCACGAATACGACCACCTCGAAGGCGTACTGTTTACGGACCTGATTTCCGGTTTCAAAAAGCAGCTCATCAAAGGCAAGCTCACGCGCATCAGCAAAGGAGACGTAAACGCCGACTATCGCATGCGCTTCACAGGCCAAGGCCGACGCTAAGAGCCTGTTTAACTGCCACCGCAACACAGGCATAGATGCGGCAAAGGCAGAGAAAGCAAATGATTCAGCTCTAATGCTGCCGTTGATCTTTATGCGTGTTTTGTATAGGATTGAGGAATAAGGGTTATGCTATAAGATAGGATTGGCTAATGAAAAAACTTCCGTTTCTGTTGCTTTTGGCATTGCTTCTACTGCCTCAGCAGCCGCAGGCGTGGGGTTTTTTCGGACACCGACTCATCAACCGGCTGGCGGTGTTTACGCTGCCACCGGAGATGATAGGGTTCTACAAAACTAATATCGAATACCTCACCGAAAACGCCACCCGGCCGGATTCCCGTCGCGCTGTGGTTCCCGGTGAAGCCGCCCGCCACTTCTTGGATGTTGATGTGTATGGAGACTCGGCTCTATCTAAGCTGCCCCGCTCGTATGCCGATGCGGTAGCCAAATACGGTGAGGATTCCTTGATGCGGCATGGCATTGTGCCGTGGCAAGTGGTACGGATGAAAAGTCAACTTACTGAAGCCTTCCGCCAGCGCGATGCCGACAGAATTCTAAGTTTGTCGGCTGATTTGGGCCACTACGTAGCTGATGCTTGCGTTCCGTTGCACACCACCCACAACTACAACGGCCAGCTGACCGGCCAGCGCGGTATCCATGGCTTGTGGGAGTCTCGGCTGCCGGAAATCTTGGCCGCCAACTACGACTTCTTCACGGGTCCTGCGCCTTACCTGGAGTCGCCGTCCAAGACCATCTGGGCTGCTGTGGCGCGCTCCAACGCCGCCGTCGATTCGGTGTTGCGGTTTGAAAAGGAAGTGACCAACAAGTTTGCCGACGATAAGAAGTACGGCTTCGAGGAACGCAACAACCAGACGGTACGGGTATACTCGCGAGAGTTCAGCCGGGAGTATCATCAGCGGCTGGCCGGCCAAGTGGAGCGGCAGATGCGGCTGGCCCAACGACTAATTGGGGCCTTCTGGTACACCTGCTGGGTGGATGCCGGGCAGCCCGACCTAGACAAACTACCCAAGCAACCTTCGCAGAAAGAGCAGCTTCGCTTAGCTCAGGAGGCCAAAGAGTTGCAGCAGGCGCCTACCGTTGTAGTGCCGGGCCATGAGGAGTAACGCGCAACACCAGAATTAAACTAGCTTCTTTTGGTACTGCCAAGAGAGTAAAGATTTATAGTGGAACTTTGTGGCTTGTCTGATTGCTGAACAGATTCTATGCCTAGCTCCGCTTTTCTAGCTCAACCTCTCCAACCCGGCGACTATTACCTCACACCGGAAGGCTATATGGTTTTCACAGAGCAATATCACCGTCGCCGGGGCAGCTGCTGCGGTAACGGGTGTCGGCATTGCCCTTGGCGCAAAAACAAAGCAGACAAGTAGCAAACCCCACTTTGTCTCCTAGTGCCGATTGAACCAAGCTGTAGCGTAGAGTGGCTGGCAGGGCGACTTACTTGGCCCGTAGCGAGGCTCGAAGCCTGCTTTCCACTGCAGAAAGCAGGCTTTAGAATTTTAGTGGCACAAACTGATACAGCGCCTTCAGTGTAAGAAAGAATAGTTGCGAGGAGTAGCTTGGCTGTTGCAGATGAGTCGGCAGCTGATAGAGCCACGAGAGTTTCTAAGCTTCTCTTTTCGGCCTTGCAAGCACCCTACAAAAGAAAGTACAATACTTTCCTATCGACTTGTTGAGGAAGCATTTGGCTATTGTCAAACTTATACCGATATTTGCGCCCCTGTTTCCAGCATTGTAACATCAACCTTCAGATATCATGGCCCGAGTTTGTGATTTGACCGGCAAGCGTACCCGCGTAGGCAACAACGTGTCGCACGCTAACAACAAGACCAAACGCAAATTCTACCCGAATTTGCAGAAGAAGCGCTTCTACATTCCCGAGGAGGATTCTTGGGTAACGTTGAAAGTAGCGACTAGCACCATCCGTACCATCAACAAGAACGGCATCATGTCGGTCCTGAAGAAGGCCAAGGAGCAAGGCTTCATCGTTTACTAGTCCGGCAAACAGCCAACTCTAGAGCGAGCATCTTATCTGACGCGTACCCGAACTGAAAAGCAATTTTTGGTTCGGGTACGCGTCTTTGTTGTGTTCACCCTAGCTTCGTTCACGTGCTCCTACCTTCTGCCATGACCCGGTTTTTACGCCCGCTGCTACTGGCCTTTGTCTTAACTGCCTCATTGGCTGAAGCTAGTGCTCAACGCGCGGCGGGAGCAGGCCGCCCCGCCGACTTTCTAGACCCTGCCTTCCACAAAAGCCGCCGCGAGTTGCTGCGGCAGGCCTTGCCTGCGGGCTCGGCTGCCGTGCTGTTTGCGGCCCCAACCCGCACCCGGGCCAATGATGTCAGCTATATCTATCATCAGCACCCGGACTTCTATTATCTAACTGGTTATGATGAGCCGGATGCGGTTCTGGTGCTTTTCAAGGAGCCCCAAACGGTAGGAGGGCAGGTCGGCGTTACGGAAGCGCTGTTTGTGCAACCTCGCGACCCGAAAGCGGAAGTTTGGACGGGCCGCCGGTTGGGAGAGGAAGGTGCCAAGCAGCAACTCAAACTGCAATTCGTTGCCAACAACACCAGCTTTAGTGGGGCTGGCATTCGGTGGGTGGACTTTCAGCACATCCATTTCCTGGACTTGCCCACCGATGTGCGCGACGATGCCCAAGACCCCGCCGACCTCTTTGACCTAATAGCCACTTTCCGCCAGCAAGCTGGAATTCCGGCAACTTCCGATGGCGGGAAGGCCGAACTGTATCATTCGGTGGAGCGCTACGGCGTCACGAATGCGGCCAGCGTCAAAATGTACGTGGAGCGTCAGATGAAAGCACATCCTGTCCTAGCTGCTGATACCTATTTGCAGGGCTACCTGCAAGCGACTACGGATACCGAACGCCAGAAAGCAATGGCGGCCCGCCCCACTAGCCGCTTCGAAAGTAGCGTGTTGAATAATGCGTTAAACGAGTTGCGGGCCGTCAAGACCCCGGAAGAGCTGAGCTTGCTGCGCCGGGCCATTCGCATCAGCACGGTGGGGCAGCAAGAGGTGATGAAAGCGTTGCGCCCCGAAATGGGCGAGATGGAAGTGCAAGGCCTACACGAATACGTGTACAAAAAGTACGGTGCAGAGTTTGAGGGCTACCCGAGCATTGTAGGCGCTGGCAACAACGGTTGCATTCTTCACTACGAAACCAACGACAAGCCCCACGTCGGTAATGATCTGGTGCTGATGGATTGCGGTGCCGAATACCACGGCTACACGGCTGATGTAACTCGCACGGCTCCGCCATCTGGTAAATTCAGCGCTGCCCAGCGGCAGATATATGAGTTGGTGCTGGCGGCGCAAGACGCGGCTATCAAGGAATGCAAGCCCGGTAACGACTTTCAGGCTCCCAACAAAGCGGCTCAAAAGACGGTGGCGGATGGTCTGATCAAACTGGGTATCATTCAGAAGCCAGAAGAAATGCGCCGATATTTCCCGCATGGCACCAGCCACTACTTAGGCCTTGATGTGCACGACCGAGGACCCTATGGACCCTTGAAAGCCGGCAACGTTATTACGGTGGAGCCGGGGATTTATATTCCAGAGGGGAGCCCCTGCGACCAGAAATGGTGGAATATTGGAGTCCGAATTGAAGACGACGTACTCATCACGGCCACGGGTGCCGAAAACCTTTCCAAAGAAGCTCCACGCACCGTAGCAGAGGTGGAAGCCATGATGGCCAAACCCAGTGTCCTCGATGATTTCAAGCTTCCAAAGCTGTAAATAGTTGAATAGCTGAATCGTTAAATAAGAAGGTGAACGGTACTTCGTTTGGGCAGCAACCATTTAACAATTCAGTTATTTAACAATCAACTGCTTGTACATTCCGAAAAGACCCGTACCTTTGCAGTCCTTAATCCCAAAAACCCCGTCGAGATGGCTAAGAAAGGAAACCGGGTGCAGGTAATCCTCGAATGCACCGAGCACAAGAACTCGGGTCAGCCGGGCACCTCGCGCTACGTCACCACCAAGAACCGCAAGAACACCCCTGAGCGCATTGAATTGAAAAAATTCAACCCCGTGCTCAAGAAGATGACCGTTCACAAGGAAATCAAGTAATTGAGTTATGGCTAAGAAAGTAGTAGCAACCCTGAAAGTAGCAGGCGGCAAAGACTGGGCGAAAGTTATTCGCGCTGTCAAGTCCGACAAGACTGGTGCCTACACCTTCCGCGAGGAAATGGTGCCCGTTGACAAAGTGCAGGAGTACTTAAGCACTGGCGTTAAGTAGTTCAGCGCCTTCGTGGCTCCCTGACCGAAGTGAAGAAGTCCCGCCAGTGTGGGACTTTTTTGCGTTGTATATAGAGGTAGCGCGCAGCTCCAGCTTCGCATACTGTTGAACGAGCGGGAAGGCTTTCTCTCGTTTATTCTCCGCCACGCCGCGCGAAGCTGGAGCTTCGTGCCACACCCTATCTCATGGGCCTCTTCGATTTTTTCAAAAAAGACAAGGAAAACAAAGAGCAGCAGGAGTCGTTGGACAAAGGGCTGGAAAAAACCAAAACCAGCTTTTTCGACCAGCTCAGCAAAGCCGTGGTAGGCAAGGCCACCGTGGACGAGGCCGTGCTCGACGATCTGGAAACCTTGCTGGTGCACGCTGACGTCGGTATTGATACCACCGTGAAGGTCATTGACCGGATCGAGAAGCGCGTGGCGCGCGACAAGTACGTAAGCACCTCAGAACTGGACCGCATCCTGCGCGAGGAAATTGTGGACTTGCTCCAAGACAACCGTACGTCTGGCTCCAATGCTATTCTGGACCGACCAGACAGCCCCGGTCAGCCCTTCGTGATTATGGTGGTGGGCGTGAACGGGGTGGGCAAAACCACTACTATTGGTAAGCTGGCGCACCGCTTCCACAGCGCCGGTAAAAAGGTGGTGCTGGGTGCCGCCGATACGTTTCGGGCCGCTGCCGTCGACCAACTTATTATTTGGGGCCAGCGGGTTGGGGTGCCGGTTATTTCACACGGTATGAACACCGACCCGGCTTCTGTGGCGTACGATGCCATCAAGCAAGGGGTGGAACTCGGCGCAGACGTGGTGATTATTGATACGGCGGGTCGTCTGCACAACAAGGTGAACTTGATGAACGAGCTCAACAAGATCAAGCGCGTGATGCAGAAAGTGATTCCGGATGCACCGCACGAGGTATTGTTGGTGCTGGATGGTAGCACGGGCCAGAACGCGTTTCTGCAAGCCAAAGAATTCACCAAAGCCACCGAGGTATCTGCGTTGGCTATCACCAAGCTCGACGGCACGGCCAAGGGCGGCGTGGTCATCGGTATCAGCGACCAGTTGCAGGTGCCAGTACGGTACATTGGGGTGGGAGAGAAGATGACGGACTTGCAATTATTCGACCGCCGCACCTTCGTTAACTCATTGTTCAAGAAATAACAGGCTGCTTTGCAAGCCTTATAAGTGCGCATGCAGAAGCCCTACCGGTAAGTAGCCGGTGGGGCTTTGTGCTTGTTGCCCCTAGCGTAGGTACTTGCCAACGAACAGGTGACACAGCAGATGCAACGCTGCTTGGATTAACTCTATAGCGTTTGGAACATTCACAGTAGGAAAAGGTGTTGCCGACGTCGTACCTTTGCGGTCCAAATTTCGCCGCGGGCTTGCGGAGTCAAGTTTCTCACTTAGAAGAAATTGACTGGTAGTCCGTTTATTCCATTCGCATGAAAGTTAGAAGCCAACTGGCTAATAAAGTAAACGTCATCACCCTGGGTTGCTCGAAAAACATCGTCGATTCGGAGGTGCTGATGGGGCAGTTGCGCGCCAACCAGTTCGAGGTGACGCACGAAGCCGACAAGAGCGACGCCAACATTGTGATTATCAACACGTGCGGCTTCATCGACAATGCTAAGCAGGAAAGTATTGACACCATCCTGCGCTACGCCGACGAGAAGGAAGCAGGCAAGCTGCAAAAGCTCTACGTAACCGGCTGCCTTTCGCAGCGCTACAAAGACGACTTGGAGGCGGAAATTCCGCAGGTAGACGCCTACTTCGGTACCCTGGAACTTCCGCAGTTGATGAAAACGCTGGAAGCCGACTACATGCACGAACTGGTAGGTGAGCGGCTGCTAACTACGCCGCAGCATTACGCCTACTTCAAAATTGCGGAGGGCTGCAACCGCCCTTGCTCGTTCTGCGCCATTCCATTAATGCGCGGCAAGCACGTAGACCGCCCGATGGAAGACTTGGTGCGGGACGCCAAACGCCTGGCCTCGCAGGGAACCAAGGAACTGATTCTGATTGCGCAGGACTTAACGTACTACGGTCTGCAAGCGTATGGCGAGCGGAAGCTAGCCGATTTGCTCCGTCATCTGTCGGATGTGGAAGGCATCGAGTGGATTCGCATGCAGTACGCTTACCCGTCGCAGTTCCCGCTGGAGGCGCTGGATGTCATGAACGAGCGGAGCAACATCTGCAAGTACCTGGATATGCCCTTGCAGCACGTTTCCGACAGTATGCTGAAGACCATGCGCCGTGGCATCAGTCGTCGGCGGACCGTTGAGCTGGTGGACACCATTCGGCAGCGGGTGCCCAACATTGCGTTGCGCACCACGCTGATTGCTGGGCACCCCGGCGAGACGCAGCAGGACTTCGAAGACCTATATGAGTTTGTAGAGCAAACCCGCTTCGACCGGCTGGGCATTTTCACGTACTCACACGAAGACAACACGCATTCCTACACGCTCCCCGACGACGTACCGGCTGATGTCAAGCAGGACCGCGCCGACCAAATTATGGAGCTGCAGCAGGGCATTTCGATGGAGCTGAACGAGCAGAAAGTGGGACAAACCTACAAAGTGCTTTTCGACCGCAAGGAAAGTGGCTATTTCGTGGGGCGTACCGAGTTTGACTCCCCGGAAGTGGACAACGAAGTGCTGGTGCCTGCCAACAAAAGCACGTTCGTGCGCCTCGGCGACTTCGCTAACGTTCAGATCAACGAGGCTTCCGACTTCGACTTGTACGGCCAAATAGTGTCGTAAACCGCTAGCTAGTAGTACAAACTAAACGGGCGCTCTTCACAAAGAGCGCCCGTTTAGTTTGTGTAGCTCCTAAGCAGAAGGGCTTGCCAAATCGAGATGCATCAGTTGCCCAGTCGGAGTAACAACGGGTTGAGTAACCTCGCCAGTGGTTGCTACCGTTGTGACGGGCTTGTGCTTGTTCTTGAGCAGCAGGAAGTACTTCTCAAAGTACGTGTAGCTCAGCCACGCCAGCCCGGCGCTAATAGGCAAGCCAACCGCAGCCCGGACAAGGGTGTTGAGAGGAGAAGGCGTTAGATGTAGGTAGTCGGAACCGGCAGCCAGGGCTTCCAACACAATGGGGTGCAGGCAGTAAAAACCGTAAGTGAAAGTGCCCCAATACGTAAGCCAGCGAAACCGCTCGATCTTAAACCAGGAGCGGGAAGCGTAATTCTGCTCTAGGATAACGAGTACAAAGAAGAGGGATTGGACAATGTGCTGACCAACCACTGTGCTCACTGCTGCCGGAAGAAGCTTTTGAGGCGCCAGAATCAGAAGCCCCAACAGATAGATTCCGGCAATCGACCAGCGGGACCACCCTGCTATGTGTTGGCGGAACGCGGGGTAGCGGAAACACAGCCACCCCGCCGCGCCCCCCATGGCCATATCTGATACTACCGCCAACGAATGCCGATAAACCAGAAAGAAATTATCGTCGTGGGTGTAGCGAAACCAGGTGGAAGCCACGATAACCAACACAAAGGCGCCGGGCCGCCACCAACGAAATAGGAACATCAGCAGCACCGGCCATACCAAGTAGAACTGCTCTTCGACAGCTACCGACCACAGTACGGCCAAGCTATGGGAGGTAGGCTGCATTCCTTGCCACACAGAATCCAAATTGCCGAGAAAGGCCACGTGTAGTCCCAAACTTGCCCTTTCCTGATAAGGTAGGCCAAGCAGGCGCATCAGGAGTGGGAACACCACGAAGCCGTACACGATGCAGGCGTAGAACACCGGCCAGATTCGGAGGATGCGGCGCCGGTAAAAAGCTAATAGGTGTATCTGGCCGTGGCGTTGCTCTTCCTCTAACAAGAGGTGAGTGATTAGAAACCCGGACAGTACGAAAAAGAAGTTTACGCCTAAAGTGCCCCGCATGAATACGTTGAATACAGGGGATGTAACGTTGCCCTGAGGCACAATGGAAATGAGGCTATGAAACATATAAACGCCCAAGCATGCCAGCGTGCGCAATCCATCTAGGTTAGGAAAATATGTTTTGAGCTGTGGAGATGTAGCACTCATATAGGATAGCATTAAAGAGTTTTAATGTGCGAACCACGTAGAAGCACGGGAGTTGGTTGCTTCGCTTCTGTTTTTTCATTTCAAGCATCCACTTCTCACTTCCTTCTGCGCAGGCCTGCCATTTTCACCCTTCCCCGTCCCCGATGCTTTTTACACCACGCATTACGCTTGCACTGTATGCAGTGGAGGTACTTTACTTGCCGTAGAAGATAGTATTTGCTTTCTCGATTAAGTACTTGGAAAGTAAGAAGTTAAATAGTGTAATACTAGTAAGCTTGTGGGAGGTCTACGCCTTCGGCTGGTTGATCCCACAAATTGCCAGTTACTTTGTGGCGGCTGGCCGGTTATAGCCGAATTATTCTCCTCTGTATGTCCGTCACGACCTTGCGCTACGCCGACACCGGCGCGTTTTCCCCTTTGCTTACCGCATATCTGGCCCGGCACGAAGCCCTGACCCCATTTTACCACCGCTTCCCTGCCCTCGAAGAATTTCAGGCGCAAATAGAAGAGAAGAAAGCCCACTACACCCCCGAAGTCCGACAGCGGCTGGTGGCAGCTCTCCGCGAGCAATATAGCGTGCTCCCCGAGGTGCACACGCAGGTGAAAGCCAACCTCGACTTGCTGGAAAAGGATACCACTTTCACCATCACGACGGGCCACCAGCTCAACCTACTGACTGGGCCTCTGTACTTTGTGTACAAAATAGTAACGGCCATAAAGCTTAGCCGCCAGCTGAAAGAACAGTATCCGCAGTATGATTTCGTGCCTCTGTATTGGATGGCCACCGAGGACCATGATTTTGCCGAAATCAACCACCTGCACTTGTTTGGCAAGAAATACGAGTGGAATTCCACCGAGCAGGGCGGGCCAGTGGGGCGCTTGAAGCTAGACGGTTTGCGCGAAGAGCTGCTCGACCACTTGCCGGCTGATGTACCAGCAGCTTTCCGCGAGGCGTACCAAGAGTCGCAGACGCTGGCTGAAGCTATGCGCCGGCTTACACACAGTATGTTTGGCGAGTATGGCTTGGTAAGCTTAGATGCCGATTCGCCGGCCTTGAAGCAAGTGCTGGTGCCGGTGTTGGAGCGCGAAATTCTGGAGCAAGCATCCAACAAAGCGGTGCAAGCAGCCAACGGGCAGCTGGAAGCTTCTGGCTTCAAGCCGCAAGTGTACTCGCGCCCCCTGAACCTGTTCTTCCTGACCGATACTGGAAAACGTGAGCGGTTGGAATACGATGCCGCCGCTGATTGCGTGCAGATAACGGTACGCAACACCAACCGCTGCCACTCGCAGGAAGAGCTGCTGGACTTGGCCCGGCAGCACCCCGAGCAGTTCAGCCCGAACGTAGTGCTACGGCCGCTGTATCAGGAGCTGCTGCTGCCCAACCTTTGTTACATCGGGGGTGGTGCCGAGGTGGCGTATTGGTTTCAGCTGAAACAGGTATTTGCCGATAACCACGTGCCGTATCCGATTCTGCTGCTCCGTAATTCAGCGCAGTATGTTGGCAAGGCGCTGGCAGGCAAACTGCGGAAGCTGGGCTTAACAGCAACCGATATTTTCCGGCCCCTGCCAGACTTGAAAAAGCAAGTAGGAGCCTTGCTCGGGCAAGAGGAAGTGAGCTTAGCCGCGCAGCAGCAGGCGCTGGCAGCCGTGTTCAAGGAAGTGTCAGACGTGGCGCAGCGCCTCGACCCCACCTTGGTGCGCACCGTAGCCGCCGAACAACAGAAGGCTGCTGGCAGCCTCGCCGGGCTGGAAAAGCGCCTCAGCAAAGCGGCCGAAGCCAAACACGAAACGGCCTACAGCCAGCTTGCAGCCCTCAAAGACAAGCTCATGCCGGAAGGCCAGTTGCAGGAGCGCATCGACAACGTACTTAGCATCCTCATCAATAACCCGCAGTTCATCGAACAGCTGTTGGACGCTTTCGAGCCGCTGGCGCTAGAGTTCACCGTGCTGGAAGAGGAATAAGGCAGCTCAAATGCACGTTTGCGTTCCTACACGCTCGTCACCAAGTTGCTACGCGCAAGAGCAGTTAGGTGACGCGCGTGTAAGAGCGCAGAAAAGCAGTTGCCATCGGCCTATCTCCCTACGTCATTGCAACGCTCACTATGCTTAAAGCAGACTTACGGCGCGAGATGCTGGCGCGCCGCCGCTCCTTATCGGCGACGGCGGTAGAAGAGCGCAGTGACAAGCTGCGTGAAAAGTTGTTCGAGCACTTCGAGGTGCGCCGCTGGAAGTGGCTGCACGTGTTTTTGCCCGCAACTCACCAGAATGAACCCGATACCTGGAAAATAATTCGGTGGATCTGGGCCCAAGAGTTCCCGGTGCAGGTAGCCGTGCCAGTGGTGCAGCCAGATGGCGTAAGTCTGCGCCACTATCATCTTACCCCAGCCACCCAACTAGCCAACAACCGGTGGGGTATCCCGGAGCCGGTCGGGGCTCCCGAGGTTTTGCCGCATCAACTGGACGCCGTTCTGGTGCCCCTCTTGGCCGTTGATGAGGCTGGGCACCGGGTGGGTTATGGCAAAGGCTTCTACGACCGTTTTCTTGCCGACTGTCCACAGACCACCCGCCGCATCGGCCTGAGCTTGGAGCCACCAGTGCTACGTATCGACGATGCGTGGCCGGGTGATGTGCGTTTGCAGGCTTGCGTGACGCCAACCCAGGTGTGGCAGTTTTGAAGAGAAGTAGCTATGCAGGGTTAAGAAAATAAGGCAGTGAATAGCTCACAATAAGCTGCTTAGCGGCACCGTTGGGATGTTAGCACTTCACTATATACTCTTTCCGTTATGGCTGAAATTCAATCCTCCGCTCCCACTGGACGTGGCACCAAGTCGCGCGGCAAGAAAATGTCGACCCGCATCGACATGACGCCCATGGTCGACCTGGCCTTTCTGTTGCTCACCTTCTTTATCCTGACGGCGTCCTTCAACAAGCCAACGGTGATGGAACTGACCATGCCCGATGGGAAGGGGCCCCGAACTCCTCTTTCTGAAAAGAGGGCGCTTACCTTGATTCTAGGCAAAAACGGCCAAGTGCATTACTTCTTCGGCCTGAACACCGAAGCCGAGCCTGCCACTTTGCACACCACCACATTTAGCGCCGAAGGACTGCGGCGGGTGCTGCTGGAGCGGCAGCGGCAATTGCCGGCGCCCACGGTGCTCATCAAGGCTGGTCAGGATGCCAAGTACCAAGACCTGGTGGATGCGTTAGACGAAATGACTATCACCGACCAGCAGAAATACGCGTTGGTGGATTTGTCGGCCGCCGACAGAAAGCTACTGGCAAAGAACTCGTTGTAAGAGCGTCGTAAGCTAGTCACCTTCCACTGCTGTTGGCCTCATGGCGTCGTTGTCGGCACCGGAGAAGGTGGCAGCACATCTACCTGCTTGATGCGGGCCTGCCCCCAGGGGGCAATACTGATTTGCACGCGCAAGGACTGCTTGGGCTTCAGCTTGCGCCCGGTGTTTTCAGGCACGTAGTACCGCTCGAAGCCGTAGCGCAAGCGCATACTGCGCCGAAACGTATCGGCTACCCAGCCGCGGAGTACCACTTGGCTGGCAGGCACAGTAGGCTCTTGTGCATATACGGCCACTGCCTCGTAGTTGCCTTGTCGGGACTCCAGTACCACATACACCGCTTGTTTGCGGCGGGGCACAGAAGAACCGCGCCATAGGTGGCCGGGAATTTGGCTGATGCTGTAGTTGAGGTTGAGATGGTCGCCGTACAGTAGGTCGCGCGGGTCGATGGCAGTGGTGCGTAGCGTGATGATACGGCCCAACGCGGCGGTAGCATAGCCGGCGGCCGCCACTCCGAGCACAAACAACACCTGCGCCACCACCAGCCACCGCACACCCAGCCGCCGCCGCGACTCATGCATCGGCGGCAACGGAGCCGGCGTTGGGAGGGCCGCCGTCAGGGGAGTGGGAAACGCCGAGGAATCAGGAGAAGTAGGCATACGTTAATCGGGGGCTTTCACCGAAAAGGTTTGGGTGGCCCGGCGGCGCAGAAACCACCACAGGCCTAATAGCAGCAACCCGCCGAGTAAGAAAAACAACGACTTATCCATGAAGCCCCAGGTGAGCTTGAAATACGCCACCGCCGTAGTCAGAATAAAAAGAGCAGTGCCCAACGTTACGCGGTCCTGGTTCTGCTCGTAGTGGGCGCGAGCCAGCACCGACCCCGAATACGCATACAGTACCACCAGCGTAGCTACCGCCAGCGGTAAACCACCTGGCAAATAGAACCCCGGCAACAGTAGCAGCCAATCGGTGGCACTACTCAGGCGGCCCCTGGTGTGCTTACCCCACAAGGAAAGAGCTAACACTGCCCCTAGCGCTGCCAAATAAACGAGTAGCGGTGGTCGCAGCTCTCCGGCGTAGGTTTCTGTCTCGCCAAACAACGCCAGCCCGAGCGTAAACAAGAAAGCTGCTACCAGCGGAGGTCCTTGTAAGGCGCGCCCGGCCGGCCGGTTTGCCTGCCAGTCGCCAGCGGCGTAGATGAGCATGGCGGGCACAAAGAACCAAGTAATTTTGATATGCAAGTGATTCACCAGCAGAGCTATTTGCCAGAGCAGGCCTGTCGCGAGCACACCTCCTAGCAAGGAATCGGGGCGGCGCCACCAGTAGTAGCCCAGCCCGCCCGCCGTGAGGGCTGCCGTGAAGTAGCTGAACACGCCCAGTTGGCCGGTGTTATAGCCCTGCACAATGCCCCCAATAATAACGGTGAGCAGAAACACGAACTGGCTGCGGTACAACCATGTCAGCAGGATGCCCACCACCGCCCAGGCCAGTAGTCCAGTCAGGTCGTAGCCAATGAGCTGGTACATCTGGCTGGTAAGCACAATGCCGGCACCAAACAGAATCAGGCCCAAGCCAACCAACCCCATACCTAGGGCCTCGTACTGGCGCCGCAAAAAGTACTCGGCGGCCGCATACGCACCAGTCAAAGAGCCTAGAAGCAGGCCCAGTCGCATCAACTCGGGCATCTCCTGCCAGTTGGCGGCCACCACGCTCAGCGCGCTCAAGCCAATAAGCAAGCTGCCCAGCAGCGGCAATAATCCAATAGCCCGTTGTTCGGCCGGGTAAAGCGCCAGCAATTGCGCGTGCTGCTCCGGGCTGATAATGCCTTTGCGCACCCACTCCAGCCCGTCCGTTTCTACTACTTTACGACTCATAGATACTGCAACTTACGCAGAAGGTGTAACTCCTGGGCTTCTGTAACGGCGTATAAAATTCTCGTGCAGTATAGCGTTAGTTGGCTCTCCGCTTCACCTTCTGTCCTAGTTCGGACTGAGTTGCTGAAACCACTGCACGTCTGCGTCGCGGTACCAGGCAATGTGCTTTGAAACACATCCACAGGCTGGACACCACGTGTCCAACCACTGTTTGCGGCAGTTCGGACACTGGCCAGCCGTGTCAAATGTATGCCACTGATGCAGGCAGGTGCATTGCCAGAGTGCTTCGCCGCTAACAGGCTGCCAATTGCATTTCGGGCAAGCAATGATGAGCTGATGTTCAGGTTTCAAGCGGTATTAATTTTCGGAGTTGAGAGTTGGGCGCATCATCCTGCTTTCCTGGCTCGCGTCATTTCGCGCTTGCCAGGTGGGCCCGGAATTTTCTCTACCAGCCAGCCCGCGGCTTTCAGGCTGCGGCGGAAGCTGCCTTTGGCGCAGTAGCTCACCAGCACGCCACCCGGTGCGGTAGCGGCGTAGAGTTGCGCAAACACGTCATCAGTCCACATATCCGGCTGCTTCTCCGGCGCAAAGGCATCGAAGTAAACGACATGGTAAGTGTCGGCCGGCAAAGATGTTTCTTGCAGTGCGCCCGCCATTTTATGGAGCGCAAACCGTGGCGTGAGTTTCACTAAGGTGTCCCAAGTGGCGCTGTGCAGCAACTGATGATACTCGAGCAGTTCCGGGTTAAGTACGTATCGCTCCACGCCAAGCTCCTCGATGATAGGGGCTGGTAACGGGTACTTCTCGATGGTGTCGTAGCGAATGGGGTAGGGGCTGGCCAGACTGCGCTGCAACGTCAGCAGGGCATTGAGTCCGGTGCCGAACCCGATTTCCAATAGGCGCACCGGGCTGGTAGCACCTGCCAGCACGGGTTCTAGGCCGGCTCCTAGGTATACGTGTTGTGCCTCCTGAACTGCTCCGTGAGTGCTGTGGTAGTGCTCGTCTAGCTCGGGTACGTACAGCGTACTAGAGCCGTCGGCCGTGACGCGGACTTCTACTTTGGGAGTAATCATGGGGGTGAAACGATAATAGCGCTAGCAAAAAATAAATAGCAGGAAGATGTACGAGGCTGGGGGTGGCGCGGCGTGTTTGCTGGTTGGTCCGTATGCAGAGAGCCGCCTAGCAATCCTGGTTTTCAACGAAGCTCTTCTTATGCCCCGCGTCAAAGTAAATCTACCCGAAACTTTTCTGTTCTCGGCTGTTCTTCCCGTCCGCATCACCGACCTCAACTACGGCGCCCACCTCGGCAACGATTCCCTGCTCGGCATACTGCACGAAGCCCGGGTGCAGTTCCTCCAGCACGTAGGCCAGTCGGAAGTGGACCGCGCTACGGGGCAGGGCTACATCATGGCCGATGTGGCTATCGAGTACAAGGGCGAGGCTTTTTACGGAGACACGCTGCACATTCAGATGGCCGCCAACGACCTGCACCCCTACGGCTTCGATGTGGTGTACAGCGTTGTAAACCAAGATAATCGTGAAGTAGCCAGAGCCAAAACTGGCATGCTCCGCTTCGACTACAATACGCGGAAGCTGCTGCGTTTGTCGGAGGAAGTAACGGCGCGGTTGAGCGTCTGAGCTTTTGTTCTCGATAGTGTGTTATCTTCCATCCCAACGTTTCCTCTGCTATGTCTCTATTTGTCAGGTTATTTGGTCAGTTGTTGCTGGTCGCTTTACTTCTTTCGACAGCAGAGCAGGCAAGTGCGCAGTCCCAAGCTCCCAAAGCGGGTGTTCAAGCAAAACCACCCATTGCTGCCGATTCCTCTATAGTCTACCAGTATGTGGAGCGTATGCCCGTGTACCCCGGGGGTGGCGGACTGAAGGCGCTGACAGCTGACTTCCTGCGCGAATTTCGAGGTGCCAGCGCGGCGGCTGGGTGTGCTCCTCCTTCGCCGGTGTTTGTGAGCTTCACCGTTGGGCCCAGTGGGGTTATTTACAACGTAGCAAGTGTCAAAAACGTGGTAAGCGTCAACAATCAACCTACTTCCAACAACTTGCCCAAGCTGTCTGACGCTTGCGAAGGGGCCTTGGTTGCGGCAGCCAGTAAACTGCCGCGCTTCACCCCAGGCACGCAAAATCGTCGCCGAGTGGCCGTGAATATAACTTTGAAACTAGCCGAGCCGACTCGCTAACAGAAGTTGAATTTCCAGGAACCCAACTGCCTCACTCGTTGTATCTTTGCAGCTATGATGATTGACCTGCCAGTAGTTTCCAAACGCGACATCCGCAAAATCAGCCCCGACGAGCTGAAAACCTTTATGGTAGAGCACGGCGAAAAACCGTTTCGTGCCAAGCAGGTAAGCGAATGGCTGTGGAAGAATACGGCCTCCTCCTTCGAGGAGATGAACAATATTTCGCTGGCTACCCGCCAGCTCCTGGCCCAGCACTTCGTGATTAACGGCGTGACGGTGCAGAACAAGCAGCTCTCCAACGACGGCACTATCAAGTCGGCCTTTAAGCTCTATGATGGCAACGTGGTGGAAGGCGTGCTCATTCCGCACGATACCCGCATGACGGCCTGCATCAGCTCGCAGGTAGGTTGCTCACTTACGTGCAAGTTCTGTGCTACCGGCTACATGGACCGCAAGCGCAACCTTGACGCCGCCGAAATCTACGACCAGGTGGTGCGCATCAAAGAGCAGTGCGAAGCCGAATACGGTACGCCGCTTACCAACATCGTGTACATGGGCATGGGCGAGCCGTTGCTTAACTACGCCAACGTGGTGAAAAGCATCGAGCGTATCACCGCCCCCGACGGCTTGAACATGGCCCCACGCCGCATTACGGTGAGTACGGCTGGCATCGCCAAGATGATCAAGAAGCTGGCCGATGACGAGGTGAAGGCTAATCTGGCGTTGAGCCTACACGCCCCGAACGATGCCAAGCGCAACGAAATCATGCCCATCAACGAAGCCAATTCGTTGGCCGCGTTGAAAGAAGCCCTGCAGTACTACCACCAGAAAACCGGCCGCAAAGTAACTTACGAGTACATTGTGTTCGAGAACTTCAACGACACACTGCAGGACGCTGAAGAGCTGCTCCAAATTTCCAAGTGGCTGCCGTGCAAGGTGAACCTGATTGAGTATAACCCCATCGAAAATGCCGACTACCGCAATACGGGTGAGGCGAAACTGATGGCGTTCCTGAAGTACCTCGCCGACCGAGGCGTGCAAACCAACCTGCGCCGCAGCCGCGGTAAGGACATCGATGCCGCCTGCGGGCAACTAGCCGTGAAAGAAAAGTCTGAAGCCGCATAAGCTGTATTTTCAAACAAGCAGAAGGTCCGTTCCTACTCAGGAGCGGACCTTCTGCTTGTATAGCGGCTGCCTTTACCGAAGCGAAGTACAAAGTCTAGATAGACAGGTCCAACTACGAAAGCATCCTCGGTGGCACCAAAAGGCAAGGCGTAGATGCCGCCTAGTCCCAAGCCAAAGCGGCGCGTGGTGTATCGGGCTCCAAACAACCCAAGCGTCCCGGGGTCATCGTTGATAAGCAGGAAGTTCTCGATAACCAACGACCAGCCCCGGCTGATCCGCTTCTGCGCGCCGTAGTGCAACACAGGCGTTTTGTCTATTCCCGCCTTCCCGATGCCATAGCCTAGCCCCGCACTCACGTTGTTGTCGGCGGAGCCGTACGTTGCGACGCCATAACCGATACCCGTGTTGATTGCCTGAAATTCCTCGTCCAGCTTAGGAATGCGCGTGTATAGCACGCCTCCCCCTACGTGCCATTTCTCGCTGAGGCTGGTCGAGAATTTGGG
This sequence comes from Hymenobacter tibetensis, assembly GCF_022827545.1. Taxonomy (NCBI): domain Bacteria; kingdom Pseudomonadati; phylum Bacteroidota; class Cytophagia; order Cytophagales; family Hymenobacteraceae; genus Hymenobacter; species Hymenobacter tibetensis. Next base: position 215,715 of record NZ_CP094669.1, read on the forward strand.
GGTGAGAAGCAAAAATTGGGAACGGACTGGTAGCGCGGGATACACCGAAAACAGCGCCCCCATAGAAAAGTAGTCGGTGATGCCGTAGCTGACGCCCAACAGAATGCCGTCGGTTTGCTGCACGTAGCCTTCGCCGCGGCGAAGGTTGCGGGCGGTAGGCACCAGAAACAGCCGATGACCGTTGCCGACGTCGAACCGGGTAGTGGCCGTGCTGGTCGGGGTAGAGGTTCGAGACGCGCAATGTCGGCTCGTTCTACTATTACCAGCCCAGAATCAAGGGTAAGAAATTCCAACTGCGTGCGGTAACGGGCCAGCAACTCGCCTTCTAATTCAGCACCCGATTTCAGCACTACCCCAATCCAGCGAGCAGAGCGTGGCACGACGGGCTTGCTGGTTTCAACAAGTTTGCGAGTTATAGTGGGGCGCTGGCTACCTAGTTCTTGCTGGCGCGCTTCAATCGTTTGACGCACAGCAGCTAGCTCCGATAATGTGAAGGCACGCACGACGGTGCGGCCGTCGCGGAGCACCGTGCGCAACCGAATGGCGCTGTCGGGAGCTAGGCTCTGTTCAAAGCGGGCTTCCACAAAGTTGTCGGCAGGGTAATAGACGAACAAGCCATAAGTGGCTTTCTCCTGCCCATCGATGACTTCTCCCACCACCGGACTAACAACCAACGGGCGTATACCAGACTTAGTGGACTGCTGAGCGCTGGCTACACCCGATAATAGTAGGCCACAGTAAGCCAAGAAAAGCAAGCGTTGCATAACAATAGTGGTATAGGAAATAGATACTTCAGGTGTAGTTACCGGTCGATTACATGTAAGCAGGAAGAAATAGCAAAAACTTAACAAGAGCTACAACAGAGTGTAGGCACGTTGGCTATTGGTTGGTTGAAGGTTCGTTTCTCGGCAAAAGCTCATGGCACGATGCCACCTTTAGGCACTTCCCGACTACTAAACGCTATGCAGGCTGCACACAAACAGAAAGCTCTTTCAGCCGAGGCCGAAAGAGCTTTCTGTTGTGTTCTGATAAGTAGTTACTGATGCAAGCCAGTAGCGGGCAGGTTAGGCTGTTTGCTTTACTACCAACTCTTCAACGAGCAAAATGAGGATGTGAATCACTTTGATGTGTATCTCCTGAATGCGGTCGGCAAAGCCTTGGTGCGGGGCCCGAATTTCCACGTCGCTCAGGGAGGCAAGAGCACCACCGTCTTTGCCAGTTAAGCTAATTACCTGCATGCCAGCGGCCTTGGCAGCCTCTACAGCACGCAAAATGTTCGGCGAATTGCCGCTAGTGCTGATAGCCAAAAGCACATCGCCAGGGCGGCCCAAGGCTTGCACGAAACGGCTGAAAACAAACTCAAACCCGTAGTCATTGGCTACGCAGCTCATATGCGAAGCTTCGGTTAGGGCAATGGCGGCCAGTGGTTGGCGGTCTTGGCGGTAGCGGCCACTAAGCTCTTCGGCAAAATGCTGCGCGTCGCAGAGGCTGCCCCCGTTGCCGCAGCTAAGGATTTTGCCGCCTTGCTGCAAGCTAGTTGCGATGGTGCGGGCTGCTTTTTCCACCACTTGCGCAGTGGCCGGATCAGCAATAAACTGTTCTAATACAGTGTGAGCTTGCCGCAGTTCGGCTTGGATAAGGTCAGTGAGCTGTACAGCCATGAAATAAGAGCAGGAAGTGAAAAGTGCGGTGCAAAGATGAGACTATAAAGGGACAAGATGCATTATTACGCCGTTATCTGCAGGTTAATAGTCATATATTTCCCTGCAACTAGTAGCTATACTACTCGCTAGAGCCCATATTCGACAAAACTTTTGTGTGCCGAAACCTACAAAACACCACCAGCCTATTGGCCTGAACTAGGAAAGAATACGTGGTGAGAAAAGCTGATTGCCAGCGCCGATATTGCCAGAGTCTTACCTATTATATTAATAATTAAAAATAGCACCCGTACTTTTACGGAGAGAAGTAAGCTTTAAGCTGTACAGTTGACCAAAACCAAGAAGACGTTATGATTGAATCCCTGCCCTCGCTACTCGAAAAACTCAGTGAAGCCCGAGTACTGGTAATCGGTGATGTAATGCTCGATCATTACGTTTGGGGAGATATACACCGTATATCTCCGGAAGCGCCCGTGCCCGTGGTGAATGCAACGCGTGATACCTACACCGCCGGTGGTGCCGCCAACGTGGCCCTTAACCTAGCTAACCTGGGGGTGCAGACCTCTATCCTGGGGCACTACTCGCCAGATGAGGCTGGCCTTCGGCTACAACAGATTCTAACCCAGAGCGGCGTGGAGTTAATTCGTCCGCGCCAGTTTTCCGAGGCTCCCACCATCATCAAAACCCGCGTTATCGTGCGCAGTCAGCAGCTGTGCCGCATCGACCGAGAAGCCTCTCCGGAGCGCTACTGCATCGATGCCGCTCCCGATTTCGAGCTGATGCTTGATGCTGCCCTGGCCAACGTGGATGCTGTCATCATATCCGACTATGCCAAAGGCGTGGTTACGCAGTCATTGGTAGAGCGGCTCCTGCAAGAAGCTGAGCGCCGGCCCGACCTGCTTATTGCCCTCGACCCCAAGCCTTCCCGCCGGCTTGCTTTCCGCGGCGTGGGCTTGCTAACGCCCAACCTATCCGAGGCGTTCGAGCTGGCTGGCCTTACCGAGCCCCGGCACACCGAGAACTACCCGTTGGCCGATATTTGCCGCCACATCCACGAAACCTACGACCCGCAGCTGCTCATCCTCACGCTTGGAGCCCGAGGAATGGCCATTTGCAACGAAGGCAAGATTATCGAGCACCTGCCCACCGTAGCGCGGGAAGTGTATGACGTGTCGGGTGCCGGCGATACCGTAATAGCCACGCTAACGGCTGCGCTGGCCGTTAATGCATCGCCTTCTCAGGCAGCTCGCCTGGCCAATGCGGCGGCTGGGTGCGTGGTTTCGCACATGGGTACTGTGCCGATTGTGCTGGATGAGCTTACGCGGTGGCTAACCCAAGCCCCCGAAGTGGAGAAGCTTGCCTAAGAGCGATTCGCTCCGTTCCAACCTACTTGTAAAGCAACTACTTTGAGTTCATCCAAGGAGAACGTCCTAATCTACAGGCTTGGTAGCTTAGGCGATACGGTGATGGCATTGCCTTGTTTTCATAAGGTCCGGGATTCCTTTCCAGATGCCAACATTACCTTACTGACCAACCAGCCAATCATGGCCAAAGCGGCGCCGCTGCAGGCCGTATTAGGTAACGAATACTTTTTTGATCGGGTGCTGGCCTACCCCGTCGGGACGCGCAATCCGCTGGTGCTATTATCCTTGATCCAGAAAATCAGGGCTTTGCACATCGACACCGTAGTGAACCTGACGGCGGCTCGCACCAAAAAGTCGGTGCTGCGCGACCAGTTGTTCTTCCGGGCCGCCGGTGCCAAGCGGCTGATTGGGTTTCCAAGCACGCCCGAGGATTTTGGCGTGACGGACCCCGTAACGGGCGAGCAGGAGTGGGAGGCGTTGAAGCTAGCCCGCCGGCTCGAGGAGCTTGGCCCCGTGGCGCTCGATGACTCGCACTACTGGGACATGCGCCTGACGGTGGCCGAGCGCAACGTGGCCGCAGAAGCCCTGGCAGATTTTTCGCCGCACAGTCCGATGCTGGCTATCAGCATCGGGACCAAGCTGCAGGCCAACAACTGGGGCAACGAGAACTGGATAGCCCTGATGCAGCAGCTCAGAACCACGCTACCCGGCTGGCAGCTCGTGACGCTGGGAGCCGCCGAGGAAGCCGCCTTTTCCGATACCCTGCTCCAAGCGTGGGGTGGCGTAGGCCGCAACCTGTGCGGCAAAATGTCGCCCCGTGAATCGGCGGCCGTGTTGCAGCAGGCTAGCCTGTTCATTGGGCACGACAGTGGACCTATCCACTTAGCGGCCTGTGTCGATACCCCGTGCGTAGGCATATTTGCGGCCCGCAACCTGCCGCGCCAGTGGTATCCGCGGGGAGCGAACAACCAGATTATCTACCACAGAGTGGAGTGCGCGGGCTGTGGTCTGGAAACCTGCATCGTGCAACAAAAGAAGTGTATCCTGTCCATCACCGTTGCTGAGGTACAGCAGGCTGTTCAGAAGATTGTAAGCACCCATCAACCCAGGATGCTGCCTACTGCCTAGCTCTATTTCCTTTACTTTTCAAACAGAAAAGGCCCCTTCAGCACGCGCTGAGAGGGCCTTTTCTTTACGTGTTATTGCAGAGTGCTACTTCGTTTTGCCAAAGCGGTAAGCCACTTCCACATAGGCTGGATAAATGCCTCCTATATAGCTTCCATACAAGAACCCGAGACTACCACTGAGGCGAGTAGCTGCAATACGTCCACCAACCAAGCCGAAAAAGCCTTCATTGGTAATATACGTTTCGTTGAGTATAGAAAAACGGCGTGACACACGTGTAGCACCGCCTACGACTACTACCGGCGTGCTTTCATTTTCTCCATCAACAAAAACATATCCTAAACCCAGCGTAGCGTTGTGGTCAGCACCACCATATGTTGCTACGCCGTATCCAATTCCGGCGCCGCTACTACCACCAAAGCCAAAAGCACGACCATAGAGAACACCAGCTCCTACACTGAATTTCTCGCTCACTGGCGCACTCACCTTGGGCGTGATGGCCAGGACTCCACCAAGACCCGGAACGAGCGGAAATAGTACACCGAGTGAAAAGTTGTCGGTGATACCGTAGTTAGCGCCAAAAAAGATAATATCAATATTTTGCACGTACCCTTCGCCTTTGCGCAGATTTCGGGCAGTAGGTGCGAAGAACATACGCGTACCGTTGCCTACTGGCTCCCAGCCCCGCTGGGCCTGAGCAGGGGTAAGTGGCACAAGCTGACGAATATTTGCTTTTTGGATGGTGATACGGCCTAGATCCGTAATCGTAAACTCTAGTTCGGTTTCTCGTTGAGCTACTAGCACACCAGTGAAGGAACTGCCTGCTATGAGTTCAACAAAGTAGGTCTGACCCAAAGAGTCAGCAAGCATCTTGTTGCGCTCAATTTGATTGCGTACATCTTCAAACTCCCGCTCAGTGAAAGGCTGTGACCGTTCTTTGCCATTGCGGAAAGTGGTTTGCAACGTAATCGTGCTTCGAGCGCTATCAGCTGCCAGGAAACGAAGAAAACGAGCTTCCTGAAACTTGTCAGCCGAGTAATAAGGGAATAAGCCGTATGTTATTTTTTCCTGCTTATTGATTGTCTCGCCCACGGCGGGATGTACAATCAATACATTGGCATTCCGTTGTTGCGCGTGCGCCACAACACTTGTTAAGCAGACTAAAAATGTCAGCGCCAGCTTCGCTTTATAGAACATAGTATATACCAAATAAGTGGATAGGCAAACCTACCATTTCCGGCATATACTCAGTGAAAAGCTCGCAAAAAAAACACTCAACTTCAGACTTCTAAACCACTCGAATAAAAGTCAGATCCTCATCTAAAGAATGCCTATGCACACAAAACAGTGGACACAAACGCACTTCAAATCTGACTTTCCAAGGGCTGCTGTTAGTCTTTCCAGCGGCCCACAGCGCGAGGGCGGCCCGTGGCAATTTCCTCGTTGGATTCGCCTTCGGGCACTTCACGAGTTTCGATGCGGACGGCGTGGGCCTTGGGTTGCACTTTCTGCCCAAAAGCATCAGCAAACTCTTGCGTAAACTCGGCTCCGAAGAAAATAATCAGCGACGAGTAGTTCACCCACAGCAATAGCACAATAGCCGAGCCTGCTGCTCCGAAAGCTGAACCCGGATCAGATTCGGCGATATAGAACGCAATCAGGTATTTGCCAATCAAGAATAGCAGTGCCGTGATAAAAGCTCCAATACCCACATCGCGCCAGCGAATAATGGCATCGGGCAGAAAGCGGTAAATCAAGGCAAACAGCAGCGAGGTAATGAACAAGGACAATGCGAAATCGACGAGGCGAATGATAACGACGGTAACTTCCGGCAGTAATTGTTGCAAATAACCCGTGAACACGCTTAGTACTGCGCTGATTACAAATGAAATGAGTAGCAGCAGAGCCACACTCAGAATAAGACCGAAGGACAAAAGCCGGTCACGGACGAACTGCCAGATACCATTGCGCGGCTTCACTTTCAAGTTCCAGATGTCGTTGATGCTTTCCTGCAGCGTCACGAAGAAGGTGGTAGCCGCAAAAATTAGTGTACCGATACCGATTATAGCAGCTACGCCGCTCTTTTGCTGCTTGGTGAATTCGGCAATAGAGTCTTGCAGAAACTTAGCGGAATCGGCTCCTAGTAGCCCTTTCATCTGACCGTATACTTGCCCGGTCACGGCCTCGGCCCCATACACGGAGCTAGCCGCCGTAATGACAATAATCAGCAGCGGCGGCAATGAGAAAATGGTGTAGTAGGAAAGGGCAGCGGCGTGGCGAAACGAATTGTTGGATATGAACTCGCTGGCCGTTGTCTTGAGCGTGTTGAGGATGTCGGAGAAGCGGTAGTGAGTAGCCATAAAGCAGAGTAATCGAAGGAAGGCACTTCAGCTAGTACGGTCATAAGGGCGTGGCGTTGGGAGCCGCAAGGCAAAAGCTGGTTGGCTACGCCGGTTAACTGTTCTCATGAATAGGACAAGAGCATATTTTTTCTTTGTTTTAGTCTATGAACGTTCTTCCTTTCACACGTCGCCTAGCTGCTCTGTGGCCGGCCGTATTGGCAAGTGCCCTCGTGGCCTGCAGCTCCACTCCCGAGAAAACTCCTGTTGCTACAGCAGAAACGCCCAGCGCCGATAGTACGGCTTCTTATCCGGCCGCCGAAGGCTTCGACAAAGCCAGCTCCGACGCTCAAGCCTTGGCCCTGGCCGACGAGGTGATGCGTGAAATGGGAGGCTACTCGGCGTGGCAGCAAACCCGCCTATTGGGCTGGGATTTCCTCGACGGTTCGTATCAGCTCTGGGACAAAAAGACCGGCGACTTTCACTGGCAGAAAGACAGCTTGGTGGCCAACTACAACCTCACCAGCAAGCAAGGGCAGGTGTATAGCAACGGCAAGGACATATCGAGCACCGAAGAAGGTAAAAAGCTGCTCGACAAGATGTACCCCATTTGGGTGAACAACTCGTGGTGGCTCCTGATGCCGTTCAAACTGAAGGACTCGGGCGTTACGCTCACCTACAAAGGTGCCGGCAAACTCATGGATGGCACCACGCCAGCTGAAGTGCTGAACATGACCTTCAAAAATGTGGGCGTCACGCCCGACAACAAGTACGAAGTGCTGGTGAACCCTAAGACGAAGCTGGTGGAAGAGTGGGCCTTCTACCCCAAAGCCACGGATGCACAGCCTGCTTTCCGCCGGCGCTGGTCGGAGTACAAGCAGTACGGGCCCCTCAAGCTCGCCACCGACCGCACCGATGGCAAGGATGGCCGCCGCCTCGACCACGTGTACGCCAGCAATGAAGTGCCCGCTGGTGTCATGGACAGCAAAACCCCAGTAACGAAATTATAATTATCGTCTCGCTCGAGTAAGAAAGGAGTCCGGGGAAAGAAACGTTTCGCTTTCTTCCCCCGGACTCCTTTTTCTGTTCAAAAGAACAGTTACTGTTTGAACTCCCAGATAAGGGTAGTGATGGGCGCTGCCCGCAAAGCGGCGGCTAATTCAGCGTCGTCTTTGAATTGCAGCTGGCTCAACAAGTTGGCTTCCACGCTCACGGTGAACTGCTTGGAGTGAAACGGCCACGGCTGCACCGTAATGGGGCCCTCCTCGGTGGGGCGCAGCACGTCGTAGCGCTTGCCATCTGCACCGGTGTAGATTTCCAGCGCGCGGCCCATTTCGGGTAGCTCGTGGCGGCACAAAATCAAGCTGAGCCGGTCGCACCAGTGCATGAGGTCGTAGGCTTGTTGGGCTTCCGCTTGTTTGAGGTGTAGCTCTTTCAGCCAGCGTTTTTGGTTCGCTTGCTGCTCGTCTAGAAAGGGGCCTATAGTCGTGTTTTCACCCCGCATGCTTTCGTAGAGCTTGCTCATATGCATGCTGGTAAGCAAGCTGCGCCACCGGCCCTGAAAGCGGGCGGCGTGCAGTACACCTTGTGCTTGCTCCAAGGAAAACTCTTTCATGGTGAAGTTGGCGGGCGCACCGGCCGGGGTCAGGCCATAGTGCCCATCCCAGTTTTGTTGCTCGTCGTCGTGCTGGGCTATGGCGGAAATCGTATTCACCCACCGGTCGGAGGGACCGAAGGGCTTCCAGTGCCACGCTAGTTGGGCCGCCAGCTGGCCGTGCGCTTGCTGATAGATGATCTGCCAGCCTTCCGCCGTGTAATTTACAATCATGAGGTCGAGTCCGGGTTCCGAAACAGAAACGTAGCCGAAACGCGGAGGTTGGCAGAAAGCGCACCTGACCGGGAAATAGAAAGCCCCGCCGGTTAGGGCAGGGCTTATATAGGATACAACGCTAGCTAGGGTTTATCCTGCGTGCGCAGGCTCGGCTATCAGCTGGCGCAGGTGCAGCAGCATATCATCCGTCATTCTATCCAAACTAAATTCCGGTTGCCAGCTCCAATCGAGGCGGGCTTGGGTGTCGTCGATGCTGGCGGGCCAGGAATCGGCAATCTGCTGGCGTGAATCGGGCTGGTACGTGGTATGGAAATCGGGGTAATAGCGCTGAATGCTGGCGGTAATTTCTGCGGGCGAGAAGCTCATGGCGCCTAGGTTGTAGCTGGAGCGCACCGTAAGTTTTTCAGCTGGCGCGTGCATCAAATCCAGGGTAGCCTTCAGCGCGTCGGGCATGTACATCATCGGCAGGTAGGTGTCCGCCTTCAGGAAGCACTCATAGGACTGGCCGGCCACGGCTTTGTGGTAGATGTCCACAGCGTAGTCGGTGGTGCCGCCGCCGGGCAGGCTCTTGTAGCCAATCAGGCCGGGGTAGCGCAAGCTGCGTACATCGAGGCCGTGCTTGCGGAAGTACCACTCGCACCACTGCTCACCGGCTAGCTTGCTGATGCCATACACCGTGTTTGGGTTCATCACCGTTAGCTGGGGCGTATTTTGGCGAGGCGTATCGGGGCCGAATACGGCAATAGAGGAAGGCCAATACACTTGCTTCACGCCCAAGTCGATGGAAGCGTCCAGCACGTTGAATAGGCCGTCCATGTTTAGCTGCCACCCGAATTTCGGGTTCTTCTCGGCCGTGGCCGATAGCAGAGCTGCCAAGTGGTAGACTTGCTTGGGCTTGTAATGGCGAATCACTTCTTCCAGCCGGGGCTTGTCGAGCACATCCAGTAGTTCGAAGGGGCCCGCTTGCTGCACTTCCTCGTGTTGGGGAGCCCGCACATCGGCTGCTACCACGTTGGTGGCGCCATATAGCTGGCGTAGCTCCTGGGTTAGCTCCAAGCCAAGTTGTCCTCCGGCTCCTATTACCAGAATAGTGTCGGGGTGGGAGGTGGCAGGGCGGGGGGTATTTTCCATGCGGGCAGTTTTGGGGATGGGGGCCACAAAGATAACTGGCCGGGATGGTTATCTTTGTTTAATGCTCTCAACCAAGATATAATACACCAGGGGCAGGGTAGCGCTAAATCCTAGTACCACCCCGTCCGCGCCCCAAACAGATTCTGTGGTGATATCCGATTTTGTTTCTCTGCTTTTTCTGGGGGCGCTAGTCTGGCTGCTGCTCCTGCTTCCGCTATCTATATGGGGGCTCAATAAACCCCGAAGCTCAGCTGGAACACCACTTGTTCGGAAGCGGGGGATACACGAAGTGGTGGCACTAGGGGCCAGTATTCCTTTTGTCTTGATGGGCTTAGCCCTGTCGTTGGAGCTAGGGCACAAAGTATGGGTAAGAAAAGACACAGGTTTTAGCCTTGAGATTCTGCTGCTACTGCTTGGAATCGGGTTCTTCTTCTGCTTGCCAGCCATTACCGTATACCTGCACGCTGGGTATCGGCGCCACGAACAAGATGCCGTGTTGTGGCTCTATCCGGAAGAGCAGTGGCTGGAATACCATAATTTCAATGAAACCTGGGTTGTTACCGCCTCGGATATCAAACAGATTACCCACTACACCCCTAAAAACTACAAGTCTTTGTGGAAGGATTATGACTATCTGGCGCTGAAAATGCACAACGGCCAAACTATAGTTATCACTTCCTTATTAATAGACTACTTCCGGGTGCTAGAGGTATTTCCGCAAACCCCGCAAGCCACAGTATATAAGTGGATCAACCCGCTTATTCCCACCTCACTCAACGCCAGCGCACTGGGCACATCTTCTTCTCGGCTCGCTGAGCCGGTATAGTTCACCTACCTACCCATTCTTCCCATGTATACTACCCTCCAGCCCGACCTCGAAAAGCAGCTTCAGGATATCAAAGACAATGGTCTTTACAAAAAGGAGCGTGTGATTACCTCGCCGCAAGGTGCGGAAATTACAACCCAGGAGGGCGGCGAAGTGCTGAACTTCTGCGCCAACAACTACCTGGGCCTTTCCTCGCACCCCGAAGTAATCAAGGCGGCCAAAGAAGCCATTGACACCCACGGCTACGGCATGTCGTCGGTGCGCTTCATTTGCGGCACGCAGGATATCCATAAGCAGCTAGAGCAGAAGCTGGCCGAGTTCCTGGGCACCGAAGATACCATCCTCTATGCCGCTGCCTTCGATGCCAACGGGGGCGTATTCGAGCCGCTGTTCAATGAGCAGGACGCTATTATTTCCGACTCGCTTAACCATGCCAGCATCATTGACGGAGTGCGGCTCTGCAAAGCCCAGCGCTACCGCTACGCCCACAACGACATGGCCGACCTGGAAAAGCAACTTCAGGACGCGCAAGCCAAAGGCACCCGCCACCGCATTATCGTCACGGACGGCTCGTTCAGCATGGATGGCACCATCGCGCAGCTCGACAAAATCTGTGACCTGGCCGAGCAGTATCAGGCCCTGGTGATGATAGACGAATGCCACTCGATGGGCTTCCTGGGCAAAACCGGCCGGGGCACCCACGAGTATCGCAACGTGCTCGGCCGCGTCGACATCATCACGGGTACGCTCGGGAAGGCGCTGGGCGGAGCCATGGGCGGCTTCACCTCGGGCCGTAAAGAAATTATCGAGATGCTGCGGCAGCGTAGTCGGCCTTATTTGTTTTCCAATACGCTGGCCCCCGCCATTGTAGGCGCCTCGTTGCGGGTACTGGAACTGCTGACAGAAAGCACTGCCCTGCGCGACCAGTTAGAGGAAAACACCAAGTACTTCCGCCAGAAAATGACGGAAGCTGGCTTCGACATCAAGCCCGGTGAGCACCCCATTGTGCCCGTTATGCTCTACGACGCCAAACTCAGCCAGGAGTTTGCGGCCAAAATGCTGGAAAAAGGCATCTATGTAGTGGGTTTCTATTACCCCGTGGTGCCGCAGGGCCAGGCCCGCATTCGGGTGCAACTCAGCGCCGCCCACACCCGCGAGCACCTCGACAAGGCCATCAACGCTTTCCTGGAAGTAGGGCAGGAGCTCGGTACGCTCAAGGACCGCTCGGCCGCTAAGTCCGAAGCCGGCCAAGTGGTGACAAACACTCCCTAGGTCGGAACGCAAGTTGGGCTCTACCCCGATAGATTCTAAGCCCGCTGCGGCCTGCTCTGCTAGGCCGCAGCGGGCTTAGCTGCTGTAGCGCCGGAGCCAAACGGGGTGAGACTAACGAAACGGTAGAGCAATGGCAGCGTGGCAGTAAGCGCGGTGAGGAAGGTCTGGGCTTCGTTCAGCACACTGCGTTGCGTAACGAAGATGAACAAGGCCGCCGCAGATAAGGCCAGGAATATGGGCAGGCTGCGCCGGGCCCAGGTTCCGTCTCGCTCGGCTTCCTCGGAGGCTTCGCGCTCGATGCGCAACGCCTGTTGAGGAGGCAGCCCGTTGAGAATGAAATGGCGGAAGCTTTCATTGACGAGCCGCAACCCCACCTGATTGTACACCAAAAGGCCTTTCTGTAGCAAGCCGTTGAGTACCTGCGCGTCGCGGCTGTTGACTAGGCCGTCCTGGGCTACGTCGTAGAGGACGTAGTGCTCATGAGGGGTAAGGGTATCCCAGAGCTGGCGGAACTGCAGCTGCGCCCGTTGCTGAATACTGAGCACAATATCGTCTTCGCGTAGCAGCTCCCCCCGCCGGAAGTTGGAAAGCAGGAGTTGTTCTAACTCGTTTTCCAGGGGCTGGCTCAGAAAAGGCAACGCGGAACACTCCACTTTTATAAACCAGCGCAGGTGTACCAGGCCGGTTCTGGGCAGCTTGCCGGTTGGGTCAGTTGCTTTCAGCTTTTCTTGAAACAGCGCCCTTTCCTTGGGCATGTTGTCCCAGTACGCATAGGGCTGGAGCGCCGGTGTGCGTACCATAGGCGCATATAGCATCTCGAAATCGGCCAGTGCATCCAGCAGCACGTCGCCGGTGTGCCAGATGATTTTGTGGTTGACTTGGTCGGTGCATTTGTCGCGCGTGTGGCCGCAGTCGGCGAATACCACGGGGTGCACTCGCGAAGCAATGACGATGTTCAGGGTGGAAAACTGTTGCAGATACGCCAGAGCGTTGATTTTTAGCTGCGTCAGGTTAGGGTCGTGCGGTTGGTCGTCGAAGTAGTCGAGCGCCACAGTCTTGTATTCTTCAAGCTCCATCTGCGTCTGCCATTCCTTTGAAATAAGCTTTGGAATGTTGTTGGACAGCAGCAGCTTCCGGCAGTCTAGGTGCAGGGTGGTGGCCTGGAAGGCTTCGGGAACGGGGTACGTGCTTTCGGTGGCGCATAGCCGGTACTCGCGGCGGGGTACTGTAGAGTCGGGGAGGCGTAGCGTGGCGGGGCATACCAAGGTTCTGATATCCAGCATATCCAGGTTGAATACCCGGCGGGCCAGCAGGTGCAAGAGTTGGTACAAGCCGACAAGCAGCAGGACCAGGCCAACAACCAAGCGGAACCATTCTCCCCAATCGGCGATGGTGAAAGACTGCCCTTTCAAGAGGTCGGTAGGCAAATACCAATGGCCGCCCCAGTGCCGGTCCCTCACGTCGGACACGAAGTGCTGCGCCGCTCCCGGGAGTGGCACCTTCGATTGGAGCTGCGTGGTGGTATTCCAGGAAGAAGCAACCGTCCAATCCGAAAAGCGGGCGTTTTCGCGTGGCAATACCCGCTGCGTGCTGCGCCCCAGCGTATCGAAGCTCGGGTGCAGCCACGTGACCAGCTCCCGGTAGTTGTTCTCGGCTTTGTTGAAGGAAGCTGGGGCCGAACGAGGTGGGCCGGATTGGGTGTCGAAGAAGAAAGGGGTGTACGCCACTGCCTGCTGCGCATCTCGCTGCACGGCGTAGGCCAGCGCCATGTGCGCATGCCGGATTTGCAGCTCCCGCTCGGCCCGGTAGGCCACGTGGTAGCAGTAGATGGCCGGCACGAAACTGAGCACCACCACCCAACTCAGCAGCATGGTGGAGTAGGCCCGTTTAAGCGCCACCGTAGAGTACGTCGGCTTGCCCGCAAAATCAGTGCGGGGCACGTTGCCTAGCGGCGAAGCCTCTAGCTGCCGGCCTGCCCAAGTAAGTAGCAGCATCAGCGCCACCAGGGCTATCTGGAGCAGCAAGCCAAACCCCCAAGCGGAACCAGCCCAGTGCCAAGCCGCCAGATTATAGCTGAGCACAAACCACAGGGTAAGGCGGCGTACCTGGCCTACCGCGCCAGTGGCCCGCCACAGCACCCACACAGATGCCAGCGGCCCCAATGAAGTGCCGGGCTCTAACGTGTCAGACGCGGGGTTGTCGGTGGGGAGACGAAGCTTGTAGAAGCTAAACAAGAAGCAGTAGCTTGGCACTAGCGGCAACAGCAAGAGCTGCACCAGCGGCCCCACGTACAAGCTAGCGGCAAACAGCAGCCCCGTGCCGCCCAGCAGCGCCCCAGCTATCTGCATGTAGGTAGGCGTGCGAACTACCCGCGGCCATAGTCGTCGTAAGCTGTACGAATTCGTCATCACGGTAGTGCGCGACGGTAGCAGCAAAACGTACAAGGCCAGGAATACGGCAGTCAGTAAGCTAAACGCGGCTAGTAGGGTGGCGGCCAAGCTCAGGGTTTGCATCTGCCGGTCGTGCACCAGGTGCAAATCAACTAGCGTTACCAGAAACAGCGGCCAGTCTTGTAGGGGTTGAATCCGCAGCATATACTCCCGGCCCTGGTAGCGCACCTCCACCGTAGCCGTGTCGCGGGCGAACATGGCCGCCCGTAGGTTGTCGCCGGGCTCACAGTCGCCCAGAATATTCTCGCTCAGGTTCAAGCGGGAGTCGGAGTGAAATTTTATTTCCCCGTTGTCATCCACCACGCAAAAGCTGTAGCCTGGCGGAAGGATGGGGTTGGTTAGGCTGCGCAAATGGGTACTGTAGATAGCAAGCAGCCCTTCTGCCTTTTCACTGCCGGCTCCCGCCTGGCTTGGGAAGCGCACTTCACTAGGGCGGGCATAAACGGCCACCTTGTCGCCGCTGCGGCCGAAGGTAACCACCGATTCCAGCGTGAACCTAGTGTCGGTGTCGGTGTCGGGGGTTGCGGGCGCAAGTCGCCACAACTGGTCTTTCTTCCACCGCTTGAAATATTCCCGCTCCCGCAGGTTGGGCAAAAACGAGTCGGGCACACTATCCACGCTCAATACGCCGTTGCCTGCCCCGTTTATCCACAGCATCTGGTCGTTGTTCTGCCAGGGGTGTTCCCGAGAACCACGATAAGGCGTATTCGGTGCTACGTCTCGGGGATGAATCTTCTGGATGAGCGACGAGCTGGTGAGACTAAGTTGTTTGCCACGAATCAGGCTGTCGGGTAACCGGCCGGTATTGGCCAGCGCCTGGTCGGTTTCGCGCAGCATCCGGTCAATGGTATACAGCTCCTGGTGCACCGTCTGGTCTACTTGCCGGGCCAGTGAGCGAAGCTGGGTATGAAGCAGGCTCGGTTCAATGGTATGCTTGGCCACCGTGGAAAGGCTTAGCAGCAACAGAAAAGAAGTGCCCAGCACCAACGACAAGCCGCACAGCACCACATCCGACCGGCTCAGCCGTTCCCGCGCGCCCATAAGCGTGATTTTAAGAAAGGGCAAGGCCAGCATACCCAGCAGGATGGTGGCTATGGTCAGCTCCACCAAATTTTCGGGGAGCTCCTGCCGCTGAGCATTGAAGCGCTGCGTCGATACGGCCCCGCACAGCAGCCACGTAGCAGTGGTGCCCAGGCGCACGGGCTGCACAAATACCTTGTAAGGTTGGCCGTGAATGGTAAGGTCGGCGAGGCGGGTAGCCTGAATGGCGGTGGTATCGCGCAGCCAGTACGGCACGGGTTTCTTGGCTTCGGTTTCCAGGTTGAGGGTGAGAGGCGCCGGAAAGGAACTGTAGTAAATCTGGTCGAGCTTCTTCGAGCCCGTCTTGTCGTTGCTGGGCCCCAGAATCAGGAAGTGCTCGAAGGTTTCGGGGCGCAGCAAGCCCTGCACAAACTCCCGGATACCAGTTGACACTGCGAGCCGCAAGGAGTCCTCGAAGTGGTACACGAACCGCACCCGTTGGTCGGCTTCCTGCCAGTGAATAGCGGGCAAGGCGTTGCGGCGTGGCTGCGCTGCTAGTGGCGTGATGGAGTCGAATTCCGGAGAGTTCAGGCCATCCTGGCGCCACTTCTGGCCCAAGCGGTTCGCCACCGCCCGATACGTTTCGGGGGCTGCCGTGGGGCCTTGCGGTACTTCATAGCGAATCTCGCGCACCATGGCTTCGCTGCGCTTACTGAAAGCCCCTATCTTCTCCTGCATGTTCCAGCCGATGCGGCTCACCACCCGGAAATAGCGGGCGCGCAGGTCTTGCTCGCGGGCCGGCAAATAGCCAAGCACGTACCACGCGACGCCCAAGGCCATCAGCAGGCTAAGCCCAATGGTCACGGCGTTGCGGCGCAATGGTTCAGTGAAAGAATGCATACCTGCGGAGGGCGCGCGGCCTATCTACTGTGCGTACACGTACCTAATTGTCTCGCCAACGTGCGCTTACTGGTGCGCCACCACCGGCGCTTCGGTCCGCATATAGCTCGGCCGGATGCCGCCCGGCCATTCCAGTTCGGCCGCGTGGGGCTCGGGGTGAGGTGTGTCTTTTTGGGCGTCCAGCATCTGGGCTTGGTGCACCACATGCACCTTTTCCTTGCGTAGCTTCTTGTAGCCCGCCCAATCAAACTTTGTTAGGAACTCCACGGCCCCGCGCACGCCCACCGCAAACAGCTTCAGCTTTTCTTCGCGAGGCATGTTGAAATCCAGCCAGTTGAAGCCATCCACGTTCAGGCAGTGCACCAGATGACGGTAGTCGGAGTTGCGCTTGATGAAGTCGAAGTCAGACTGGGTGCGGGCCGCGTCGAACATGGCGCCCAGCACTTGCGGCAGCGTGCCGGTAGGGCGCAGCGCGGCCCGATCGACGCCCAGCTTCACGCCGAACGTAGGCGAAGCCGGCACCTGTGTATTGTCATGAAACAAGTCGATGGGGAAGTTCGACATGATGCCACCGTCCATGAAGGCCGCCGTTTCCGGAATCGGGCCGGTGTAGCCGAGGGCATTCCAGGCGTCGAGGTACTGTTGGGCCTGCGTTGGTGGCTCCCCAAAGCCAGGTAGCGGCCCCAGGCGGTAAGGTTGAAAAAACAGCGGCACCGACATAGAGGCTCGAACCAGTTCGGCGGGGTGTACCTGCGCCCAGTTCTTCCAATAAAGCGAAGCCATTTCCGGGAATATCACCTTGGTTTGGGTGGTAATGTCGGCCGCCACAATGGCCACCCGCTGCAGCACTGCCGACTCGTAGGGCTGCGAGCGGCCGTTTTCGTCGAGGCGGCAAAGACCCCCCGCGGGCACTTGCTGACGTAGGGCCGTGAGCTGGGCAATAGTTTGGATACCCCGGCCATCGAGCAGTTTTGCCAGCCAGTCGCGGAACACCTGGCCGCGGTGCAGACCCTGGTCGTCGCGCAAATTGTCCACTATTTGCAGCCCGTCACTGATAAGGTCGGCTTTGCTAACGAAACCCTTCAGCCAACCCCAGACGCCACGTTCGACTTTCGTCGGTTTCAGCAAGTCGGCAGTGAAGTCGCGGGCATCTTGGTCACCGTCCACAAACTCGTAGAAATTCTGGTTGGCCAGTTCTTGAATCAGCCATTCGGTGCTGGTTTCGTGCCGAGGCCCCGCGGCGGCCATCAGCATGGCGTTGATGGCCCCGGCCGAGGTGCCCCCGAGCTGCAAGAACCGGATGCCAGCTTGCTCTAAGGCGTACACGTAGCCCACCAGCGCAATGCCCAGCATCCCGCCGCCTTCCATCACCAGGTCCACGTACTGGTGCGGCCGTTCACCTGGCGCCGTAGCTTCATCGGTGATGTCGGAAACCCGCCATGTACCGTTCTTGGAGTCGATGTAGGTGGTTAGTTTTTGGAGAGCCGCCGTCACCTCGGGCTGACCAGTGAAATCGAGTGGAGTAAGCGTAGAAGTGGCCATAAAAGCTAGGGAGTTGAGGAGCCGTAAGCCCTGGGGTGAGAAGAAGCGTTAAGTGCAGCCCTACCCTGACGTGCGAACAGGGCAACAGGCCATTGGAGGCAAGACACGCCGCAACTAGCGCGCCGAACAACACCTGGAAAACCGATGCGCGAGTACACGCCACCCCAGGCCGCACAGTTCATGCTTGGGGCAAATGCGAGTACGATACCACCCGCTGCGGCATAGTCGCAAAAGGATGGCAACCGACCCTCCGGTCAGAGCAAGACAGGAGCCAGCAGCAGGCAGCCTACTCGAGGCAGGTAGTCGCGGTGGTGCAGCAAGAAGAGCGGGTTTCGGTACGGGTGTAGGCGTAGCCGAAAAAGAGAGGCAGCGGTTACGCTACCGGATACGAGGACAGCACGGGTTCCAAACAGGCCTAACGGTCACCTGTTCAGAGGATAGGACGACAATGAAAGCTAATATAATAGGTAATCCTATATATTTCAATAGTACCACTAAATAACTGCTTATTACTACTGTCGAGTAGCCTGTAGGTGCGCAGTGCAACCACGCAAACCGGCCCCTCCTGCCTAAGCTGCCACCTCGGTAGCGGCTGCGCCGGTTGCGGACGTGGCGGTGGTTTTCGGTGAGGCGTCAAACAGGAACTCGTTGAGGCGGGCGCGCAAGTCGGCGGGCGCCAAGTTGCGGAACACTTCCCCGCCCCGAACCAGAGAAATCTGGCCGGTTTCTTCGCTTACTACCAGCACCACCGCGTCTGTCACCTCGGAAAGGCCGATGGCGGCCCGGTGGCGCAAGCCTAGCGCAGCCGGTACGTCGGGGTTTTCACTAACGGGCAGAATGCAGCGCGCCGCCTGAATTCGGCCCCGGCTGATGATGACCGCGCCATCGTGGAGGGGGCTGGTTTTGTTGAAAATGCTCATCAGCAGGCGCTTGCTTACCGTGGCGTCAATCAGGTCGCCGGAGTTGGCAAAAGGCGTGAGGTCGGAGGCCAGATTGAAGGCCACGAGGGCGCCGGTGCTCTTGCCCGCCAGGCTTTTGGCAGCTTCCACAAAAGGCGTGATGTTCATGCGCTCGGAAGCCGAACTGTCGCGGCGCCAAGCAAAGTTGCGCATCCGGTCGAAGGCCGTGGCCTTGCCGATGTGCAGCAGAAAGCGTCGTATTTCTTGCTGAAACAAGATAATGCCCGCCAGCACTCCCACGCTCATAAACTGCCCCAAAATGCTGGTTAGCAGCTCCATGCCCGCGGCCTTCACTACCAGATAAAACAGGTAGATGGACATAAAGCCCAGGAAAATTTTCAGCGCAACACTTCCCGTCAGCAGCTTGTAGAGCTGATAGAACAGCACCGTGACCAACAGCACGTCGATGACGTCTATCCAGCCGATGCGCAGGAAGCCGATGCTGAAAGAACCAATCACGGAGAGGTGGGCGGGAAGGTGGGAGAAACGAGCTGAATAGTTTGAACGGCTTCGGCTACATCGTGTACGCGCAGGAGGCGGGCCCCGTTGAGCACGGCCAGGGCATTGACGGCAACCGTACCGGTGAGGGCTGCATCGGGGGTGAGGCCCAACGGCTTATACACCATGCTTTTGCGGGAAAGGCCCGCTAAAATGGGCAGGCCCAACACGGCCAGCTCGGGGAGCCGGCGTAGCAGTTCCTGGCTCTGGGCCGGCGTTTTGGCGAAGCCGAAGCCTGGGTCCAGCACCACATCCTTCACGCCGTGCTGGCGGAGCTCGGCCAGCTTGTCGCGGAAGTAACGAACCAGCTCTAGCACAATATCTCCCTCGTAGTGGGTGTGCTGCGTCATGGTTTGCGGCGTGCCGCGCAGGTGCATCAAGATGTAGGGCACGCCCAAGCGGCCGGCGGTAGGCAGCATATCAGCGTCGAGGGTACCGCCGCTGATGTCGTTGAGAATGTCGGCGCCCGCTGCTACGGCTTCCGTTGCTACAGCTGCCCGGAACGTATCAACGGACAGAAAGGCCTCGGGAAAAGCGCGGCGCACCGCTGCCACAGCCGGCAACAGGCGGCGCTTTTCTTCGTCTTCGCTGATGTGTTCGGCACCGGGCCGGGAAGAGTAGCCACCCAAATCGAGGATGGCAGCACCGGCCGCTAGCATAGTTTCGGCGCGACGGAGTAGGTCGTCTTCGGCTTGAATGCGGCTACCGGCAAAGAACGAGTCGGGGGTGAGGTTGAGGATGCCCATCACCCGTGGCCAGCTAATATCGAGCACCCGCCCGCCCGGGCAGCACAAGGTTTGTGCGGCCGGAAAACACGTATCTTTCGGGGCCTGGAGCATGGGTTTCGGGTGGTGAGGGCAGATAAATCAGAACAGCTCCAACGACTTCAACAACTCCAAGGAGTTCCTTTCCGCGGGACGCCAGAGGGGGATGACGTTCTTGCTACTGACGTGTTCAACGTCAACCAACAAAATAGGCGTAAAAACTTGGAGAATCAAACCCAACTCGAGTACGACCAGATAATAGAGCAGTGCCGGACGCTGTTTTTGGCCAAAACCCACGACTACGGTACGGCCTGGCGCATCATGCGCCTGCCCAGCATCACCGACCAGATTTATATCAAAGCGCAGCGCATCCGGAGCATTCAGGAAAAGGGCACCCAGCTAGTAGCCGACGACGTGAACGGCGAGTTTGTGGCCATCATCAATTACTGCGTGATTGCGCTGATGCAGCTGCGCCTGCCGCCCAACGCCCCCCTCGACCTGGACCCCGCTGCGGTGGCCGAGGCCTACGACCAAGAAACTGCCGAGAACCGCCGCTTGCTGTTCGCCAAAAACCACGACTACGGCGAAGCCTGGCGCCAAATGCGCATTGAAAGCATCACCGACATCATCTTGATGAAGCTGCACCGGACCAAGCAGATTGAGGACCTAGCGGGTCGCACGCAGGTGTCGGAAGGGGTGGAAGCCAACTACCGCGACATGCTGAACTACGCCGTATTTGTGTTGATTAAGAAAGGCTTCGCAGCATCCTAGCAGCTAGTTGTTCCGGCGCGAGCGGAATCTGATTCACGCCATTTTGCTACTGCACTCAGATTTTGCCCGCGTCAGACAACGGTTGCTTGTTGTTGCTAAACAGACTCTTGCGTTGCATCGAAATGTGCTGTTTCGCTGAGTAACTTGCACAGCCTAGAATTACGTAGGAGCAATCTGTGTTCCGGAAGCAGCACGATTAGTAGCTTAAACGCTAGGCACTCCATACTACGCACTACCTATATGAAACAAATTACCCGAATCTGCTGGCTGCTGCTGGGCGTGATATTCATCTTCTCGGGCCTGGTGAAGCTGAACGATCCGGTGGGCACGGCCCTCAAGTTGGAAGAATATTTCGAGGTGTTTGCCGAGGATTTTGGCAGCTTCTTTTTAGTGTTCAAAGGCTTCTCGCGCACCATGAGCATCGTGCTCAGTTCGTTGGAAGTGGTGCTGGGTGTAGCGCTGCTACTGCGTTGGATGCTGCGCAAAACCCTCTGGGTGCTGTTGGTGCTACTGGTGTTCTTCGGTTTCCTGACCTTTTATTCCGCTGCTTTCAACAAAGTCACAGACTGCGGTTGCTTCGGCGACTTCATCAAGCTCACTCCCTGGACCTCGTTCTTCAAAGACCTGTTTTTGCTGGGCCTCTGGGCCGTGGTGTTCACGAACCAGCGGTATTTGCGCCGGGTGTTTGCCAAGGGGCAGCTCGGCGTGATGTATATCACCGTGGCGTCGGCGGTGGCTATTGGCATAGGGGTGCGGGCCCTCGGGCACTTGCCGTACTTCGACTTTCTGCCCTATAAAGTGGGCAACAACATCGGGCAGTTGATGAAGTCGTCGGCTCCTCTGCGCTACAAGTACATCATGGAGCGCAACGGTGCCAGCCAGGAGTTTACCGACTACCCCACCGATTCCACTTGGAAGTTCAAGCAGATGGTGGCGCTAAACCCAGAGGCTGGGCCTAAAATCACCGATTTCCGGGTGTGGAACGATGAAGGCGACTTCACGCAAGAGCTGCTGCAAGGCAACCGGCTGGTGCTGATTGTGCAAGGCACCGAGAAGGCCGACCGGGACCGGTTCAAACTCATCAACACCCTATTTGCAGAGGCTCAGAAGTCGCGCCGCAAGATTTCCGTGTTGGTCCTGACTAGCAGCAGCCCCGCCGCCTTTGATGCCTTCCGCCACGACGTAAACCTGAGCGCGCCCTTCTACTACGCCGACGCCACGGTGCTTAAATCCATGATTCGATCCAACCCCGGCTTGATGCTGCTCCAAAACGGCACCGTGAAAGGCAAGTACCACTACCACGATATTCCGGCCATCGGAGATATCGAGAAGAAGCTGTAGGTCTGTCTATTGCTGATTGTTGAAGGGTTGATTGATGCAAGACAACAGCCACCAACAATTAACCCTTCAACAACCAACAATCAACTACCTACTTGCTGTCCTTCGTCCTTCGTCGCTTGGTGCATGGCCTGCTGATACTGGCGGGTGTGGCGTGCACGGTGTTTTTCTTATTTCAGGTGCTGCCCGGCGACCCAGTGGCGCTGCTGGCTGGCCAACGTTCCGATGCGGCCACCCGCGCCGCTATTGCCGCCGACTTGGGCCTCAACGAAACGCTACCCGCGCAGTTGGGCGGCTACCTCAACGACATTTCACCGCTGGGCATACACCCGCGCGATTCGGCAGGCGTGGCCAAGTATGGGGGCCTCACCGTCTTGCCCTTAGGCGCCAAGGCGCTGGTGCTGAAAGAGCCGTATCTGCGTCGTTCGTTTCAAAGCAACAAAGCGGTGCTCAGCATCTTGCTCGACCATTTTACGGGTACGCTATGGCTGGCGCTGGCCGCCATGCTGTTGGCCGCAGTACTAGGTATAGCGTTCGGCATAGCCGCCGCCCTCAAGCCCCACACCTGGATTGATAGAGCGTTGATTACTACCTCGGTGCTGGGTATTTCCGTGCCTTCTTTTGTGGCGGGCATCCTGATTGCCATTACGTTTGGCTTCTACTGGAGCCACTGGACGGGCCTCAACCTAACCGGGCAGCTCTACGAAACCGACCCGTTTACGGGCCGTCACTTGGTGTTGCGCAATCTGGTGCTGCCCGCCTTTGCGCTGGGCATCCGGCCGCTGGCCGTTATCACGCAGCTCACCCGCTCCTCAATGCTGGATGTGCTTAGTCAGGATTACATTCGTACGGCGCGGGCGAAGGGCCTCTCCAGCTACCGGACCGTTATAGGGCATGCTCTCAAAAACGCGCTCAACCCCGTCGTGACGGCCGTATCGGGCTGGCTGGCTTCGCTGATGGCAGGAGCTTTTTTCATTGAGTACATCTTCAACTGGAAAGGCCTGGGTACCGTTACGCTGCGGGCCGTCGAGAACCTGGACTTTCCAGTTGTAATGGGTTCTACCATCTTTATTGCGGCGCTATTCGTGCTCGTGAATATTGCCGTTGATGTGCTGTATGCGCTGCTCGACCCGCGAGTGAGGCTAGGGTAGCCTGCCATTCTTACGTAATCTTACATGCGGCTTTATCTAATTGGCATGCCGGGAGCCGGCAAAACTACCTTGGGGCGCGGATTAGCAGTAGCCTATGAAGTGCCGTTTGTAGACCTGGACGAAGAAATAGTCCGGCACGAGGGCCGCAGCATCCCCGACATCTTTGCGGCCGAAGGAGAAGCGTACTTCCGTATGCGCGAGGCCGCCGTGCTGCGCGAAGTGCTGGCTCAACACCCGAAGCTGGTACTGGCCACTGGTGGGGGCACGCCCTGCTTTCACGATAACGTAGAGGTCCTGCTTGAAACCGGTATCACGCTCTACTTGGATGTGCCCGTTGCGAAACTAGCCGGCCGAGTGCAGGCCGCGGCCAAAACCCGCCCATTATTAGCCGCCCTGCCCGATACCGATACGCTGGAAGCCCATCTGAATGAAACCTTACACTTCCGTAAGCAGTTTTACGACCGTGCACCTCTACGCTGCCAGGCATCGGCCTGTACGGTAGGGGCCGTACGACAACTCCTAGCCCGGTACGAGGCTTCGGCCTGAGACACCACTAGGATTCTTTTGCGCTAGGATGCGTACTTTTGCTCCCTGAAATAAGCACATTACCGACGATGTCAACAGAAACTGCAGCTTCCCCACTGCCAACCCCTACGCCCGCCAAAGCTCCTGAAAACGTGAAGCCTAAGCACAAAGGGTCGGCTCAGCTTTTCAAGAACCCGGTGCTGGAACGTCTCTCGCATACGCACATTGCGCTACCGGTTTCTATCTTCATCCTGACGGCAGCGGTCAGCTTATACTATGGCATTACGCAAGGCTTCACGACGGGGCTAGCCGCATTCGGACAGTTCCTGGGGGGCTGGTTCCTGTTCACGTTTGCGGAGTATGCCATGCACCGCTACCTCTACCACATTCCGGCTACCACGCCCGGCCGCATCAAGTTTCAGTACACCATGCACGGGGTGCACCATGAGTTTCCGAAAGACAAAACTCGGCTGGCTATGCCGCCTATCATTACGGTGTTCGTAGCATCGTTACTGTTTTTCATTTTCCGCTTTGCGTTCGGTAGTGCTGCTTTCGGCGTGCTGGCTGGCTTTGTGTTCGGCTATGCGCTGTACCTGTTTGTGCATTATGCCATCCACGTGTACGCACCGCCAAAGAACTTCTTGAAAGTATGGTGGACTCACCACGCACAGCACCACTACCGCCAAGACGAAATTGCGTTTGGCGTAAGCAGCACCCTCTGGGACCATATCATTGGCACTATGCCTGAGAAAGGAAAAAGATAGGGCACTGCTGCTCCTGCTTCTTACAATCGAAAAGCCTGTTGGATATCCAACAGGCTTTTCGATTGTAGGGGGCTATCCTCTTGGTGTAGAATTATACTATTCATGTAAATAATAAGACCTAGTGCAGATAAAAAACGGGAAATTCTATTCTATAAATATTTCATAGTGTTAGGACTTTACTATAATCGTAAATTTGGGGTGTGCAAACAAGAAGCTTTTTCTTGCCAGTGCCAATCAAAGTGTTCCGCAGTCACCCCTATCTTTTATGAGAAAAATTTACAGCTTACTTACCGCGTTGGCGGTAGGACTTAACACTGTGCCCGTCGCGGCGCAGCACACTTGGACAGATGCCAGCAATCTGGCTCCGTATACCCAGAATTTCAATACTTTAAGTGGTACGGTTAGCTTCCGAAACAATTCCACTATACAAGGTGTGTACGCGGAAGCCGAGTTTCCTAGCTTCACTTACCCACCCGCTTCAATTGCTGCCAACGACGGCTCTACTATTGATGCGAACTATTATCACTTTGGTGATGCAAGCGGAACTGCTAGCATGGACCGCTCTTTCGGGGGAATTGCTGCCACGACCACGGGTGATGGTATCGGGCACGTTGGTATTCGGTTGAAGAATGGTACTAACACAGCCATTCGGAATTTAGATATTGTGTATGCCATGGAGCACTGGTACAACTCTGGCAAGCAAGACAAAGCCCGCGTGGATGTAAGCTATCTAAAATCAGCTGTGGGAGGTACAGTTACTAGCTTATTTAACAGCACTGGGGTTTGGCAGTCTATTACCGATTTGAGCGTTGATGCTCCCTCCACGGCTACCGTCATTGCCAGCCGTGACGGCAACTCACCTTCGAACCGTCGCGTGCGGCAGGCGACGCTCAGCAACATAGATTTAGCCCCCAATCAAGAAATCATGATTCGGTGGAGCTACGTGCTCAACAACACAACCAACGGTAATGGCCTGTCGATTGATGACGTTAATATCTCGGCCTTTACCAATATCTTTTATTCGAAAGCGTCCGGCAACCTAAACTCTACTAATACGTGGAGTACCACAGCCGACGGCACGGGCGCTCTGCCTAGCGGATTCAGCTTTGTGCTGCCTAATGCCACGTACTATGTGCAAGGCAATACCACTGAATCGAACACGGCCAGCGCTAGTCGTATAAATGGAAATACCGCTTGGACGGTCAATGGCGCCAATTCCAAAATCGTAATTGGATTGCCGAGGGCAACCACTGCCACACGCTTTTACATGTACAACGATGACAACATTGTAGGCCGGGTAGATTTAGAATCCAACGCAGCGTTGGCCATTCAGCAGACCAACTACTCCTTCACCTTAGGCGAGCTAGACCCGACGAGCACAGTGGAGTATTTAACCACAGGCAACCCTATCAATATTGCATCGGCAGCATACGGCAACTTAAAAGTTACGGGAGCAGCAGACAAAGTTTTAACTGGTAACACCCTAGTTAACGGCAACTTAATTTTTGCTACAGCTACGGCCGGTAACGTGACGGCAGCACCTGATTTGCTGCTAGGAGACTACAACTTAACGGTACAGCGCGGCGGCCAGATTCAAGGGTACAATAACTCGGCGTTTGTGGTTACCAACGGTAAAGGCGTACTAAAACAGACTGTTTCGAATACGGGTGCTGACGTGGTTTTCCCCGTAGGAAGTTCTGCAACTAGCTATACGCCAGCTTACTTGCAACAGCCCAACAGCACCACCGCTCGCAACGAAGATGTGTACTCAGTGCGAGTGCTAGACGGCCTCTATCGTCGCTACGACACAGCTGAGAACGGTACAGGTACGACGGTTACCAATCAGAATGTGAAAAAAACCTGGCTGGTAAGCGAGGAAGTAACTGGAAATTCCAACGTTACGATGGCCCTGCAATGGAATGCGGCTGATGAAGTAACGGGAGGTGCGGCTGGTACCAACTTCAATCGTGCCAATGCATACATTGGACACTACCTCACGAATGGCTCGTTCACCTATTTTGATAAAGTAGCTCCGACGGCAGCCGTTATAGGCAACCCCAATACCAGCTACAAAATTACCCGCGCCGGACTTACGTCCTTCTCGCCTTACGCGGTGTCGTCTAATGCGGCAGGGCCGTTGCCGGTACAGCTAGTGGCCTTTGGGGCCGGGCGCGTGGGCACTGCGGTGCAGTGCAGCTGGAAAACGGCTTCCGAGAAAGACAACGGCTATTTCGAGGTGGAACGCAGCTTTGATGGTCAGCAATTCAAGAACGTGGGCACGGTAGCTGGGGCGGGCACTTCAACTAGCAGCCACAGCTACAGCCTGCTTGATGCCCAAGCGCCTACCAGCACCCTCTACTACCGGCTGCGGCAAGTGGACGTGGATGGCACCGCCACCTACTCGCCGGTGGCCGTGGTGCAAGGCTGTGTCAACTGCGCCGCAACGGCATCCGTGCTGGCGGTTGTGCCAAATCCTGCCACCGACGATGTGCGGGTAGCTGGCCTCAACGGAGCGGCAGTTCCGCTGCATGGTACGCTGTACACAGTGCTTGGCTCAGTTCGGCAAACCTTGCAGGGCCAAACAGCACTGGACTTGCGCCACGAGCCAGCCGGCGTGTATCTGCTCCGCCTTACGACAGAGCAGGGCCCAGTAACATTGCGTGTAGTGAAAGAATAAGGTTCTCAACCTGGAAATAGCATACACAGAAAAGGCGGTTCCTAAGCAGGAGCCGCCTTTTCTGTGTATGGAAAGAAAGAAGCCGCTAGCGGCTACGCATTTTCGTGACAATAAACCACAACAGCAGTACAACTAGGAACACGCCAATGAGGCCCGTCCAAGCGCCGGCTTTGAAGATGGTACCAATAGCGTCGCAGCTACTGACGGTGAACGACAGGGCGACAAAGAAAAAAACGACAAGAAAACGATAGGCGGCCATGGCAGTGTGGTTGGAGGAAGGAGGGAGTCTGCCCCGCACATAGGGAGCAATACTCTAGATACTGCGCGCGCCAGAAAAAGTTGACTTTGCGCACTATACCACCTAGCCGTGTAGCTTTTCAGCGGGCCTTGTCTACTTCCTGCAACCAAGAACTAACTCGTGCAGCAGGTCCCGGCGTGGGACCTTGCCTGGAAGTCCTTGAAACGTGAACACAACTTTATCCTCCAGACTGCTCGCAGCTATTAAGCACAGCAGTTACCCAGAGCAACCTGAAATCAGGAGTTGAGGGTTTCGGGGGTGCTACGCAACAGCAGATACCCAATGGTGCCTGCAAGCAGCGAAGCCAGCAGAATGGCCAACTTGGCTACGGCTTCTCCTTCTGAGTGTTCACCCAAGGCTAGCAAGGTGATAAACAACGACATCGTAAAGCCAATGCCGCCTAAAATGCCAGCTCCCCACAAGTGGCGCCACGATACGTTGGGGGGCAGCGAGGCCCACCCTAGCCGCACCGCCACCCACGATAGGGCGCCAATGCCCAGCGGCTTACCTAGGAGTAGCCCAGCCATAACTCCTAGCCCCAAAGGAGAAAGCAACTCCCCAAAAACAGCAGTATCGATGGCTAAGCTGGTGTTGGCGAAGGCGAAGAGAGGAATAATGCCAAATGATACCACCGAGTGAAGCCGCTGCTCTAGTTTTTGCGCCGGTGAGCTGATGAGTTCCGACAAATGTTCCAACTCCTCGCTAATTGTGCGCGGGTCGGAGTCGGTGCCGTGCGCTTCGTCTCGTAAATACTGAAGCCGATCATCGAGTAGCCGCAGCAACTCCGGCCGGTCTTGGCTGATGCGCGATGGAATGGAAATGGCCAGCAGCACGCCGGCCAGTGTGGCATGAATGCCAGATTCCAACATGAAATACCACAACAGCGTCCCCAGCGGCAAATACAGCCACAAACTGGGAATATTAAGCACGTTCAGTAGTAGCAATACGCCCCAGGTGCCGAGGGCCAGATACAGAAAATTCAGATGCAGATCTTGGGTGTAGAAGCCCGCAATAACTAATACGGCACCCAAGTCATCTACTATGGCCAGCGCGGTCAGAAACACCTTTAGCCCCAACGGAACGCGCGACCCCAATAGCTGTAGTACGGCCAAGGCAAACGCAATATCGGTGGCCATGGGGATGCCCCACCCGCCGGCCGTGGGGGTGCCGCGGTTGATGAAATAGTAGATCAGGGCGGGTACCAGCATGCCGCCCAACGCCCCCATGATAGGCAAGGCCGCTTGCCGCATCGACGACAGCTCACCGTCCAGCACTTCCCGTTTGATTTCCAGGCCAACAATCAAAAAGAAAATGGTCATCAGCCCGTCGTTGATCCAGTGCAGCAAGCTTTTGTCGAGCACAAAACCATTAAGGGAAATGCGCAGGTGCTCGTCCCAGACGGCCGGGAAGTATTGCCCTGGGCCCCATTCCGTGTTGGCTAGCACCAAAGCTAAAACAGCGCTGAGCATCAATACGATACCACCAGCCGCCTCACGACGAAAGAACTCAGCGAAAGGCCGCACCAGCGGACGTATTATCAAAGCAACAGCCATACAGACAAGAAGATACACCTCCCAGCTATGTGGGAGCATCAAAAGAAAAATGAAAAGGCAGTGAAGCGAAGCCGAACAGGGTGCTTGCTTCCACCACAACCTTGTACGCACAAGCGGCGCCAATCTATCGGGCGCGGGTGCAACTACAAGCGCGCCTCACCTGATACCGAAACGTGCAGGGCAGTATCAGTGCCTTCACTCGGCATCAGGCGAGTAGCTAGCTCAAAAAAGCATTTCGGGGCAATGACAGAATATCACATAAGCACGTGCGCAGATTAGAGAGGTACAGAATTTCGGGAAGGCTCCCGCACTTTCGTGAGTTCAGCATGCCGCATGCGCGGCCACCTCACTGGCTCAGCTCCACAAGTGGGGTATAGCGCTTACCAAAAGGCCCAGCACCATGCCAAATACACATACCACTGACAGCCACCAATACAGACGCTGCTCCAAGTCGGACGGCCGGGGCCACCAGAGCAGAAAAGGGAGTATCAAAGGCAACAGGCTCACGCCCTGCCCATTACCAGCCAGCCGCAGACATATGCACGCAGTGACGGCCAGTAACGTACCCGTCAGCAGCAGGTATTGCTGCCAGCGGGGAAGGTCTGGCACCGGTATCATAAAGATATTCCGGTCGTTACCGCCTACCTGTCTCAATGACTTGGCGAAAAGAGGAAAGGGAAATTCCGGTCGTGCACATCACCTGGGGCGGACACCAACTTCTGGCTGACCCTGGCGTGTGCTCCGTTCTGGTAGTAGCTGGACGCTGCCACCGTTTGGCGAACAAGCCAGATAACACCATACCCGCCAAGCTTCTCATGATCTGTCCAGAGCCTGCAACAGACGCGGCAAACCCAGCTCGCACTAAAGCGAGGCAAGGTATCTGGGAGAAGGAAGTGGACCCTGCGGCTAGGGTCAGGCGTGAAAGAATTTCGTTTTTATAGTTGACTGCGTACCGGGTAAAGTACGGAATGGAATGCTGCATAAAACACACTGAAAAGGGCAAAACAATAGCCGTCCGCTCCTGGTGGAGAGCGGCGACTGACTACACGTTGCCCGCGGTCAGGGTGGGGTGAGTTTGAAAATAAAACAGAAATAATAGTGCATAAGCAATAGCTAAGGTACGCAAAGAGGTTGGTAGATAGAATTCACGGGTGTTTTTACCTGCCAACAGCTACCCTCTATACAGGGTACTGGTTTACCGGGTCAGTAGGTTGCACACTACTTGCTTGAGTTCACAAAAAACACAGCACCGAACTGGAAATCGGCGCAAAGGGTGAAGCCGCCAAGGCCTGGCTACCTCTCTATTCCGGCCGTTTACTTCGGGCCCTTGTGCGTTGGCAACGCCCATACCGGTGCGGGCTACCGCTTAGCTCTAGCCATAGCTTTCTGCAACTAGAAGAGCAGCCGCCACGAGCATCTAGCTAGGCGGCAGCTAGGTGGCACTTTCCACACAACTTTTAGGCTTTTTACTGCTTTGCGGCCGGGTTGTATGCTGCTTCTTGGGCGAGCTTTTCATAAGTTGGCACTTGCATTGACGATCAAACCAACGAGTAGTGGGGCAATAGTTCAGCAAATAGTGTTTGCTGTTCAGGATAACTGCGAATGCCTCAATGGGTTGTGTTTGGTTTATGCAATACAGAGTGCATTTTTCTCTGGAAATAATGGTGGGTGCCGCGTGGTGCTGCACTCCAGCAAGCTTCCAACTAGTTCTTTTTTCAACTTCCCGCCTATTATGAGTTTCACCGCTACTTTTTCTGTTTCCGGTGCCAAGTTGTTTGGCAGCTGCTTTTCGGTTTTGCGTATGGCGTTGTGGGGCCGCAAGGAGCGCAACAGCACCCAGCAAAAACCGCTATTACTCGGCAAGTGGAAACAGCGGGCGTGGCTGCTGGCCGGCCTTGCACCGGCCCTAGCAAGTTCGGCTTTGGCCCAAACGATACCCGTAACCGTGCAGGCCGGCGACCCCAAGGTGCAAATCAGCAAGCACATCTACGGGCATTTTGCTGAGCACCTGGGCCGTTGCATTTACGACGGCTTTTGGGTGGACGAAAAGCTGAACGTGCCCAAACAAGGCCGCATCCGCATGGACATTGTGGAGGCCCTCCGCAAAATTAAAGTGCCGAACCTGCGCTGGCCCGGCGGCTGCTTCGCCGATACCTACCATTGGCGCGACGGTGTGGGCCCTACCGCGCAACGGCCCAAAATGCTGAACATGTGGTGGGGCAACAACTTGGAAGACAATAGCTTCGGAACGCACGAGTTTCTGGAGCTGTGCAAGCTGCTGAATACCGAGCCCTATTTGGCGGCCAACGTAGGCAGCGGCACGGTGCAGGAAATGGCCGGCTGGATGGAGTACCTCAACTCCAACGACGACACGCCGCTGGTGCTGGAACGCCGGAAAAACGGCCACACCGAGCCGTACAAAGTAAGCTGGTGGGGCATCGGCAACGAAAGCTGGGGCTGCGGCGGCAACATGACCGCCGAATACTACACCGACGTGTACAAACGCTACGCCACCTTTGCCCACAACTATCCGGCTTCGCCGCCGCTCAAGAAAATTGTGAGCGGTGCCAACGGCGACGACGCGCACTGGACGGAGACGTGCATGAAAAATATTCCCCTCAACCAGATGTGGGGCCTCACCTTGCACCAGTACACGCTACCCACCGGTAGCTGGACCGGCAGCAAAGGCAAAGCCACCGGCTTCAGCGAGCAGGAATACTTCAACACAATGAAGAACTGCCTGAAAATGGATGCCGTCGTGACCAAGCACGCGGCCATCATGGACAAGTACGACAAAGACAAGAAGGTGGCTTTGCTCGTAGATGAGTGGGGCGTGTGGACCGACGTGGAGCCCGGTACCAACCCCGGCTTCCTGTACCAGCAAAACTCGCTACGCGACGCGCTGGTGGCCGGTACTACCCTCAACATCTTCAACAACCACTGCGACCGGGTGCGCGGGGCCAACCTGGCCCAGGCCGTTAACGTGTTGCAGGCGCTCGTCCTCACCGACAAGGAGAAGATGCTGCTCACACCCACCTACCACGTGTTCGACCTGTACCAGGTGCACCAGGATGCGCAGTTCCTGCCCCTGCAATTCACCAGCCCCGACTACGTGATGGGCAACGACAAAGTACCGGCCCTGAATGCTTCTGCTTCCAAAGACGCTAGCGGCGCCGTACACATTTCGCTGGTGAACCTCGACACCAAGAAAACGCTGAAACTGGAAACGGCCCTGCCCGGCGTGACCTACAAAACCGTGTCGGGCCGTATCCTGACGTCGGCAAAAACCAACGATTACAACACCTTCGACAACCCCAACAAGGTGAAGCTGGCCAGCTTCACGGGAGCTAAAAAGCGCGGCGGCAACCTAAGCGTGGAGCTGCCGCCGCAGTCGGTGGTGGTGCTGGAGCTGAAGTAGGTGCCGTCCACGGCGCCTATGCGCCGCGGGCAGATAGCAAGTGAAAAAGGGACGTCCTGCTGACCGTGTCGAAGCAGGACGTCCCTTTTTGCGTGCAGCCCCGTTTTTGCATGCTATGCTTGGAGCCAGAACGGCAGGGGCTATTTGAGCTTGAAAACCTCGGAGCCTGCTAGCAAGAACGCCCCGGTGCCGTACACTTCCCAGCTGTCGGCCGAGAAGTCGCGGCGCGGGTCGGCGCCGATGGGCTGCACCCAGCCGACGCGGCCTTCTGCCGACACCAGCCCGTTGAGCGCTACCCAGGCTTTCTGCACGGCTGGCAAGTATTGCTGCTTGTCTAGCAGGCCCTGGTTGATGCCCCAGGCCATAGCATAGCAGTCGAAGCCCGAGCCGGAAGCCTCACCGCCGGGGTAGGCCGCGGGGTCGAGGAGGCTGGAGCGCCAGAGGCCATCAGGCTGTTGGAGGCTCAGCAGGCGGGCGCTCATCTGCTGAAAGAGCGTGGTGTAGAACGGGCGGCTGGGGTGAGTTTGAGGCAGTTCGCTTAACACTTGCACCAAGCCACCCATCACCCAGCCATTGCCCCGGCTCCAAAAAACGCGCTGGCCGTTGCTTTCTTTTTTGCCCTCGCCCGCCTCGTTCCACAGATAGTTGGCGTCGCGGGCGAAGAGGTGCTCTTGCTGGTTGTAGAGGCGGCGGTAGGTCTGCTGGTAGAGCGTGTCGTTGAGGGCCAGGTACTCCGGCTTGTTTTCGATAACGCCCAGTTTGATGAGTACGGGCGGCCCCATAAACAGGGCGTCGCACCACCACCAGGCAATGCCGTTGTTGCGCACTTCCGGGCCCGGCTCGGTCCGAAACTTCTCGACTACAGCCAGCGTGGGCTCGATCATGCGGCGGTCCTTCTTGAGCTGGTAGAGGTTGAGGTAGGTCTGGCAGATGGCAATGTCGTCGGCATGGTCGTAGCGGCGGTCGGGCTGCCACTTGGTTCGTTCGCCCATGGCCATCAGGGAGTCCAGAATCAGCTTGGATTTCGTGGTTTGGTAAGCCGCAAAGACCCCCGCATAGAAGGCCCCGTTGGTCCAGTCGGTTACCTTGTGCTTGGGGTGCGCCAGCTGCCAACGGGTGGCCTTAAGCAGTTGCTGCTTGATGAACTTGGGCTTGAATACCTGTTGGTCGGCTTTGGAGAGGGCCTGCGCGTGGGCGCTGCCGGTACCGAGGATGCCAGCAAGCAGCAAGCAGGAGAAAAGACGAGGAAAGCGGGAGTTGCCAAGCATAGAAAAAGGAAGGGTGGAAAGCAGGTAGATGGAAGCACGCACACGCAGTTGCTGCGGGCGCCGAAAGTCTCGGCGCCCGCAGCAACTGCAATACTAGCGCAGTAGCATTAGAAAAGAGGAGGTTGTTTTCAAGGAATACGGGGTAGGTTTTAGTCGACTTGCTATTCGGCGAGCAACACGCCTGCTTGTGGGCTGGCCCTCGTCGGGCCGTGCAGAGGCGGCTAGTCTGGCAGGGTCGCCACGCGCCGCTTGGTTTAAAGCACTGGCGAGGCCTCGGCTTCTCGGCTGGCCCGGTGTTGCTTGGCGTATTCAGAAGGAGAGAGGGTGAAGATTTTCTGGAATGCTTTACGGAAGTATTTAGCGTCTTCGATGCCCACCTGAAACGCCACTTCCGCCACGCGCAGCCGGGTGTTGGCCAGCAGTTGGGCGGCCCGCTTCATGCGTACATCCCGGATAAACTCCACCGCCGTTTGGCCCGTGATGCCCTTGATGCGCCGGTAGAACACCGATTGGCTCATGCCCACTTCCCGTACCAGCACCAGCACGCTGAAGCTAGGGTCATCGAGGTGCTTTTCCACGGCGCTCATGGCATTTTCCAGAAACTTCTGGTCGGCATCGGCAATCACCACATCAGTGGGCTCCAGCAGAATCTGCCGCTGGTAGTACTCGCGCAACGTAGAGCGGTTGCGAAGCAGGGTGGTTACTTTGGCTTGCAAAATGGCCGGGTTGAACGGCTTACTCACGTAGTCGTCGGCACCGGTGCCCAGTCCTTCCAACTCGTGCAAGGCAGCGGTGCGGGCCGTGAGCAGCAGCACCGGAATGTGCGCCGTCTTGGGATGCTTCTTGATTTTATGGCACAGCTCCAGCCCGTCGCTACGGGGCATCATTACGTCGCTAATGATGACGTCGGGCGCCTGAAGCAGGGCCTGCTCCCAGCCATCGAGCCCATCTACGGCTAATAGCACGTCGTAGTCGGCCTCGAAGAGCTGCTGCACATACTGGCGGACTTCGTCGTTGTCTTCCACTACCAGCAGGCGCGGCAGTGTGGCGGGGGCCGGCAGCGCGTCCAGCAGCAGCTCAGGGTTTTCGGCCAGCCGGGGCAGCCCCGACGTTTCGGAAAGCGGGCTGAGCACTTCCTCCTGGATGTCGTCGGGTTGGAGGTGCGCCCGCCCGAAGGGGAGCCGCAGGCGGAAGGTGGTGCCTAGTCCTACCTCGCTTTCCACGTGCACACTGCCCCCGTGGCGCTCGGCAAACTGCTTGACCAACGACAAGCCAATTCCCGTGCCCGTCATCCGCAAGGTGTCGGTGTGCGAGGCTTGGTAGTAGGGGTCGAAGATATGGGCTAGGTCTTGGTGCTTGATGCCGGTGCCCTGGTCCCGTACGGTCACCTCCAGGTAGTTGCCGGCAAGGTGCCCGCCCTGAAACACGGCTTCACCGCCTGGGTTGCCCACCACCGTCGCCACAAAGCAAATGCCGCGCCCCTCCGGCGTGTACTTGAAGGCGTTAGCCAGCAGGTTGGTCAGCACAATTTCCAGCTTGCTCTGGTCGAAGTACAGCAGCACCGGCTCGGCGGGCAGGTCCAGCGTGTAGCTGATGCCGCGTTCCTCGGCTTTTAGCTTGAACACCTGATAGATATCCGTGAGAAACCGCACCGCGTCGGCGTGCGTGGCCCGGAGCGGTACGTTGCCCGATTCCACCTTGCGGAAGTCCAGCAGCTGGTTGACCAAGTCGAACAGCTTGCGGGTCTGCTTGTGCATAAGCTGAATCTTGTCGCGCAGGCCCGGCACTGCCCCATTGGCACTTATAATTTCCTCCATCGGCCCCAAAATCAGCGTGAGCGGGGTGCGCAGCTCATGCGAGACGTTGGTGAAGAATCCGAGTTTCAAGTCCGTAAGCTCCCGTTCCTTTTCGGCTTGGAATTGCTTAAGCAACAAGCGGTTTTCTAGCTGCTGCTGGGCCATTTCAAAGCGCCGGTACAGCGCCACGCCACCCAGCGCCACCAAGCCGTAGAGCAAGTAGGCCCACCAGGTGCGCCACCAAGGGGCCAGCACATCGAACTGCATGGTGGCGTATCGCTCGGACCACACGCCTTCCCCGTTGCTGGCTTTCACTTCCAGCGTGTACTGGCCGGCGGGCAAGTTGGCGAAGCTGGCCGTGCGCTGGCCGGGCGCCGCGTACACCCAGTCGTGGTTGTAGCCCACCAGCCGGTAGGCGTAGCGGTTTTTCTGCGGGTTGGTGTAGTTGAGCGCCACAAATTCCACCGCAAAATCATTGTCTTCATCCCGAATCGTGACCAGCTGTGGGTTAGACAAGGCTTCCTTCAGCAACACGCGCCCGTGGCGGGCGCTGCCCACTGCCATGGGCTTGTTGGTGACGCGCAGCCCCGTAATCTGAACCACCGGCGGGTAGGGGTTGGCTTGGATGGCTTGGGGCTGGAAGTAGTTGATGCCGTTGATGCCCCCGAAATACAGCGTGCCGTCCTGGGCTCGGCTGGCGGCCCCAATCTTGAAGGCGTTGCTTTGCAGGCCATCGGCCACGTTGTAGCGCAGGTAGTGGCCGGTGCGGGGGGTGAAGCGGTAGAGGCCGGTGCCGCCAATCCAGAGGTTGCCCGCATCATCGGCCAGAATGCTTTCCACGTCTATTTCCGGCAGTTGATTGTTGTAGTGCCGAATGGTTTCGCGGCCTTGCGCATCTGTGGTTAGCTGGTGCAGCCCGCCCCCAATGGTGCCAATCCAGAGCGCGCCCCGGTCATCGAGCAGCAAAGGCCAAACGTAGTTGACGCGCAAGCGGGTCGGGCCTGTATCGGTGGCCTGGTACTGCCCCAGCACCTGCAACGAGTCGGCGGTGACGCGCAGCTTAAGCAGCCCCGCATCGTGGGTGCTGGCCCAGAGCACGTCGCGCGCCCGGTCGTAGAGTAGAAAGGTGAATTGGTTGGTGGGCAGCGCGCTGTTGTCGGTGCGGAAATTTTTCAGATGCTCCCCAGTGGCGCTAAAGCGTTGTAAACCCGCCGAGAAGGTCGCCAGCCATACGGTGCCTTGCCCGTCTTGCGCCATGCGCTCGATGTTGGTTTCTCGCAGGTCGGTGCCATCGGGCAAGGTGGTGTAGGTGGTTAGCTTGGGCTGGCCGTTGGTGCGCCTGAGCGTAACCAAGCCGTGGCTGCGGGTACCAAACCAGAGCGTGCCATTGGGGGTCTGGAAAATAGACGACACGTCGATGCCCCGCGCCCCGCCCCCTTGCTGGTTTAGGTAGTTGTGGTAGGTTTTGTCGGTGAGGTTGTAGCTGGCCATGCCGTTGCGGGTGCCAAACCACAGCATGTTCTGCGCTTCCTCGTTGTAAATGGCATTCACGTAGTTGTTGGACCTTGAAAGCCGGCCCATCAGCGGCTGGCGGATACGGCCAAACGGCTTCTGGCGCAAATCCACTTTGTTGAGCCCGCCCGCCGAAGCACACAGCCAGACAATCTGATTGCGGTCCTCGAAAATCTGGTGGATGCGTTCCGAGTTGATGCTGTACGGCTCGCCATCCTGGGGCAGAAACAGCGTGGGCGCGGTGTCTTGGAGCGGGGGGCGCTGATGGGTAACGGCGCCCGCCTCCCACACATGCAGCCCATACGTAGTGCCTACCCACAGCCGCCCAAACGAGTCGAGGAGGAGGGCCTGGGGCATAGAGAACTGCTGCGGCAACGGGTGGCTAGCTGCTGCCCGCCGGGTCCGGCGGATGGCCGCACTCACCCAAAACACCTGCTGGTCGCTGCCAATCCACAGGTCGCCGCGGTGGTCGAGGTGCAGGGCCCGGATGGCGGTTTCGAGGCCGGTGGGCTGCACCTGCAGGGTAGGTTCGGTGGTTCGGATCAGGCGCAGGCCCGCCCCGAGGGTGCCCACCCACAAGTTGCCTTCGGGGTCAAGCGCCAGCGCAGTTATCCAGCGCAGCGGGGGCTGGTTGTTTGCGAGGGCCGGAAGTTGTTGTAGCTGTTGCAGTTGACCTTGGCTGTTGAATGTCAGCACAAAAAGGCCGTCGCGGTAAGTGCCTACCCACAGCCGCCCTTGCGCATCCGATACAATGGCCGAAACATCAGCCTGCGACAACTGCCGCCCCAGGCTGCGATAGGCTGCGGGCATGTGCTGCTCATCGAGGCGGAAAAACGAATCGAGGTGAGGATTATAGAGGCTGATGCCAGAGCGTTCGGCGCCTACCCAGAGTTGGCCATCGGCAGTGGTGTGCATCACCTTGATGCGGTTGCCGGGAACGCCGCTGCGCGGGTTGATGGGCAGCGCGTACGGCTTCAGGCCATACCCGTCGTAGCGGTCGAGGCCCCGGTTGGTGCCGACCCAGATAAAGCCGGCCCGGTCCTGCGCCACGGCCATCCCATCGCTGTGCGAGAGGCCCTGATCTACGGTGAGGTGCTCGAATCGAAACTCGCTGGCTGTATGCTGCGCCACGCTGGTGGTAGCTCCCGCGAGCAGAATCCAGCAGGAAACGAGGAGCCGCTTGATAGGTAGAGGTACTGGCACAAAAAAGAACTACGGGTGGGAGGGAGAGCAAAGGAGCGCGCAGCCAAGGAGCACGAAGAAGGAAGGCAGCCACAGAATTCCTCGCTTGGCAGTGGCTACCAAATTAACAATCTATTAATTATTTGCACTGCAACGGGTTGTAGCGGAAGAGACGTGCGCCTGCCTCGCCTGTTGGTCGACAATGACCTGACGCCCACCCAAGATTCGTTGCTGCTTGCCAAGCACCGTGAAGCCTCCGCAGGATTCAGGCAAGCAGGCAAGTGTTCTTATTAGGAATGGCGACACGAACTGGGCCGCCACTGAAGCTGCGCTGCACGTAGCCGGCAAGTTGTTCGGCTGCTGGCAGTTACTCAACGGCCCAATGACCGGCTTCAACGCCAAGCTCCTCTATGACAGATAATCTACTTGAGTAGAGCCAGTGCCAGATAAGAAAGATGCGTATATCTTCATGGCAGATCAGTGGAATCCGAAAGACCTGAAAGACAGTCGTTACCTGTGGTTGCCGGTGCCGTTCAAGGCTGGCCAGCCCACTATCGACTGGATGGAGCAATGGGACCCGGGGCATTTCAGCAAACAATTGTAGAGGATGATCAACAAGTACATAGTAGGGGGGGCAGTGCTGCTGAGTTGTATGGGTTTGAGCCCGGCCGCGCAGGCCCAAACCAAAGCGAAGCCGGTCAAGCACACCTTCGCCCTGGGCAACGAGAACTTCCTGCTCGATGGCAAGCCGTTCCAGATGATATCGGGCGAGCTGCACTACCCGCGCATTCCGCGCGAGGCCTGGCGCCACCGCCTGCGCATGGCCAAGGCCATGGGCCTGAACACGATTGGCACCTACGTGTTCTGGAACGTGCACGAACCCGAGCCGGGCCACTACGACTTCAGTGGCAACCACGACATTGCCGCCTTCGTGAAGATGGCTCAGGAAGAAGGGCTGTGGGTGGTGCTGCGGCCCAGCCCCTACGTGTGCGCCGAGTGGGAATTTGGCGGCTACCCCTACTGGCTGCAAAACGAAAAAGGTTTGGTGGTGCGCAGCCAGGACCCCAAGTACCTGGCCGCCTACGGCCGCTACCTCAAGCAAGTAGCCCAGCAGCTGGCCCCGCTGCAAGTCAACCACGGGGGGCCGGTGCTGCTGGTGCAGGTGGAAAACGAGTACGGCTTCTACGCCAGCGACAAAGACTACCTGGCGCTGAACCGGAAGATGTTTCAGCAAGCCGGCTTCGACGGGCTGCTCTACACCTGCGACCCAGGCGAGAAGGTGCTGGAAGGCCACCTGCCCGGCCTGCTGCCGGCCGTCAACGGCTGGGACGACCCCGGCAAGGTCAAGCAGCTGGTGCGCACCTACCACGGCGGACGGGGACCGTACTACATTGCCGAATGGTATCCGGCCTGGTTTGACTGGTGGGGCACGGCGCACCACACCGTGCCGGCGGCCAAGTACACGCCTCGGCTGGACTCGGTGCTGGCGGCGGGTATCTCCATCAACATGTACATGTTCCACGGCGGCACCACGCGCGGATTCATGAACGGGGCCAACTACAAAGGCGAGGGTACGCGCTACGAGCCCCAAACCAGCAGCTACGATTATGACGCCCCGCTTGATGAGGCTGGCAACGCCACGCCTAAGTTCTTGGCTTTCCGAGGGGTTATCGAGAAGCACCTGCCAAAAGGCACCAAGCTGCCGCCCGTGCCAGCGGCCAAGCCCACCCTGCGCACGCCCGTTATTAGTTTAACCAACGCCACCAACCTGCTGAGCGTGCTGCCCAAGCCAGTGGCCAGCCTACGAACCCAGACCTTTGAGGACCTAAACCAGGACTACGGCTACGTACTTTACCGCACGGAAGTACCGGGAGGGCGCAAGGGCATCCTCAGCATCAAGGACCTGCGTGACTACGGCATTGTGCTGGTGAACGGCCAGCGCGTGGCCACCCTCGACCGGCGCCTCAACCAAGACCGGGTGGAGCTGACCTTGCCCGCCGGCACCGTCGCCCTCGATATTCTGGTTGAGAATATGGGGCGCGTGAACTTCGGCCCCTTCTTGAATCAGAACCGCAAGGGCATCACCGAGCAGGTTAGCTTTGCGGGCACCCCGCTCAGCAACTGGCAGCACTTCCGCCTGCCGTTTGCTAGCATGGTCACCATTCCCAAAGGCACCGGCAGCATTGCGCCCAATGACAACGCCCCGGTTATCCGGCGCGGCAGCTTCACCCTGAGCAAGCCCGCCGATACCTACCTCGACATGCGGCAGTGGGGCAAAGGCTGTGTGTGGCTCAACGGCCATAATCTGGGCCGCTACTGGGAAATCGGGCCCCAGCAAACCCTGTACGTGCCGGCGGAGTGGCTGAAAAAAGGCGCCAACGAGGTGGTGGTCTTGGAACTGCTCAGGCCCCAGCAAGACAAGCTGGAAGGCGTGGAAAAGCCCATTCTGGACAAGGTGAAAGCCGATGTTCAGGCCTATAAAACGAAGTAGCCCGCCTGCCTTACTCCTGCTGGAAGTGCACTCGCTCTAGCGCCAGTTGCTTGCATTTCGGGAGTCTGGTTTAGCACGGCGGGTGCTGCCCGCAACCGCAGCTGGCGGGGCGTGGCAGTACGGTTCCAGTGGTGGGCGCGGAAGGACTGAGCGGAGTGCCGGACCAAAAGTTCACCGCGAAACACCACTGCCGCCGAGCAGGTAGGTGCGTGATGCCAATGCCGCCGCGCTACACCACCTTCCGGCCTGCATAAGGTCACCTGCCACCAACCAAGAAGAGTAGCGGCTAGCACCGCCTGCTTGTTCTGTATCTGACCTATGAAATACACGTTTCCGCGTCGCGCCCTGCACATCGCGCCTTTTCTCTTCCTTGGGCTTCTGGGCGCCATGCCGGCCGCGGCGCAGGTCCGGCAGGAATACTTGCTGGATACCAACTGGAAGTTCAAAAAAGGCGACACGCCGGAAGCAGCCACTCCCGGCTTCAAAGATGCTAGCTGGCAAACCGTACGTGTGCCCCACGACTGGGCTATTTACGGTCCTTTTGATGGCCGCAACGACTTGCAGGAAGTGAAAATCGAGCAGAACAACGAGAAGGCCGCCACCCTGAAGGCCGGCCGGACTGGCGGTCTGCCTTTCATCGGGACGGGCTGGTACCGGCGGAAGCTGGCGGTGCCGGGGTTTGGAGCGGGTAAGCGCGCCGTGCTGCTGTTTGACGGGGCCATGAGCAATGCCCGCGTGTTCGTGAATGGCAAGGAAGTCGGCAACTGGCCCTACGGCTACAATTCGTTTTCCTTCGATATCACCTCCTTCCTTCAGCCCGGCGACAACAACACGCTAGCCGTCCGGCTGCAAAACCAGGCCGAAGCCTCGCGCTGGTACCCTGGGGCCGGCCTCTACCGCAACGTGCACCTGATTGTAACCGACGACGTGCACATTCCGGTGTGGGGTAGCTACCTGACCACGCCCGAAATCAACGCCGAGTTCGGCAAAGTCAACCTGCGCACCAAGGTGCAAACGCCGGCCGGTGCCACGCAGCCCCTGCGGCTGCAAACCGAAATCCGGGACGCCGCCGGGCAAGTGCTAGCTACCACCAGCACCCCGCTGGCCGCCACCGATAACCGGGAGTTTCAGCAGGAGCTGATCGTGAAAACGCCCCGGCTGTGGTCGCCGGAAACGCCGGTGCTCTATACGGCGCACTCCAAACTGTACGCCGGTGAGCAGCTGAAAGACGAGTACAGCACCCGGTTCGGGTTTCGCTCGTTCAAGTTCGAGGCCGGCAAGGGCTTCTCCCTGAACGGGCAAGCGCGCAAGTTCAAGGGCGTCTGCAACCACCACGACCTGGGGCCCTTGGGCACGGCCATCAACACGGCGGCGCTACGGCGGCAGCTGGTGTTGCTGAAGGATATGGGCTGCGACGCCATCCGGACTTCGCACAACATGCCGGCCCCGGAGCTGGTGGACTTGTGCGACGAAATGGGCTTTATGCTGATGGTGGAATCGTTTGATGAGTGGAAGACGCCCAAGGTAAAGAACGGCTACAGCCAATACTTCGACCAATGGGCCGAGAAAGACCTCGTGAACATGGTGCACCGCGACCGGAACCACCCGTCGGTCATTATGTGGAGCATCGGCAACGAGGTGCCCGACCAGAGCGCCCCCGGCGGCAACAAGATTGCCAAGCGCCTACAAGACATTGTGCACCGCGAAGACCCCACCCGCCCCGTTACGGTGGGCATGGACCGCATCGATGCGGCCATCAACAACAACTTCGCCTCGGTGCTCGACATAGCTGGGTTCAACTACAAGCCGGCCCGCTACGAACAAGCCAACGACAAGCTACCGCAGGGCTTCATCCTGGGGACCGAAACGGCTTCCACGGTTAGCTCCCGGGGGATATATGAGTTTCCGGTGGTCGGGGCCAAGCAGAAAAAGTACCCCAACCAACAGTCTTCGTCCTACGACCTGGAGGTGTGCAACTGGTCGCAGACGCCCGACGAGGAGTTTGTGAAGCAGGATGATTTGCCTTTCGTCATCGGGGAGTTTGTGTGGACCGGCTTCGACTACCTCGGCGAGCCCACGCCCTACGACGAGAACTGGCCTTCGCATAGCTCGTACTTCGGGATTTTGGATTTGGCAGGCTTGCCCAAAGACCGGTTCTACCTCTACCGCTCCCGCTGGAACACCGCCGCGCCCACCCTGCACCTGCTGCCGCACTGGACCTGGCCCGGCCGCGAGGGCCAAACTACGCCCGTGTTCTGCTACACCAATTACCCATCGGCCGAGCTGTTCGTGAACGGCAAGAGCATGGGCCGCCAAACCAAAAGCCCCTCGGCCAGCCCCCAAACCCGCTACCGCCTGATGTGGAACGACGTGAAGTACGAGCCCGGCACCATCAAAGTAGTGGCCTACGATGCCCAAGGCAAGGAAGCCGCCACCGAAGAAGTGCGCACCGCCGGCAAGCCCGACCACATCACGCTAACCGCCGACCGCACCACTCTCACCGCCAACGGCCAAGACTTAGCCTTCGTGACGGCGCGAGTGGAAGATGCTCAAGGCAACCTGTGCCCTACGGCCGCCAACAAGCTGCAGTTCGCCGTCAGCGGGGCGGGTCGTTTCCGGGCCGTGGCCAACGGCGACGCTACTAGTCTGGAGCTGTTTCACGAACCCAAGATGAAAGCCTTCCAGGGAATGCTGGTGGCAGTGGTCGAGACGACCGACAAAGCCGGCGACGTACAGCTGAAGGTGTCGAGCAAAGGCCTTAAGAGCGGGGTGCTGCGCCTGAAGTCGCAGGGGGTAGCGTCGAGGTAGGAGGGAGGAAGGCGCTGTGAACTTGTGGTTTACCCGTTGAGGTACAGTTGTGCTGTCCGACACCGAGACGAATTCATACCCCGTATTCTACCAAAATACACCCCCT
Organism: Hymenobacter tibetensis; assembly: GCF_022827545.1. Taxonomy (NCBI): domain Bacteria; kingdom Pseudomonadati; phylum Bacteroidota; class Cytophagia; order Cytophagales; family Hymenobacteraceae; genus Hymenobacter; species Hymenobacter tibetensis. Next base: position 259,055 of record NZ_CP094669.1, read on the forward strand.
CGCACTGCGCGCGGGTGGGTAGTATTGCAATGTTGCTCGTGCGCTGTTGCGGCAGGCAATGCTTTAGCTTTTCCGATTTGTTGCGCTGTCTCCTTCCTTTCCCACCCACCATGGCTGATTCCCGTTTTTTCACGGCTGCATTCCTTTTTGTTAGCGGGTTGGCCGCGGCCCAATCCACGCCCAATGAGTGGGAAAATCCGCGGGTGTTCGAGCAGAACAAGGAAAAGGCGCACGCCAGCTTCATGGTGTATGCCACTGCCGCCGACGCTGCCGCCAACACCTACAGCCGCTCGCCCTACTACCAGTCGCTCAACGGCCCCTGGAAGTTCAACTACGTACCCCGCCCCGCCGACCGGCCCCAAGATTTTCAGTTGCCCACCTTCAACGATGCCAGCTGGAAAACCATAGCCGTGCCTTCGAGCTGGGAAGTACAGGGGTTCGGCACGCCCATCTACACCAACATCGTTTACCCGTTCCCGAAAAACCAACCGTTTATTGACGGGCGCGACAACCCGGTGGGCAGCTACCGGCGCACATTTACGGTGCCGGCCACTTGGGCCGGGCGGGAGATAATGCTCAACTTCGGCTCGATTTCCGGTTACGCAGTGGTGTTCGTGAACGGGCAGCGCGTGGGCATGAGCAAAGTAGCCAAGTCGCCGGCCGAGTTCGACATCACACAGTACCTGAAGCCCGGCGACAACACGCTGGCCGTGCAGGTAACCCGCTGGCACGATGGCAGCTACCTCGAAGACCAGGACTTCTGGCGCCTCTCCGGCCTCGACCGGGACGTGTACCTCTACAGCTTGCCCAAGGAAACCATCTGGGACTTTTTCGCCCACGCCGACCTCGACCCTACGTATAAAAACGGCCAGTTCTCGGCCGATGTAACACTGCGCAACTTTGCCAGCACCGCCGGTGCTCCCGCCCGCCTCACCGTGGAAGTGCTGGACGCTGCCGGCAAAACCGTGCTGCGCCAGCAGCAGGCCGTGGCCACCGTGCCCGCCACCGGCCTGCAAACCGTGCAGGTGAGCGGTACCGTCAAGAATGTGCGCAAGTGGTCGGCTGAAACGCCCAACCTCTATCAGTGCCGCCTCACCCTGGCCGATGCGCAAGGCAAGGAACTGGCCGTAACCGGCTGCCGGATCGGCTTCCGCAAAGTGGAAATCAAGAACGCGCAGCTGCTGGTGAACGGCGTGCCGGTGGAAGTGCACGGCGTCAACCGCCACGAGCTGGAGCCCACCACGGGCCGCGTCGTAACCGAAGCCGGCATGCGCCGCGACTTGGAGCTGATGAAGCAGTTCAACGTGAATGCCGTGCGCACCAGCCACTACCCCAACGACGAACGGTGGTATCAGCTCTGCGACGAGTTGGGCTTCTACCTGGTGGATGAGGCCAACATCGAAACCCACGGGTACGGGGCCGAGCTGCAGGGCCGCTTCGACAAAACCGTACACCCGGCTTACCTGCCCGAGTGGGCGCCAGCCCACATGGACCGCATCGAGCGAGCCGTAGAGCGCGACAAAAACCACCCGTCGGTTATCATTTGGAGTATGGGCAACGAGTGCGGCAACGGCCCCGTGTTTCATGACGCTTACAAGTGGATCAAGCAGCGCGACCCCAGCCGCCCCGTGCAGTTCGAGCAAGCCGGCGAAGACTGGGATACCGACATTGTGTGCCCCATGTACCCCGGCATGAACTCGATGCGGGAGTACGCCAACGCCACCGATAAGAAGCGCCCCTACATCATGTGCGAGTATTCGCACGCCATGGGCAACAGCAACGGTAACTTCCAGGAGTACTGGGACTTGATTCGGAGCAAGCCGCACATGCAGGGCGGCTTCATCTGGGACTGGGTGGACCAGGGCCTGCAAACTAAAACCACCGACGGCCGGCCGTTCTTTGCCTACGGCGGCGACCTGGGCGGCTACTACCTGCAAAACGACGAGAACTTCTGCGCCAACGGCCTGATTGCCGCCGACCGCACCCCACACCCGGGCTTGTTTGAGGTGAAAAAGGTGTATCAGGATATCCGCTTTACAGCCGCCCAGCCGGCTACGGGCCGCGTAACGGTGATAAACGGGTTTTCCTTCAACGACTTGGACGGCTATGCCTTCCGGTGGGAGCTGCTGCGCAACGGCACCGTGGCGAAGTCGGGCACGATGACGGTGGGCAAACTGGCCGCTCAGCAGCAGAAGGAAGTGAAGCTGCCGCTGCCTGCCATGCCCAGCGGTGCCGAGTACGTGCTCAATGTGTTTGCCGTCACGAAAGCCGCCGCGCCGCTGGTGCCGGCCGGCCACGAGGTAGCCCGTGAGCAGTTCGTTCTCACGCCGGTCGCCACCTATTTTGCCACCAAAACCAATGCACCCGGCAAACTGGACGTGAAGCAGGAAGGCAACAAGCTGACCTTCAGCGCCGGCGACGTGCGCGGCGAGTTCGACACCAAGCAAGGACGCCTAACCACTTACCGCCTCCGCGACCAGCAAGTGGTAGATGGCTTCCCGGAGCCGTACTTCTGGCGCGCCCCCACCGACAACGACTTCGGCAGCGGCATGCCCCAGAGCCTGGGTGCTTGGCGCACGGCCCACGCCGCCCGCCGCGTGCAAAAAGTAACGGTTGGGGAGCAGTCGGCGGCCGGCCTGCCCATCAAGGTGGAATACCTGCTCACCGACATCAACTCGCCGTATACCGTTGATTACCTGATAGCCAACGACGGCGCGGTGCAGATAACGGCCGCCCTCGACGTGTCCGGCCAGAGCTTGCCCGAGCTGCCCCGTTTCGGGATGCGCCTGGAGCTGCCGCGCCGCTTCAACCGCATGCAGTACTACGGCCGCGGCCCTTTCGAGAACTACTCCGACCGCAGCACGGCCGCTTTGCTGGGCACCTACCAGGATTCGGTGAACGGGCAGTTCACGCGCAACTACATCCGGCCCCAGGAAAACGGCTACCGCACCGATGTGCGTTGGCTGACGCTCACCAATGCCCAGGGGCTGGGGCTGCGGGTGGAAGGCCAGCAGCAACCTATCTGCTTTAGCGCCTTGCCTTTCCGCAGCGAAGACCTCGACCCCGGCCTCAGCAAAAAGCAGCAACACCCCACCGACGTGAAAATGCGCGGCGCCATCACGCTGCACGTGGACCTGAAGCAGCGCGGCGTTGGGGGCGACAACAGCTGGGGCGCCCTGCCCCACGAGCAGTACCGCCTCCTCGACAAGAAGTACAGCTACAGCTACACCCTGCGGCTAATAGACGAGAAAGCACCTCAGCCCTAAGGGAGTAAGTCGGGTAATCAGGAATAAAAGCATTTCTTTGAGGACGTACTCTGCCATGTTACAGAAAGCTTTATGGTAACCAAGTTCCTGATGTACAAGGCGCTGCTGAGCGCAGTGTTGTGTTTAGGCGTCAGTCGGCTAAGCGTGGCCCAACGACCTGCGCCGGAGTTGCCGCTGACGCCGGTGCAGCCGCGGGTGCAACTTCCTGCGACAGTTGCCGAGATTCTTGCCAAGCGTAAGGATGTGGCAGGGGCTTCAACACCTCCGGCCACGGTTACGCGAGTTGCTATGCCTCAGGCCCAACCGCTTTACCTCCTGAACTCTGAAATAATAATTGCTCCGGATTTATCTGGCCTTCAACCTTCGGGAATCAAGGCAATAACCTTGTACAAAGGCCAGGATGCTCCCACCGCACAGTGGCTTGGCCTGGTGACGCATGGCATCGTCGACGTGGAGCCCAAGCAGAAGTTCAAGATCAAGAGCCGTTCCTTATCAGATGTCGGCAAAACCTTGGACGTGCAGGGGCCGGTGCGCTACACCATAAACGCCATGCCGGTAGCCGATGCCAACCTTCTCATTGCGCTGGATGCCATTGGCGAAATCAAGATAACGCGTGCCACACCCGAAACACCCACTACCACCGTCGCCATCAGCATAAGACCGCCGAAACCCAGCCCACCGCCCCCGCCCGGCACCATTTATATCCGCGGGTTGGCGGCGCACTAGAGGGTGCTGCTATTCTACTATATGCTGCTTGCACCGCAGGCTACTATCCTCTTCATTTCTTTGTCTGCTTAGCAAATGAACACCCAACTGGTTGCCGAGGCGCAAGCTCCTTCCCTGAGTACCAAGCCGCACTATGCCATTCTGGATGGCCTTCGGGGCGTGGCCGCGCTGCTGGTGGTGGTTTTCCACCTGTGCGAGGCGCACGCAACCAGCCACCTCGACCAGATTATCAACCACGGCTATCTGGCCGTCGATTTCTTCTTCATGCTGTCCGGCTACGTCATTGGGTACGCCTACGACGACCGGTGGAACCAGATGACGCTCAAGGAATTCTTCAAGATTCGGTTGGTGCGGCTACAGCCCTTGGTGGTGTTGGGCATGGTGATTGGGGCCTTGTGCTTCTACTTCCAAGATTCTGTGCTGTGGCCTCATATCAGCGAGGTGCCTATCTGGAAAACCTTGCTGGTCATGGGTATAGGGGCTACGCTGCTACCGCTGCCGTTGTCGATGGACCTCCGCGGCTGGCACGAAATGCACCCGCTCAACGGGCCGGGCTGGTCGTTGTTCTTTGAGTACATAGCCAACCTGCTGTACGCGGTGTGGGTGCGCAAATTCTCCAACGCCGCTCTTGCCGTGCTGGTAGCGCTGGCTGGCGCGGTCTTGCTGCACTACACCGTTACCAGCCCCAACGGAGACATAATCGGGGGCTGGTCGTTGGATGCGGAGCAGCTTCGGGTGGGATTTACGCGGATGATGTACCCGTTTTTTGCTGGCTTGCTGCTTGCCCGCATGAGTGCCCCAGGCCGCATCAAGCACGCTTTCTGGTGGTGCAGCCTGCTGCTGACCCTGGTGTTGGCGTTTCCACGGGTAGGGGGCGCCGAGCACTTGTGGCTGAACGGCCTCTATGATGCGCTAAGCATTCTGCTGGTGTTTCCGCTGGTGGTATGGCTCGGAGCTAGTGGGCAAGCTACCGGCCCCGGCGTTGCTCGGCTCTGCCAGTTTTTCGGTAGCATTTCCTACCCCATCTACATCACGCATTATCCCCTCATTTACACCTACACGGCGTGGGTAAGCAACGGGCGCCGGCCGCTAGCGCAGGTGTGGCCTGTGGCGCTGCTCACGTTTGGGGCCGCCGTGCTGTTGGCCTACGCCTGCCTGAAGCTTTACGACGAGCCCGTGCGGCGGTGGCTGAAAACCAAGGTGCTAGCGCGGCAGAAGCCAGCAGGCACTCGCAGCACGGCGCCCTAACTTTTAGTTTTTGCGTCGGCAGTATTTCTGGTTGCCTTGGTTTTGGTCTACATCCCTCCTATGAAGTATTTCTCCTGGTTGTTGGCGTTGCTGCTAAGCACTGCGGCCCTGTATAACGAACCGGCCAGCGCCCAAACACCCGTGGGGTTAGGCTGGGCCCGCAACAACGTGAACGGAGTGGTGTTTCGGAAAAACTCGGTGGTGACGCACCAACGCGAGCAGTACACCGCCTACTACGATTCGTTGGGCTACGTGGTGCTGGCCAAGCGTAAGCTGCCGGCCGGCGCTTGGCAGGTGCGCCAAACCAGCTACAAAGGCAAAGTATCCGACGCCCACAATACCATCAGCATCATGGTGGACGGCGCGGGTTACCTGCATCTGTCCTTCGACCACCACGGCAACCCCCTGCGCTACTGCCGCAGCACCACGCCTGGGTCGTTGGAAACAACGGAGCTGCTGCCCATGACCGGCCGAAACGAAAACAACGTTACCTACCCCGAGTTTCACCGCTTCCCGAACGGCGACGTGCTGTTCCTCTACCGCGACGGTAGCTCCGGCAACGGCAACCTGGTGCTCAACCGCTACAGCATCAAGAGCCGCCAATGGACGCGGCTGCACGACGTGCTCATCAACGGCGAAGGCCAGCGCAACGCCTACTGGCAGGCCACCCTCGATGCCCGCGGCACCATTCACGTGTCGTGGGTGTGGCGCGAGTCGCCGGACGTGGCCTCCAACCACGACATGGCGTATGCCCGCTCCCTAGACGGCGGCAAAACCTGGCAGAAAAGCACCGGCGAAGTCTACCAGCTGCCCATCACCGAGCAAACCGCCGAATATGCCTGCCGCATTCCGCAGCGCAGTGAGCTAATCAACCAAACGGGCATGACCACCGATGCGCAAGGCAACCCCTACATCGTCACGTATTGGCGGCCGGCCGGCACTACGGTGCCGCAGTACCAGCTAATCTACCTCACCAAAAAGGGCGCCGGCCAGGAATGGCACGTCGCGCAGGTAGGGAAGCGGACTACGCCGTTTAGCTTGAGCGGCGCGGGCACCAAAAAGATTCCGATATCCCGGCCGCAGGTGGTAGTGGGGGAGAAGCAAGGGCGCAAAACGGTGTACATCCTGTACCGCGACGTCGAGCGCCAAGACCGGGTATCAATAGCGCAGTGCGCTGACATGACGGCCAACAACTGGACGGTTACCGACTTGACTACCACTTCCGTAGGAAATTGGGAGCCGAGCTATGACACCGAGCGGTGGAAAAACGCGGGCGTGCTCGACCTGTTTGTGCAGCGCACCGGGCAAGGCGACGGCGAAACCCTGGAAAAGCTACCGGCCCAGCCGGTGTACATTCTGGAGTGGAAGCCAGCGGCAAAAGCGCCACCCACCACGGGCTCGGTAGCGCCGGCCACACCCACACCCGACGCCGCTCGCCCACCTAGTACCGCGGTAGCGTCAGCGGGTGCCGCTCCAACTGCCGCGTGGAAGCTGGTATGGGCCGATGAGTTCAACACCCCCGGCCCACCCAACCCCAAAAATTGGAAGTTCGAGAACGGCTTCGTACGCAACCACGAGTTGCAATGGTATCAGCCCGACAACGCCCGCTGCGAAAAGGGCCTGCTGGTTATCGAGGCGCGCCAGGAACAGCGCCCCAACCCCAACTACCAGCCCGGCAGCACCAACTGGAAAACCAACCAGCCTACTATCGCCTACACCTCTTCCAGCCTGAACACGAGTGGCTTGCACAGCTGGCAGTACGGCCGTTTCGAGATGCGCGGGCGCATTAACACCAGCCCTGGGCTGTGGCCCGCATTCTGGACGCTGGGCGTGGCTGGGGAGTGGCCCTCCAACGGCGAAATCGACATCATGGAGTTCTACAAAGGTAAGGTGCTGGCCAACGTAGCCTCCGGCACCGCCAAGCCATACACCCCCAACTGGCACAGCGAAACCAAGGCCCTAACCGCCTTCGCCGACCCGGAGTGGAGCCGCAAGTTCCATGTATGGCGCATGGAGTGGGACTCGGAAGCTATTCAGCTCTACCTCGATGATGAGCTGCTAAACGAAACCCGCCTCAGTGCCACCGTCAACCAGGACGGAACCGGCATCAACCCGATGCAGCAGCCACATTACATCCTGCTCAACTTGGCCCTAGGCGGCGACAACAGCGGCGAGCTAGGAACCACCAGCTTCCCCAACCGCTTCGAGGTCGACTATGTGCGGGTGTATCAGCGCTAAGGCGCCGGCCGATGTTGCTTGTATGTGGCTGGTGAGTAGGGAAAACGCGAGCCGCTTAAATCAAGGCTCTGCTGTTCTTGAAAACCGCCCGCAGCATTTGCCGGCCCCGAAACAGTTGGGCTTTCACCGTACCAATCGGCAGTTTTAGTTCCGTTGCCATTTCCTCGTAGGTGAGTTCCTGAAAGTAGCGCAACGACAACGGCTTGGCGTACTTGGGGGGCAACGACTGCACGCCCTGCTTGATTATCTGCATGCGCTGCTGCTGAATGTACACTTCCTGCGGGTTGAGGTTGGGGTCGCGCACGTCCAGCGAGAACCGCTTGCTGCTCTCGTCGGTGAGGGCCGTGTGCAAGGATTGGGTTTGCAGCTTTCCGCGCCGGATAAAGTCGATGGTGTGGTTGGTGGCAATGCGGAACAGCCACGTGCTGAAAGCGAAATCGGGCCGGTAGTGCGCCAGCTTGCGAAACGCTTTCGTGAAGATTTCCTGAGTCAGGTCCTCGGCATCATCGGAGTTGCCCACCATCTTAAGCACCAGATACGTCACCGACTTACGGTAGCTGCCCAACAGTTCTTCGTAGCCCCTAGAATTGCCGGCCAGCGCAGCTTCTATCAGCGCTATATCGCGCAACGCTCTCTGGGACAGTTCTTTATCAACGAGGGCTTGTTCAACCGGGTAACTAGCAGTAAGGGGGGCCATAAAGGATGGGAAATGAGAGCAGGACAACAGAGAGAGGCAGGTGTAGGGCGCTAATCCGAGCACGTACCAGGAGCATGCGGCTGGTATAGTTCACAGCATAAAAGGCAACATCACCTACCCTTTCCGCCTACACTTCACCCTCCCCAGCTACTGCCCGACCAGCGTACAGCACAAAACTGTACTTTCGGTATTAGAACCGTATGAGGAAGAGATTAGAAAACATTAGAAAATCACCTTTTCAGTTAAGTTGCGGGAAGTTGGCTGGCTGGGAGGTGGAGCCCAGGAATGGAATATTTCGTAGCCGTTAAAGCGCACATTGTCTTGCAGTTGCGGGCGTAGCTAAACAGTGAGGCCGCGGCGTATCCTGCCTTACGCTTAGTTGGGAGCTACCTTCGCTGTTGGTAGTAGCGGGGAAATAGGATGACGTTGGGCGGGCCAACAACCGGTTGCTCCGTATGACTGTATGCGTGGCGGGGCTGCCCCTGCTGGAAAATCTGTTGCCATGAAATTACTGTTAGTGGAAGACGAGCCGAAGCTGGCTTCCTTCGTCAAGAAAGGCTTTGAAAACGAGGGCTACGAGTTGGAAGTGGCCTATGATGGCCGCACTGGCCTCTCGCTGGCCCAGAAACAGCCCTACGACCTAGTGATTCTGGACGTGAATCTGCCCCATATCAATGGCTTCGAACTGTGCCGTATGCTCAAGCGGCAGGCCCCCCAGCAGCCCGTGCTTCTGCTCACCGCCCTCGACAGCCTCGACGACAAGGTGACGGGCTTCGAGGCCGGCACTGATGATTACCTGGTGAAGCCGTTCGAGTTTCGGGAGTTGCTGCTGCGGGCCCGGGTGCTGATGCGCCGCCACACCGAAGCCACTGCCACCCGGCAGGTACTACGCCTCGCCGACCTAGAGCTGAACCTGGAAACCAAAGTGGTGACGCGCGCGGGCCAGCGCATCGACCTCACCACCAAAGAGTACTCGCTGCTGGAATACCTGCTGCTGAACCGCGGCAAGGTCATTTCGCGCGTGGATATTGCCGAGCGGGTGTGGGAGCTTAATTTCGACACCAACACCAACGTCATTGATGTGTACGTGAGCTACTTGCGCAAAAAGCTCGACAAAGGCTACACCACCAAGCTGATTCATACGGTGGTGGGCATGGGCTACGTGCTCCGCGAAGGCTAAAATGCTGATACGCAACAAGCTGATTCTGCGCTTCACCTTGCTGGTGCTGGCTATCCAGCTCGGCTTTTCGGCGTTTATTTACTACTTCCACGAGGCCACGCGCGAGCAGCGCTTCAGCCAACGCCTCGCCGGCAAGGGCACCATGACGGCCCGCTTGCTGCTGCGGCAGCAACCCGACGATGTGGTGATGCGCTCAATCCATCGCCGCGACCTGTTTACTATCCTCGACGAGCAAATTAGCATCTACGACCCCGATGACCACCTGATTTATACCAGCGACGACAGCCTGAGCCAGCGTCTGAACTCGTTTTATTTGGCGCAGGTGGAGCCGGGCAAGCTGGTGCAATTCACCGACGGCGAGCTGGAGGTGGTGGGCGTTACGCACGAATATAAGGGGCGCTACTACCGCATATTTGCCGCCGGCCGCGACCAGTTTGGCTTGCTGCAGCTCGACAAGCTGCGCCTGATTCTGCTGGTGGGCAATGTGGGGGCGTTGGTGCTGATCATCCTAGCCGGCTGGTACTTCGCCGACGAGTCGTTGAAGCCGATGGCGCGGGTGGTGGGGCAGGTGGAGCGCATCACGGCGGGTCGCCTGAGCTTGCGCGTAGATGAAGGCAATGGCACCGACGAAATAGCGCAACTAGCCGTGACCTTCAACCAGATGCTGGCCCGGGTGGAGCAGGCGTTCGAGATGCAGAAAAACTTCTTGAGCCATGCTTCCCACGAGTTGCGCACGCCGCTGGCCACGGCGCTCGGCACGCTGGAAACCTCGTATGCCTACGACACTGACCTAACCGAAGCCAAGCAAAGCACCGCCTCCGCGGTGGAAGAACTCAAGCATTTAGTGGGCCTTACCAACGCCTTGCTCGCCTTGGCCAAAGCCGAAGACGCCTCGTTCCGCCGCGACACCGTGCGGCTGGACGAGTGCCTTACCCAAGCCCTGACGTACTGCCAAAGCAAGTACCCTAGCCGCCAGGTGCAGCTGGAATTCGGCGAGCTGCCCACCACCGACGACGACCCCTTTCTGGTGCTCGGCAACGAGCAGCTGCTTACCACGGCCCTACTCAACCTGCTCGACAATGCCTGCAAGTACAGCACCGGCACCGTGCAAGTATGCTTGGGCTACCACGCTGCTCACTTAGAAGTTAAGGTGCAAGACGCCGGGATTGGCATTGCCGCCACCGAGCTTTCGCGGGTGACCAGCGCCCTCTACCGAGCCGAAAATGCCCGCTATGCTCCCGGCTACGGCTTGGGCCTTACCGTCACGCAGAAGATAGCCGAGCGCCACGGCGGCACCCTCACGCTGGTTTCCGTACCCGACCTTGGCACCACGGCTACCCTCTCGTTGCCAGCGCTATAGGGTGGGCGAGGCGTTTTTAATGTTTTCTAATGTGCTCCTCATCTGGTTCTAATGCCAGGTCAACTCTTTTGTTGCTATTCATCAGCGAAGGGTTGCTATGAGAGAATTTAGAAGTCGGTTGTTGTTGGGTTTGTTGTTAGGCGCGCTGCTGTTGTCGGCGGGCCTGAATGTGTATTGTCTGCGTCAGCTGGAGGCCCGGCCATTGAACTACGAATTAGAGGCGGGTATGCCCGTTTCGGTGACGGAGCTGGAGCTAGCCCAGGCCCGAGCCGCCCTTGCCGCCTGCCAGCAAGCCACCCACCCCACCGCTTACGACTCGCTGCCGGATAGTCTGCTGCCACGGCCCCTGACGGCGTTCTAAAGAACCCCGTCTTGCCTTCACTGCTCATTGTCAAGTCTTTGTATCGTCATGCTTCCGCGCCAACAGTACATTCTTAACACGCTTCAAACCTGTATCAGCACCTGTGCCGAAACCAGCAGTTTGGTTTTGCAGCAATCCAACGCCACCCTCTTGGTGCGCGTCAGCAAGCTCAGCCGCGACTGCGCCGACTTGTGCCAGCTCACCGCCGCTTTTATAGCCCGGGAGTCCGAGCACTTGGTGTACGTGCTACGGGAGTGTGCCGAGCTGTGCCGCACCTGCGCCGACGAGCAAGCCCGCCACGCCGCCACCATAGCTGCCTGTAAGCGCGCCGAAGATGCCTGCCGTCGGGCCGAAGACGCATGCCGCACCGCGTATCATTAAGAGGGCCAGAGTGGCTTAGCGAGTCACGGAGTACGTTTTACGCTGGGGTCCGATGCCCGTAATCTTCACCGATTTCCAGCCCGTGGGCAAGGTGCTTTTCAGTTGCTTGATGCCCGTAGGCGTGATATCGAGGCCCCCGAAACCCATTAGTACGGCTTGCAGCACGCCGCCAGCGCCAGTGGCAAAGTAAGGATTGGTGCCGCCTTTGGTTTCGGCAATCACCCGAAAGGGCGGCAGCAGGTTGGGCAGGTAGGCATCCTGAAAAAAATGCTGCGCCTTGTCGCCGTTGCCGAGGCGGCTGTACAGCAGTGCGAAGATGGCCTGCGTCATGGCAGGCGTGCCTTCCGTGGGCACCCGGGTTTCGTAGTACGCCAAGTCCTTCCTGATCTGGGCCGGAGCCGTAACCACATTCAATGGATACGCCAGCAGGTTTACGTCGCCCTGCTTGATGCCTTCGCCTTTGTAGGTCGCATGCTCTTGCGTCACGCCGTCGGGGAAGTGCAGCAGCGGAATGTTCTGGGCCACGTGCAGCCAGTCGGGGTTGGCAGGCAAATTGAGCAGCTTGGCCGCTGCCGCCGCGTGTTGCAGATTCACTTGGGCGGCAGCGTTGGTGAAGGCATTATTGTCCACATTTTCCGCCCACTCATCAGCCGCTACCACGTTCTTGATGTCGTAGTGGCCGGGGCCGTTGCGCTCCACCCGGCTGGCCCAGAAGTCGGCGGTGGCGGAGAGGATGGGCCAACCTTTCTCCCGCAGCCAGGCTTTGTCTTGCGTCACGCAGTAGTACTGCCACGCCGCCAAGGCCACGTCGGCCGTAATGTGGTGCTCAAACGGCCCGCTCAGTGCCCACACCGGCGTTTCCTCTACGCCTGAGTCGGCACTTTCCCACGGGAACATGGCACCCTGGTAGCCGTGCGCAAAGGCATTGTTGCGGGCCGGCTCCAAGCGGCAAAATCGATATTCCACCATGGATTTGGCTATTTCCGGGTGCATCACGAGCAGCGCCGGGAACATCCACAGGTCGGAGTCCCAGAATACGTGCCCGTTGTAGCCCAGCCCCGACAAGCCCATGGGCGAAGGCGAGTAGTCGGTGCCGGCGCGCGAGAAGCTGTAGAGGTGGTAGAGCATACTGTGCACATCCTGCTGGGCCTGCGCGTCACCCTCAATTTGAATGTCGCTCTTCCAAAGGTCGTCCCAGGCTTTGGCGTGGAAGGCTAACAGGCGCTCCTTGCCTTCGAGCCGGGCAAAAATGGTGAGGCGCTCGGCTTCGTTGAGCGGGTCGGCGTGGTGGGCTGAGGTGATAGACGAACCCGCCACGGCGTAGGTATAGGTTTGTCCCGCCTTCAAGGGTTTGCTGAACTTCATGAGGTGCATGTTGCTGTCCCACATTTCGTGGATGACGCGCGGCTCCTGCCCGTGCGGCTCGTTGAACAGAAAGCTAGTGGAAGCGCACAGTTTCAGCTTGCCCGTGGCGCTCTGCCCCGACGACGTAAGCAAGCTAAGCGTGGCGTGCGGCCGGTCGATTTCGTTGTAGTAGTTCTGCACGTCGCGCAGGGCATCGGGGGCGTCCATGACGCTGGCGGCCGTCACGGCCACGTCCTTCTTAGCTGTCACCGACACATCCATCAGCCCCGTGAAAGGCAACTGGCGCAGGGCATAGTGCGTGTAGCTGATGGTGGCTTTGTCGGCGTAGTCGAAGGTGGTGGTAAGGGAGGCGTGGCGCATGTCCAGCGCCTGCCGGAAGTTGGTGACGTCCTTGCCCGAAAGCCGCTTGCCGTCCACTTCCAGGTACATGTTCAGCAGGTTGAAGCTGTTGAGGAAGTTGCTCACCCGGCCCCGCCCGTATTGGTCGTAGGCACCGGCCAGCACCACCGCTTTCACCTGAAACGGCTCCGGCGACGACACAATGCCTAGCATGCCGTTGGCAACCGTCACGCCATAGTACGCCGCGGGGTCCACTTTGTCGGCTGTAATGCGCCAGGGGTCGGGTTGCTGAGCAGCCACTGGTTTGGGGCTAGCAGCGAGGAGTAGCGTCAGGGCAAGCAGCAAGTGCGCTGGGTTGGGGAAGTGCAGAGTGGGCATGCGGGAAGTTCTGAGGTATTCTGATATAAAAGCCTGTCGGATGAGTGGCAGGCGCTGGTGCCGCCTGCCACGGCATAGCCGGGGTTGCGTGCCCGACAGCCTGGCAGCCGGCAAACGCTACAGCACAACAGTCTTATTGCAAGGGCACTACCACCGCCTGCCACGGCTGTAGCGCCAGGGTGTTGCCCGCGCCTGCCGTGAAAGTAGGGTAGTTGTTGAGCCAGGGTTGGCCGCTGGTCTGCATGCCTGTGGGCATCGGCCAGTTCCGCGGCTCCGACGAGAAGTTGAGTGCCACCAATACTTTTTCAGTGCCCTGCGTGCGGGTGTAGGCATAGATATGCGGGTTGGCTTCGTCCACTAGTTGGTACTGGCCATACACCAGCACCTTGTGCTGTCGACGGGTGGCTGTGGCTTTGCGGAAGTAGTTGAGCACTGAATTAGGGTCTTTGTCTTCCGCGGCCTCATTCACTTGCTGGTAGTTGGGGTTGACTTGCAGCCAGGGCGTGCCCGTTGTGAAGCCGGCGTTGGCAGCGGCATTCCACTGGAACGGGGTGCGCCCATTGTCGCGGGCGGTGCGCTGGGCTAAGGTCAGGAAAGCGCGCAGGTCGCCGCCCTGGTTTTTCAGGCGCTGGTATTCATTGCGGGTCGCTACGTCGCGGTAGTCGTTGATGTCGGTGAATCGGATGTTGGTCATGCCCAGTTCGTCGCCGTTGTAATAGTAGGGCGTGCCGCGCATGGTCATGATAAAGGTGGTCAGCAGCTTAGAAGACGCAGCTCGAAAAGCGGGCCTATCATCCCCAAACTTGCTGGTCATGCGGGGCTGGTCGTGGTTGCCAAGAAAAATGGAAAGCCAGCCCTTTTCAGCAAAAGCACTGTCCCAGCGGGTGTAGATGCGTTTGAACTCAGCCAGCTGATAGAGTTTCGGCCCGTTGCCCAGGTCCACGCCCTCGAAGTGGTAGGCCATGTTCAGCTCTTTCCGGGCCGGATCCACGAAGAGCATGGCATCTGTAGGGCCACTGCCAGCCCCCTCGGCCACCGTCATGACGTTGTATTTGCTAAGTACCTCTCGGTTCATCTCCTGCAAGTAGTCGTGCAGGTGCGGACCGTGGCCGTAGTATTTAATGATATTCTTCTCGTACCCAGCCGGTAGCGGCGGAAACGTGGTGTCTTTCGAGGCAAACTGAAACGCATCCAGCCGAAACCCATCAATGCCCTTGTCCAGCCAGAAGCGCATCATGCTGTACACTTCTTGGCGCAGCTTGGGGTTTTCCCAGTTCAGGTCGGGTTGCTTGCGCGAGAAGTAGTGCAAGTAGTAAGAGTTGGTCAGGGAGTCGTACTTCCAGGCGTCACTGTTTACGTCGAAGAAACTCCAGCGGGGTGTCGGCTTGCCCTTCTCGGCGGGCCACCAGTGGTAGTAGTTGCGGTAGGGGTTGGTGCGGGAGCTGCGGGCCTGCTTGAACCATTCGTGCTCGTCGCTGCTATGGTTCACCACCAAGTCCATGACCAGCTTCAAGCCGCGTTGGTGCATGCCTTTGAGCAGCGCATCAAAATCCTCCATCGTCCCAAATTCCGGCATAATCTGGCGGTAGTCGGAGATGTCGTAGCCGTTGTCGTCGTTGGGAGAGGCGTAGATAGGGTTCAGCCAGATAGTGCCCACACCCAAGCTTTTCAGGTAGTCGAGCCGGGAGGTGATACCCCGTAGGTCGCCCACTCCGTCGCCGTTGCTGTCCTGAAAGCTGCGCGGATACAGCTGGTACACAACCGTTTCCTTCCACCAAGTTTCCTTCTGACTAGCGGAGGTTGGCGCAGCTGCCTGCTCGGTAGTGGCAGCCTGTTGCCGCGGCTCGCCGCAGCCCGAAAAAGCTAATAGCAACGCGGCGCAGGCAATTGTTTCAAGGTGTTTCATAGGGCAGTAAGGTGCCGGGTCGTACGCAAACAAGCCGCTGATTGAGTGCTAAAGAGCAGCCAACCAACGGCTTGCTTACGTGCCTGCCGAATGCGTTTCGGGGTTAGTACCCCGGGTTCTGGGTGATGTTGCTGTTAATATCCACCTGGTTTTGTGGCACGGGATAAACTAGGTACTTCGGGTCGCTCTGGGGCTTGTCTTTCCGGGCCCGCAAGAAGGTACCGAACCGAATCATATCCTGCCGCCGCCACGACTCACTGTACAACTCCCGGCCCCGCTCGTCGAGCAATACGTTGAGGCTAAGTGAGGTAAGGGCGCTAGCTCCGCGCGAAGGATGCGTACGAAGGGAGTTTACGATGGCAAGCGGTGTAGCGCCGTACGTGCCAGCGCTGGTAGCTGTGCCGCCCCGTAGGATGGCTTCTGCTTTCATCAGCAGTACGTCGGCTAGCCGGAAGGTCACATGGTCGTTGTTGGCTCCGTTGCCGCCTTGGCTCTCACTTGGGTAGTCGACAGGATACTTGATAGGCCGAATGCCTTTGGCCTCGAGGTCGGCGCCAGTTTCAAACAAGTTGATTTCCTTGGTGAAAGCCAACGGGGCCCCACCTCGTGTAGTAAGTGGGGCATCAGTAGCCAAATTGTACTGCTGCCCGATAAGATAACCCACATTGATGCGCCGGCCAGGGTTGGCGGGGCCGCCGGCTACGTCATAGGCCATGCCTCGGCGCTTGTCACCAGCTTCAAATAAGTCGTACGCCTCGGCTGTGGCGGCTGGACCGTTGTAGCCATCAACGGGCCGCATGTTGTAGTGCGACACGAACTTCCACAAGTCGCGTACCGGGCCGCTGTTGCCGTACGTGTTTTCCTGGGTGTAGATGTTCTCCCGGCCAATTGCCGTGTTGTCGGGCGCGAAATTGTCGAAGTAATTGGGCGTAAACGAGTACTTGTTGCTGTTGATTATCTCGTCGGCCAGCCGGATTACCTGATTCATATCGGCGGCGGCGAAGGTTGGCGACTGCCGGTTGGCGTACACACCCTTGTTCAGGTAGCACTTCATTAGCAGTACGCGGGCGGCGTCCTTGGTACCGCGGCTGACTGGCGCGTCGGGCAAGTCTTTCTGAATCTCGTTCAACTCACTTACTACGAAATCGAGCGCCTCTGTACCCTTGCGTACTCTGGCCAAATTATTCAACGGCTCGCCTGGCTCCCGGTATAACACTTGGTCGTAGAGGTCGAGTAGCAGATACGTGGCCCAGGCTCGTACGAACCGGGATTCGGCTTGCTGTTGCGTTGTAGGGCCAAAGCGCAACAGGTCGGTGGAGGCAAAAATGATACCTTCCAACTGGTTGAAGGTGTCACGCACCCGCTCGTTGTTGCCGTCCCAGGTGTGGTTGTAAAGGGCCCGCCACTTGCCGTTGTCGTCCCAGTCAGGCCCGCGGGTAGGCATAATACGGGCATCAGTGGACACTTCCTGGAGCGCAAACACGCTCACATGGCCTTGAATAGGGTCGCGCTGGGCAGTATAGACGCCCTGAAGCAGAGCCGCTGGGTCGCCACTCGGAATCTGGTCCTGGGTTAGCTCACTTTGCAATTTTTCGTCCAGTTCGCAACTAGCGGCCCCCTGAAGTAGTGCTAGCACAGCGGCCGCACGTGCAATATTAGAGAGGTTCATATGGCAGCAATTAAGTGTTACAGATTGAAGTTGACTCCGAGCGTGAAGGTGCGGGCGCTGGGGTAAGGCAAATAGTCGATGCCGACGGAAGGCACTCTGTTGGACCCTGTTTTCACGGTGTTGACTTCTGGGTCAAATCCGTCGTAGTTGGTGATAACAAACAGGTTCTGGCCCGTTACGTACACGCGGGCCCCCTTCATGAAGCCGGCTACGTCACCCAAGGCATAAGCAAGTGTCAGGTTGGACATCTTTAGGAAGTCGCCCTTTTCCAAGTAACGCGTAGAAGCCGACCCTGCATTACCAAGCGCTTCTTTAACTGAGCTCCTGAACGTAGAGAGAGCAATGTTTTTGCTAGCCCCAATCTGGCCTATGTTGCCTACGGCGTTGAGCGTGTTGTTATAGATGTATTGACCAAACACGCCCGTCATGTTTGCAATCAAAGAAAGCTTGCTGTAGCGGGCGTTGAGGCCAAAGCCTAGCAGCGTGCGGGGGTTTGGGCTGCCCGCATAAGTCGCTAAATCTCCGTTGGGATAAATTGATGCACCACTGTCATCCAAGCCTGCAAACTCCCGCAAAAAGAAGGAGTTGATGGGATAGCCGTTGGTGATGAGCTGCGACGTAGCTCCCGATAGTCCCTGCCCGTTGATAGCGCCCGTGATAATGGCAGGCCCTACCAAATCTTTCACTTCATTGCGAATGAATGTAGCATTGGCGTTAAAGCTTACTTCTGCTTTCTCACTGCTCACCAAGGTGGTATTCAGGGCCATTTCCACCCCCTTGTTCACAATTTTGCCATCAAGATTTTTCCAGAAAAGGGCTTGAATCTGCGGTGCAGGCTGGCCAGGGACAGTGGGGAACAAGATGTCGGAGGTGGTTTTGTTGAAGTAGTCGGCCGAGAAGGTGAGGCGGTTGTTGAACGCTCCGATGTCAATGCCAACGTTGAACTGGCGGTCCGCCTGCCATTTCAGATCGGGGTTGCGGCTGGTGGAGGGCCGTTGTAGGCCGTTATCGAGTATTTCATAGCGGTCCTGAGCCGATCCGGCCGGAAACTCCTGGTTGCCGGTCAAGCCGTAGCCGGCCCGCAACTTAAGTTGTGTGAGCTGTTCGGCCGGGAAGAAGCCTTCCTTGCTCAAGTCCCACGCTGCAGCAAACGAGGGGAAGTAACCCACTCGGTTGTTGGAGCCGAACTTGCTGCTCTCGTCGCGGCGTATCGTACCAGTCAGTACGTAGCGCTCCTTGAAGTTGAAAATAGCCCGTCCGAAAAACGATTGTAGCTCATACGTGGGGTCGTTGAACGACCGGATGCTGCGGTTGCCGGTAGAGGTCGTCTGAAGGTAATCGGTGTAGTCGAGACCGAGGCTGCCAAAGCCGCCTGTATTCGCATTGCCAAACCCACTCAAGCTAGAGCCCTTATTGATGAAGTTCGTGTACTCGTAACCGAGTACCGCATTCAGGTTTAGGTCCGTGACAATGGCCTTATTGAAGTTAAGCGTGTGCGCAATTTGCTGAGTGGACAGCTCGGTGTTGCTGATGCCGGCAAAGCCCTGGTTGAGAATGCCCGGATAGTTAATCAGCCGCTGGTCGATTGACACGCGCCGCTCACCACTATTATAGTTCACGCTCAACAGCAGGCGATAATTAAGCCAATCAGTAAACTTATACGAAGGCGCGATGCTGGCCAGTATGGTGTTGACCCGCGAGTTGTCGTCGTAAAGCTCCTGGGCAGCGAGCGGGTTAATCACGTCGCCGGGCTGAATGAAGAGCGTGCCATCGGGGTTGCGTAAGGACTGAGTTGGGTTCCACTGCAAGGCCTGCCCAATGAGGCTGCCCCGGTAGCCGGCATCGGTAGTGATGTTGGCCAGAGCTTCGCGAAATTGACTGGTAGAAATGTTCACGTCCAGGCCCAACTTCTTACTTTCCAAAAATTGGAGGTTAGTCGAGAGGTTGGCGCTGTATTTTTTGAAGCCGGTTTTGCGCACGATGCCATCCTGGTCGAGGTAGCCTAGCGAGAGGCGGTAGCGACCAGTTTCGCTGCCGCCGCTCATGGACACGTTGTAGTTCTGGAAGTAGCCGGTGCGCAAAATCTCATCCAGGGCGTCTACGCTACTGCCTTTGTCGGCGCTAGTAGGTCCGCTGGTAGGCAGTCCGTAGTAGGCCAGCGCCTCACGATACTGGCCGGCATCAAGGTATTCAGGCCTGCGCAGCAGATTCGAGAAACCAGTGGAGGCCCCCACGCTAAGCGTTGGGGCACCCGTGTTGCCTTTCTTGGTGGTGATCAGCACTACCCCATATGCCGCCCGCGAGCCGTAGATGGCCGTAGCCGAAGCATCTTTGAGCACGGTGAAGGTCTCAATGTCATCGGGATTGAGGAAGTTAAGCGGGTTGCTGTCAGCCCCGGATCCGGCGTCGATTGAGGACGCCAGTCCCGCCCCCGGCCGGGCCGTCCGCCCGTCGAGTGGTACCCCGTCTACCACGTATAGGGGCTGACCCGTGCCCGTCACGGCCGAGTTACCCCGGATGCGGATGCTGGACGGGCCACCGGGTTGGCCGCTGTTGTTGCTTACTTGTACGCCCGATACGCGGCCTTGCAGCAGTTGGTCGGGGGAGGTGAAGGTGCCCCGGTTGAAGTCTTTCTCGCCAATTACTGCCACGGCGCCGGTCACGTCCTGTTTGCGAGCAGTGCCGTAGCCGACTACCACTACGTCGCCGAGGGCTTGGGCATTTTCCTTCAGCGTTACCTGCACCGAAGTTTTATCGGTGATGCTTACCTGCTGCGACGTGAAGCCCACGTACGAAATGGTGAGCGTGGTGGCCGTGGCAGGGGCCTGCAACTCGAACCCGCCATCGGCGCCGGTGCTGGCGCCCACGGTGGTGCCCGTGACAACTACCGTTACGCCTGGCAGGCCGTTGGCTTGCGCATCAAGTACTTTGCCGGTAATGGTCCGGGTGTTTTGTGCCTGACTCAGCAGTGGCAAGACAAGCATCAGCATGCTGAACGTCAGTAGCTTCATCAGGGCTAGCGGCAGGGTGCCTGCCCGCGCTGTGCCCGGCTGATCATACGATTTGTACCAGTTGTTGGTCATGAGTGAAAAATGAAAGTGTGGAAATTTTTAAAAGCATTTCACTTGGTGGCAACTCAGCGTAAACCTTTGAGAAGGGGCCGGCGGTAGAGGGTGCTCAGGCAAGTGCAAAAAGAGGGAGTAAGCGTTCCGGGCCGCAGGAAATTCGCCCGAAGAGAAAAGCAAGAACTGCTACTCGGAAGCAGCCGAGGTAGCCATGGCCTGTACTTGGGCTTCAGAAATCACCGGGGTAGCTCCTCGGCAAGTGGCTACCAACGACCCCGCGGCGCAGGCGAAGGCCAGGTAGTCAGTTGGATCCTGGTCGGACAGCCAGCCCCGCAGAAGAGCCGCCAGAAAGGCATCGCCGCTGCCAATGGTGTCTTGCACCTGCACCGGAATACCCGGGCTGTAATAGTGCTGCTGTCCCACCCAAAGGGCCGCACCATCGGCTCCTTTCGTAACGCACACTGCTTGCAGTTGAAAGCGTTCGGCCAGCCAGCGCAATGCCGTTTTTTCGTTGCTGCTGACCCCAAACCATCCCATGATTTCGGCCAGCTCGTGGTGGTTCATTTTCACTAAGTCGCTGTGCTGCAACAGGTATGTTACCACTTCACGGGTGTAGTGCGGGGGGCGCATGTTCACATCAAACACCTTGAAGCGGGCGTGTTCCAGCAGCCGATACAGCGTCTCGCGCGAGTGTGACTGGCGGCCAGCCAGGCTGCCAAACACGAAAGCATCTGCTGTTTCAACCAACTCACTCAGTGCCGCATCGTAGCGGATATAGTCCCAGGCCACGGGTTGCACAATTTGGTAGGTTACCTCTTTGCTGTCGCTTACGTTGGCTTTCACTACCCCTGTCAGGTGCGTTTCACCCCGCTGCACGTAGTGGGTGCTAAGGCCCGTAGACTCCACAAAGCTTACCAGTTCCGCCCCCATATCATCGTGCCCTACTCGGCTGATAAGCTCCGCTTGCAAGCCGAAATTGTGCAGGTGCACCGCCACATTGAGGGGCGCTCCGCCAGGCTGCTTGCCAGTTGGTAGCACATCCCACAGCATTTCTCCAAAGCAAGCAATGGCCATAACGTGAGGTGATGAAGGGTGGGAGGGGGAGGGAGGTTGGGCTTTTGTAAGGGCAGCCAGGAAGCAGAAGGATGAAGCGTGCCGTGCGCCGCTTTACCAGTTCGCGGCTAGTGCATAATCAAGCTTTGTTCTACCTGCTCGAGGCTGGTGCCTTTGGTTTCGGGCATAAAGCGCCACACAAAGACCAGTTGCAGCACCATCATGGCGCAGAAAAACGCGAAGGTGTGCCCGCCGCCAAGCTGCTCAGCGAAATAGGGAAAGGTGAAAGCAATAACCGTGGCCATCACCCAGTGCGTCGACGACCCTAAGGCCTGGCCCTGAGCCCGCACCGCATTCGGGAAAATCTCGGAGATGAACACCCAGATAACAGCCCCCTGCGAGAAAGCAAAAAAGGCAATGTAAACGAACAGCAAAACCGGTACGGTGTACCCCGTAAACTGCTGTGTGTAAAAGGCCCGCGCCACCAAGCCCAGCGTCAGGATAAGCCCCAGCGACCCTACAGCCATGAGGGTGCGCCGTCCAAACCGGTCGATAACGTTGACGCCCAGCAAGGTAAAGGCGAAGTTGACTAGCCCGATGCCCGCCGAAGAAAGCAAGGCGGCTCCTTGCCCCAGTCCCGTCATTTCGAAGATGCGCGGGGCATAGTAGATAATGGCGTTGATGCCCGATACCTGGTTGAAAAAAGCAAAGGCAACCGCCAGTAGTACGGGTGTGCGGTACTGTGGAGCCCACAACGATTCATTTTGCTGCCCTGCCAACGATTGCGAAGTTAGGATAGCCGCTACGTCGGTTTCCACCGTCTCCGGATTGATGATGCGCAGCACGTCGCGGCCTTCCTGTAACTGGCCGTGCAGCAACAGCCACCGGGGGCTTTCGGGTACGCGCATCAGAAACAGCAAGAAGGCTATGGAAGGCACTGCCTGCACCCCCAGCATCAGGCGCCAGGAGCTGTCCCCAGCATTAGCTAGCAGGTAGTTGGAGAGGTAGGCGACCAGAATACCGAAAACGATGTTGAACTGAAACAGCCCCACCAACTTGCCCCGGGAATTGGCTGGTGAAATTTCTGATATGTAGAGCGGCGCCGTTACCGACGAAGCTCCTACCCCCAACCCACCCAGAAAACGGAAGAGCATAAAAGGCACCCAGGCCGGTGCCAGCGCGGCCCCTACCGCCGATACCAGGTACAGTACTGCAATCCAGCGCAGCGTCTGCCGCCGCCCTATCCGGTCGGATGGAATGCCACCGAACATGGCCCCGAACACGGTGCCTATTAGGGCAATAGAAATAGTGAAACCATGCTCGAAGGCACTGAGCTTCCAGAGTTGCTGGATAGCCTTTTCAGCTCCCGAAATTACGGCCGTGTCGAACCCAAAAAGGAAGCCTCCCAGAGCCGTGACGATAGACCAAAAAAGCACTTTGCGCTGAAGCATAGAAAGCGTTGCCGAAACGTTTGCTCAAACCTCAGCTTATTCTCAGGTAGGGGCTTGCTGCTTTCTTTCAAATGCTTAAAGGAATCTTACAATTGTTTTAAAATTTATAAACATTTGCTAGTCAATTGATTGAGCAACAACAAACGTTTGGGGGTGACGCTGCGTTATCAGTAATCTTGCAAGACTTGCAGAATTCTGTCAGTGTTGGGTCGGAGTATGCAAGGCTTTATACTCGGAGGGAGACACTTGGTACTTGCTCTTGAAGAGGGTCGCGAAATAGGAAGGAGAAGAGAAGCCTGTTTGGTAGGCAACCTGCGCAATAGCACTGCCTTCTTGCAGCAGCAAAAGCCGAGCTTTGGTTAGCCGCAGGCTCTGGATGTAGTCGGTAACGCCGGTGCCGAGCAGGGCCTTTACTTTCCGGTACAGCTGCATCTGCGACACCCCCAAGCTGCGGGCAATATCATCGACGCTCAGGGAAGGCCGGTCGAGGTTGGCCTCGATGATGGCGGTGAGGTCGGCCAGGAATTTTTGATCTACGCGCTGCGGTGCGACGGTGGCAGTATCCACGCTCAGCTCCCGGCGGAAGTGCTCGCGCTGCTGGTCGCGGTTGCGCAAGAGGGTCCGTAAGCTCTCTAATAGAAAGGCAGGGTTGAACGGCTTAGTGAGGTAGAGGTCGGCGCCAGCCTGAACGCCTTCAAGTTGCTGCTCAGGCGTGTCGCGGGCCGAGAGCAGCACCAGCGGAACGTGGCTGGTACGCCAGTCGCCTTTCAGGGCTGCCGCTACCTCTAGGCCGGTAAGCTCGGGGAGGTTTACGTCGCAGACAATTACATCAGGAATGGTTTCGCTGGCTAGGCGCAAACCGGTAGCTCCGTCCGTAGCGGTACTTACCTGAAAGTGCGGTTGTAGTTTCTGTATCAGGAAGTTGCGAACTTCCTCGTGGTCTTCAATCACCAGCACCGTAATGTCGGTGCGGGCCGGTGCAACTTCTTCGGCTAGCTCCGCAGGCTCATCGTCGGCTAGGCTGGCGGCCGAAATAGTGTAGGAGTGGTGTGGAACGGCGTCGAGGAAAGTGGCCGGTTTGGTTAGAGGTAAGGTCACGTCGAAGGTGCTGCCATGGCCAGGCTGGCTTCGGAACGACAGGGTTCCCTCGTGCAGCCGGGTCAGGCCGTCGGCCAGTGCCAGGCCCAGGCCCGAGCCATCAGGCGACGGTTGGCTGCCCTGATAGAACCAACCTAAAATGAGTGGTTGGTCGGCTTCGGCAATGCCGCGGCCGTTGTCTTCTACACTCACCCGAACGGTGTTGGCAGCCACAACGCGCTGAATGCTTACTGTTATCCGTCCGCCATCGGGCGTGTATTTAAAGGCGTTGGATAGCAGGTTCGAAAAGACCTTGTCTAGAATGTCGCCGTCAAACCACAGGTTTATAACAGGTTCGGCTGGCAAAAACCGGAAGGTGATGTTGCGCCGATGCGCATTTTTCTCGAACACATCCATGATTTCGCGCACGAAGGCCACGAGGTTGCCCTGGGTGGCCCGCACCGCCATCTTGCCCACGTCTATTTTGCGAAAGTCTAAAAGCTGATTGACCAGCTGCAATAAGCGCTGGGTGTTGCGGCGCACCAGCTTCAAGTCGTGGCGCTGGGCCACAGTCAGTTCCGACGGGCTAGTGAGCAAGTCCTCCACCGGGCCCAAGATCAGGGTTAGTGGGGTGCGTAGCTCGTGCGAGAAGTTGGTGAAGAAGCGCAGTTTGGCTTCGGCCGAACGCCGAACGTCTTCGGCCAGCTGTTCGATTTGGTTGCGCTGCGCTAGTATCTCGGCATTCTGTCCTTCCAACGTGCGTTGGGTGCGCCAGTTGAGGCGCAAAGAACGCCATGCCAATGCCCCCAGCAATATGGCGCCCAATAAGCTGGCTATCAGCAGATACACAGTGGTTTCCTGGGTGGCGTACCGTCGTAGTTGTGCTTTCAGTCGCAATTGCTGCAACTGAATATCTTGCCGTTGGCTGGCCAACTGTTCGGTTTGGGTGCGCATGGTCGCCACGTTTGTGGAATCGATTACCATGGTACCTAAAACGTTTTCCTTCAAGTACGGCTCGTGCCGCAGAATCCGCATAGCCGTCCGAATAGCTTCTTCGCCTCCGGTAGGATACAGCAGCGTTGCATCCAGCGCACCATTCTCAACCAACTGCAACCCGTTGCCCGGCCCCGATAACCCGTCCACCCCAACAATGCGAATCCGTTGGGTCAAACCCATCTGCCGCGCTACCTGGTAGGCGGCCTGCGCCATAGGGTCGTTGTGAGCGAATATCAGGTTGACTTCAGGATGGGCCCGCAGCACGGCTGGCAGTTGCTTGAGCACGGAGGTCGGCTGCCAGTTGCCTTGCACCTGTGCTACCAGCTTGATGTCGGGGTAGTTGCTTAGCGCTTGCCGGAAACCCAAGTCACGGTCTGTGGCCGGCGACGAGCCAGGTCTGCCCGTAATTTCCAGCACCAGCCCCCGCTGGCGCAGCAACTGCGCGGCATGATGCCCAGCCGTCCGACCAACTTCCTGATTGTTGCCCCCCACGTAGGCTGTGTACAGCTTGGATGTGGTGCGCCGATCCAGGATAACCACCGGAATGCCTTGGTTGTAAGCTGCTTCTGCCAACGCAGTCAGAGGCCCCGACTGATTAGGTGAGATAATCAACAGGTCTACCCGCTGCCGGATAAGCTCCTTCACCTGCTGCTGTTGTAACTCGCTGTTGTTTTGCGCATCCAGTATTTGAAGCTGGACATTTGGATAGAAACTCAGTTCCTTCTCCATGCCGGCTTGCATAGCCCGGCGCCAGGCATCATTGCTAGTGCATTGCGAGAACCCTATCCGGTATATACGCTCGCGCGGTATGGGCGCGCAACTGGTTGTTCCTAGCAGCAGGAAGCAAGCAAGCAACCGGTACCACGAAACATTCAAAAGAGGAGTGCTCAATGGGTGGGAATTTTGGTAGAAGAGCAAGGGCACGTACCGCAACAGTGGTAAGGTAAGTATATTCCTTATGCCGCAGGATACACAAGGCAGAGGGAACGTGCGGTAGGAGGGACCTAACGGTTGATGATAGTAGTTTCTGCTACCTTGCTAGTTGGGTGTACCTAGGGTGGAGTTCAAAGGGCTTTTTAGTTTCTACCACCAAGCAAACGGCCCCCATCCAGCAACCTGTTGCTAGATGGGGGCCTGCATTTATCTGCCGACAAGCGGCAAGCGGCGCGGCTATTGAATCACCAATCGTTGTGGTTTACCGGAAAATCCAGCACTCTGCACGTGTAGCAAGTAAACGCCTCCCGACAGCGAAGCGGGCAGTTCAAGCTTCCGCTCAGTTCCACCAAGCAGGCCGGTACGGAACACCGAGCGGCCGCTAAGGTCGGTAAGGAGCACATCAACTGAGTTGCTGGCCGAAGCGGGCAGGCGTAGCACTACCTGGTGGCTGGCAGGGTTAGGAAACACAGAGAACTGCTCTGCCGCCTCAGTGAGGGTAGCCAACGGACCGCCGGTCAGTAGTACAGACGCTACCGCAGAGTAGCGAGCCACCCCAGCCGCGTTGGTTTGACGCAACCGATAGAATGCTTGGGTCAGGCCTTGTACGCTCAGGTCCTGGAATGTGTAGATGCGAGATTGGGACGTGAGGCCCTGGCTGGCAACAAAGCCCACCTGCTGCCAAGCGGTACCTACGCTTGAACGCTCGACGGCATATCCGTAGGTGTTGGTTTCACCCGCCAAGGTCCATTCTAGGTCCACAGCTCCGGGGCGGGGCTGCTCGGCGGTGAATTCCACCAGCTCCGTCGAAAGCGGATTGACAGCCGCCGAGAGGGAGCCTATCGTAAAAATTGTACGGCCACTAACCGTCTGTCCCGATACCACGGAGCCCACATTTAGGCTGCCGCCCAAGCCTCCGTTGCCCGTTGTTTCCCACTCCGTACCGGTGAAGGTGGCTACCTGCAAATCCGAGGAAAAGTCATCGATACCGCTGCGGAGTGCGTTTTCCCAGTGCAAACGTACGCTCACAGCGTCGGTAGTGCCAGCGCCGTCGAGGGTCCAGTGCTCTACTTGGCTTACTTCACTTAGCGGCGCCGCGGCCGTACGGGTGGAGTAAGCGGCAGGCGCGTATTCGGCCGTGAAAGCCGCAGTTGCACTAGCAGGGGCCGATATGCCGAGGCGAGCCCACTCTCCGTTCTTGCCCAGCGGGAACACAAACGGCTGCTGCCCCACTTTGCGCAGCGGCCCGTCTACGTAAGAACGGCTGCTGCCAGCCGAGGCAGTAGCTTGGTCAGTGAGGGTAAGCATGTTGGCTGCCGTCGTGCGGAGGAGGCCATCCGTAAGGGTAAGGCTACCAGACAAGGTAAGAGACGAACCTAATGCCAGCACTTTGCTAGCGCCATTCAGGGTAAGGTCGCGGAGAGTAGTAGGGCCATCAGTGCTGAGCGTCAGGTTTTTGGTTACACTCATGCTCTCGTCGTACACCGCCGCGGCTAGGTTCAAGGTGCCATTTTCTGCTACCAGCGCCAAGCCCTCGGCCAGCGAGGTTTCAGCAGCTGATTGCGGACTATAGAGGTCTACGCTCAAGTAGTTGAGGCTAGGCTGGAAGCCAGCCGCTGGGGCCGCATCGGTTCTGGTGCCAAGAAAAGGCGAATAGTCGATGAGGCCCGTAGAAGCAAAAGCAGAGCGCTCGGCGAAGCTTGTGGCAGGCCCACCTAGCGTCAAAACAAAGCCGCCCGTACCTGTTGTGCCACGCACTGCCGTTGCCGCGCTAGCCCCGAGCCAGTTCAGCGAGGCATTCACAGGGTTGGCTAGGTTCACGGTCCGAAGAGCCGTGGCGCAGCTGTCGAGGCGGTTGCCGCAGATACTGTCGCCGGAAGACACAACGAAGCCGTTGCGGCTGATGTCGAAGAAAGGGGTATAGCCGGTGCTAGCGGCTGGGCGGTCCTGCACTTGCACGGCCAGTTGGCACTGCGCCACCACGTTGCCGAAGACCTTGTTCTGGGCCCCCTCCAACACCAAGCCAAAGCCGTTGATGTTGAAAGATGAACTGGTAGCATCCGCTAGATAGCCTCTTATGGTATTGCCCGCTACGTAGGCACCACCAGTGGTCAAGTCGCCATTGATACCTCCACCAACTGCAATAACATCCCGGTCCCGGTCAATAAAAGCGAGGCCAGCATTGTCTTCACTCAGGGTGGTTGGGGCCCCAATAGTGCGGGTAATAAAATTGTTGCGTACCACAAAGCTACCCGCGCCACCACGCTGCCCCGTACCCGTGCACGATTTCAGCTCCATGCCATTGGATGCGTTGTTCCGAATGGCGTTGCCTTCAATCAAAGCAGCAATACCCGTGAAGCTGCCATTGCTGTTGCGCGCGCCAGCAGCACCCAGCACAACCAATGCTCCCCCGCCGTTTTGCGTGAACTGGTTGTTGCGCACAATCAAGCCACTCACGCTGCCATCGTTGATATCTATGCCGCCGCGGCGGTTCATCTCAAATACGCCGTCTTCTATCAGGATATCTGCCTTATGCCCATTCACCATAAACAGGCCCCGCCCTGCGCCATTGGTCGTGGAGTTGATGCCTTCAGCCGTGTAGGCAGCTCGTACCCGGCGAAGGGTCAGGTGCTGGACACCCCCCAGGCTGCGCCAGAGGATACCCTGCCGCCGGTTGTGCATGGCTTCTACGTCCTCTAGTAGTAGGTTGGCCTGGTTGCTGCTGCCTTCGGCTTGAATGCCAAAGTCGTACTTCTGGACGGTTAGGTCGGCTATGGTGAGGGGTGCGTTGCTAGTACCGCCGCTCACGGTTATCAGTAGGCCCGCCTCGCTGGTTTGGGTAGGAGCTGGCAGCAGGCCGCCATCAAAGATGGTGGCACTGGCAGGCTGCGCTGTAGCTGTTCCGGCCCCTTGCAGGCTCACGGGCTTGTTGAGTACAACCCGCTCAGAGTACGTACCAGCGTCAATGAAAATGGTTTGAGTGGCGAGGTCGGCAGCTGCCAACGCCCGAGCCACAGTCGAGAAAGGAGCTGCTGCAGTGCCGTTGCCCGTCACGTCGTCGCCCACTGCAGTCGTAAACACGTCGCCAGTGGTGGCGTTGTCGTTCACGTACAGCGCGGTTGCTGTAGGAGACTGAGCCGCAGCCGTAGCGGCTAGGCCACTCACTATCGGGAAAACAAGCAAGCCGAAAGAAGGTAAAATGTGCTTCATAAAGTAAAAGTCGGTTTTTGTATTTATTTAATAAATAATTATATACTTCAATAATAATTAAGAATAGATATTTGCAATTATTTACCTAATTATTAAGCGTTTGTGATATTATTTTGTAAGAACATGCTGGAGTAAGAACACTAAGCTTTTAATACAAATCTAAGGTAAGCAGTAAAAATTTATCGCGTTAAAGATTTCTTTTCGCATCATCCTCAGGAGGGTAAGACAGAATTACCATGGTTCGTTCTAGAGCAAGCGTTGCCTCTTGGAGCCGCTTAGAGGCGCAGAAGGTGCTCACCTAGGTTAGCCACTCTTGCTTGATCAAGCGGTATAAACTGTAGTAGGCGGAACGAGTAGCCTATTGAAGGGGCAGCACAGACTACCATTCTCTGCAGACAGCTTGGCCATGGCTCAGGTACTTGCTGTTAGGGAATATTGGTGCTTTCCTAGTACCTTGGATAATACACTTCAACCTGCAGAGCATGCATCCTGGTTACAACGAGCCAGTTACTCACAACGACGACAGCGGAATAACTCCGGTTGCCGCCAATACTCTGCCACCTGCTGGAGCAGCCACCCAAAGCAAGCGGGATAGAATGAGCTGCGCAGCTGTTTCGGCAGCTACCAAGCTGTTGCCACTGGTGCAGCTGCTAGATACCATTCAGCCGCACCTTACCAGCGAGTCAGTTTTTCACACGCGGCGCCTGAAAATCAACGCTCAATTCGCAGTGGCATGTGAGCAGCTGAAAATGGAGCGTCCAAAGCGAAAAGTCTTAACTCATGCTTTCCAAATCATGGGCGAGCTAGTACTCGAAGAAACCCGTGATATCAGCAAAGACGAAGTGAAGCAAGCGGCCAAAGAGTTTGTGCTAGCCACCATCAAAAATGCCCCCGCCATTCTAAGCGCGGCCCATCAAGCTCGGTTGCTCTCGTAAATAGTCTAGCAGGCTCGACTATGCATTAAGTGTATTCACCCAAGCGTTCCGAGATGTTGCACGACGAAGCAATAGACAGCGTGTTCTGCTTGCCTCTGCTATCAGGTGCTTCCTAGATACCGCACCTTAAAGCTTAATAGTCTTCTAGCAGGCTGCTACTCTCGACGCGTCCGACGCAAAGTTTTCAGCAATACGCAATCAGTCCTCTAGATCCGTGCTCAGCACTTATAATCAGGAAAGCCCGTTTACAGATAGGCTTGCATCTCTCCAAGATTATACCTGATCCGGTCATCCTTCTGAATCAGATTTTGAAACATACTCACTTGAGTAAGTGCATACGCGTTATCGTACTTAGCTAAAACGGGCAGCAATTGACTGGCCTGATAATATCGCTGGTTCCCTAAAGCCAGTTGCATAGCTCGCTTAATGTCGGGTAGGAGGGAGTCCTCATCCAAACGAATGAGGACTCCCTTCAGTTTGCTTTCGAAATAGCATTCGCCATACAGCTGCAAAGTATCCCTTAGTATGTCAACTATTTCACTTCTGTCATAGTCGGATAAAATAGCTACTCCAAGAGCTTCTGAGATTACGTCGTACAAGTTGTCTTCGCCCCATAAACGATGCGGCTCGAATTCTGCGATTTTGTCTATTCGGCTATCAATTAGGCTCCTAAGGTAATTCACACCTTCCTCGACGCCCCAGGCAGCTAAAACCAACCCACATTGATACGCCAAGTAAAGGTCATCGCTGAATAGCTGTGCCATCAACTCAGGAACGCGGTTGACTGGAACAGGTTCTAATAGCTGAACTTCGTCAAGGCCGACTACCTTACCTGTCTCGTCTGTATAAAGGGCGTTATAAATATCTGGGGGATATTGAGCCGGGCTGGTCATAGGTCACTTCTTTTTGGTCACTTTCACGTATTTCGCCGGTACCTTGCCTTTAACCAAAACCTCCTGGTCCCTGTCAGAGTGGGTGGAAATATCTTCTATTTCTTTTGCTGTCAGCCTCCGCCTCTCCAGCACCTGCTGGGCATTAGCGCCCTACAGTGCCTAGATACCCTGCCTGTTCGGATTGGGCCGCTCCGGCAGCACAATACTTCGGTATCCAACTATAATTCCTGCCTGTGCCAGCGTAGAATCATGCGCACCGAGTAGTATCCACGTTTGTTGCGGACCGTCAGTCTCAGATAAAACTGCACGGCTAATGCTGCGCTCAAAGGCAGGAAGCAGCATCGGTTTGGTCTTTATTCCAGACTTTATCCCGAAACGTATCCCAGTTTGTGTTTCACTTTAACATAAGGTTAACCGCTTTGCCCGAAGTGCCAAAACCAAAATGTGTCCATATAGCCTGAAAACAAAGAATGCCCGCCGGTTAGGGCGGGCATTCTTTGTTTTGGCGCTCCCTCCTGGGCTCGAACCAGGGACCCTCTGATTAACAGTCAGATGCTCTAACCGGCTGAGCTAAGGAAGCGGTTATGGCGACGTTTACTTGTCGTTGCGGGTGCAATATTAGGGCAAAGCAAAAGGTTGTGCAAGCTTTACCCTTGAAAATATTTATAAAAATTGCCTAGTTGGTGATAGTCAGTAAGTTTCCGGATAAGGAAGTGCCGTACTGCCGGAGTGAGCGGCTGGCTGGCCCGCTTTGCGGACGGCCCTGCAAATCAAATTGCGAACCGCAGCAAGCATCTTTTAGGAACAGCCGCGAGGCATCAATACTAACCCGGGCGCACGTATCATTGACCCGGTACGGGCAGTTGCGCTCGAAAGCCACGTAGCTGCTGGCGCTCTGCCGCACCACAATTACGCCTCGAACTCCACCGGCAACATACACCGCGCCTCTATCGGAGCGCAAAGGAGTGTACTGCTGATTTAAGACATTAATGCTTTCGCTGAAGCTCACAAAAGGTATCTGTGGCTCCACATTGTTGGTGTCGGAGCCGCAGGCACCTAGTGTTAGGGCCGCAAGCATTGCAAGGGTTACTGTAGTGCGTCTTGCTCCTCGCTGGTTGTCGAGCCGGGAGAGTTGCTTCGTTACGTCAGCCAAACAAGCCATTGGTAGGGGGCTACTAGTAAATGTGGTACAACCTACTGTACCGATTCGAACTGCCGTAAAAACCGCAGGTCATTCTCTGTGAACAGGCGCAAATCTTTGATTTGGTATTTCAGCATGGTGATGCGCTCAATGCCCATGCCCCAAGCGTAGCCAGAGTAACGCTCTGGGTCGATGCCAGATTGTTCTAGTACGGCCGGATCGACCATGCCGCAGCCCCCAATTTCCACCCATCCCGTCTGCTTGCAGATATTGCACCCCTTGCCTTTGCAGATAAGGCAGGTGATATCAATTTCGGCGCTGGGCTCAGTGAAAGGGAAGAAGGAGGGTCGGAACCGTACTTGCACGTCGGAGCCGAATAGCTCCTGCACGAAGTAGTAAACCGTCTGCTTCAGATCAGCAAAGCTCACGTTCTCATCAACGAACAAGGCTTCAACTTGGTGGAACATCATGTGCGCCCGTGCTGAAATAGCTTCATTGCGATACACGCGGCCAGGCATGATGCTGCGGATAGGAGGCTTTTGGGTTTGCATGACGCGTACCTGCACAGGGCTAGTATGGGTGCGCAGCAACCACTCTTGCTCGCCAGGAGTGCGGTGCACGAAAAACGTGTCCTGCATGTCGCGGGCCGGATGGTTCTCGGGGAAATTAAGAGCCGTGAAGTTGTGCCAGTCGTCCTCGATTTCGGGGCCTTCTGCCACGTTGAAGCCGATGCGTGATAAAACGCGCACGATTTCCTCGCGCACCAAATTCAATGGGTGGCGAGTGCCGAGCTGGTTGGGTACCGCAGGCAGCGTGTAATCGAATGTAGGGTCGGCAGGGGCATTGCTGGCTGCGGCCTCTATCTGCTGCTGGCGCTCCTCGAAACGAGCCAGGGCCAACTGCTTTAGTTGGTTCAACTCCTGCCCAACGGCCCGACGCTGCTCTTGAGGCACTGTTTTGAGCTGATCAAAAAGATCCGCTAGCTGGCCTTTGCGGCCAGTGTAGGCAATGCGGAACTGGTCGAGCAATTCTGGGGTGCTCAAGTCGTAGGCTTCGATTTCGGCGCGTAGCCGCGTGATATTCTCCTGCATAGTAACGCAAAGATAAGTTTACGGCAATTGGTTTTTCGTTTCTGCTTGCAGGCTTTCCAAGTGAAAGTTGCCAGGAAATCAACCAAAAACATAAGTTCATCTCTGAATAATAAAAGTTGGTACGGTTGCTGCAAAAGGCAGTAATACCAGCGGCTAGCAGCCGGGACGCGGGGCGCCACCCGTTCAGCTGCGCCGGAGTGGTTGGGCTCTGTGCCAGTCTTCCTGTTTTATTTTTCTTCTTCCCTTCGTTATGAAAACGCTTCTTTTTGCTGCTTTCCTTGTGGCTGCCTCGGTTGGTACTTCTTTCGCCCAAACTCAAGCCCCCGCCGCTTCCGATGGCTGGGATACGCCGTCTACTGCTCCCGCAGTGGAAGAGCAAGCTCCTCAATACAGCATGGGCTGGAATACGGCTCCCGGTCAAAGCTTGAGTTTACACGGTCGTCCGACCACCGATTACTGGGGCCGGCCACTCAAGAAAAAATCAAAGAACTTGACCACAGCGCCCGCCAAAGAAGTGGCGTACGCCGAAGAAAGCGCCGACCCTATGATGCAGTCGTCGGGCGTGATGGTGGCACCTGGTATGAGTTCTTCTCCGTACCGCGGCGTGAGCACTGATTATTGGGGCCGCCCGATCAAGAAAAAAGCAATTAAAAACTCGTCGGTGGTAGCGCAAACCGCTGAAAAGACTACTCCTGTAACTACGCACACCACTACGGGTTGGTAAGTACAGCCGAGATAGGTAGATTTCTCGTAGATGAGAAATATCCAGTAGTCACTTCATCTGCCTATCATGCGCCTGACCTTACTCTCTCTCGTGTTGCTGGCTTTCGCTAGCCTATTGTTGAACCCTACGGCACAGGCGCAGCAGACCACTCGGTCGTCGGCTAAGGCAAAAGCAGCCAACGGCTATCACCGCACCAGCAATGTGAAAGCGAGGCCACGCGCCGGTGCTTACGCCCGCTACGACCGTTCGGGTCGGCGCAACGAGGATGATTTGAAACTGGCACCGGGCTTGCGCTTGAATATGCCTAGCCCACCTACTACCGACTATATGGGGCGCCCACTGAAGAAGAAAGCACCTAAAGTGGCTGCAACGAGTGCTACTTCTATGTCGTCGGAAGCAATAGCCCCTACAAAGTCAGCTCCCGCTGCTAAAAAAGCGCGCAAAAAATAAAACTTTCTCGGCCGCTTCGGCCACTCAGATAAGTATAGTACAAGCACCAATTCAAGTCGAGAACAGGCTTGAATTGGTGCTTGTATTGTTTTTAAGGTAGGCTACCCTAGCATTTATACTAAAAAAGGCTTGATCCACGTTCCAAAGCTGTGACTTTTGCAGCGGATACTCTTTCAATCAGGAACTTCTGTTTGATCTGTGCGTTTGGAGGAAAGTGCGGAAGTGCTTTCTAAGCTGTATGAAGGTCTGTACCTTGCACGATAATATCCTAAAAGTCTTTTCTGATGAATCGTCTTGTCTTCCCATTCCTGTTGGCTGGTGCTGTCCTTATAGCTGCTCCTACACAAGCCCAAACCAAAACAAGCAAACCTTCGTCGGATGGCTGGGGCTCGTCCGATGGATGGGGCGCCCCAGCGCCTGCCGCTAAGAAGGCAGCTCCCGCCAAGAAAGGTGCGGCTCCTGCCGCCGCCACTGCTCCTGCCCCAGAGCCTGCTCCTCAGGAAACGGCAGCTCCTGCCAGCGAAATGAGTTCAGGTAGAGGCGGGTTTGGTGGTGCTTCTGCCGCACCTGCACCCGAAATGCAGCCCGGTGGTTCGGTGGTGGCCCCTGGTTTTACGGCTGCTCCTTCGCACCGCGTAACTACAGACTACCGCGGCCGGCCTATTGCTCCTTACGTACGTCGGAGCGTGCGCCGTCCTGATCCGGTGGTAGCCCCTGCTCCAGCACCCGAGCCAGAGCCAGCTCCACTAGTGGAAGCGCCAGCTCCAGCACCGGCTCCTACGGCCGCAGCAGCTACGGCTACTAAAGCGTCGGGTGGTGCAACGGCTGCCCCGAAGAAGGCTGCTGCTCCAGCGGCTAAAAAAGCAGCTCCTGCTAAAAAGAAAGACGATGGCTGGGGTTCCGGCGGTAGCGGCTGGTAATCTGAATAGCCCGTATTAGACATAAAAAAGGCCTGGTCAATGGATATTGACCGGGCCTTTTTATGAGCAGTTATTACAAGTTTTGCCGCTTTACTCCGCTGCTGTTGTGGTGGTTTCTGCAAGTTCTGGTAGCAAGGCGTCTGCTTGGGCACGGTAGTAAAGTGTGCTACAGTTGTCGGGACGCAGTACCTCTTTGGCGGCCATTTGGATTTCAGCGGGCGTCACGGCTTGCAGGCGGGCGCCTTCTTCATTCACCAGGTTCGTGTTACCCATCAGCTTGCTGTACGCCAAGTTCATGGCGCGATGGAGCAAATCTATTTCACCAAACACTAGGCTAGCTTCAGCTTGGTTTTTCACCTTCTCCAGTTCCTCGGTTGGTACCAGCTGGTCGCGCAACTCAGTGAGGAGGGCTTCCACCGCTGCGTCGGCTGCTTCTAATGATACGCCGGTGTTCAGCTTGCCGCTTATCACCAGCAAGCCTGGCTCCATGGAGCCGGTAGCAGTGGCTGAAATAGAGTTGAAAAGCGGCTGCTCTTTTACCAACTGCTGGTACAACCGGCTTGACTTGCCACGGCCTAGTAAGTCGCCTAGCAAATCGATACTGTAGTATTCGGGGGCGGTGCGGGCTGGCATGTGGTACACCTTGTACAGGGCGCTCAGCGGGACATCAGCCGTAACTTCCAGAAAGCGGGGCTCGGTTTGGCGCGGCTCCACTGGCAATTGCCGCTCGTAGCGTGGGCCGCCCGGAATTGGACCAAACCACTTCTCTGCCAGTTGTTGCGCTTCTGCCACCGTTACGGCGCCTGCCACCACCAGAATGGCGTTTTGGGGCGCATAGTGTTTCTTGAAGAAAGAGCGAACATCATCCATCACCGCGTTTTCGATGTGGCTGATTTCCTTACCAATAGTGGCCCATTGGTATGGGTGGTGCTGATAGGCCAAGGGCCGCAGCTTTAGCCAAACATCCCCGTATGGCTGGTTGAGGTAGTTCTGCTTGAACTCTTCCACTACCACTTTGCGCTGCACTTCCAGTCCGTTTTCCGAGAAAGCCAAGTTCAGCATACGGTCCGATTCCAGCCAGAACCCAGTCTCGAGGTTGGCCGCTGACACCGTGAGGTAATAGTTGGTGACGTCGGGGGATGTGAAAGCATTGTTTTCGCCGCCTACGCGCTGCAACGGTTCGTCGTAGCTGGGAATGTTGACGGAGCCTGAAAACATAAGGTGTTCGAACAAGTGCGCAAAGCCGGTATGCGAAGCGTCCTCGTCGCGCGAGCCTACATTGTAAAGCACATCAAGCACGGCCATGGGGGTGGTGTGGTCTTCGTGCACGATGCAGCGTAAGCCATTGGCCAGAGTGAATTCTTCGAAATGGATCATGAAAGCGAAGTTGTAAACAAGTAGTCAGCTAACTCTGACCAGGGCAATAGGGTTCTGAATGGCATTCTTTACTTGAACCCGGCCGCCAGAAAGCGCCGATAAATCATCCGAAATACCCACACAATCTACCAGCCTTCGTGGTAGTAGAGCTTTTTGTCTTTGGTAATGCCCCAGTATTGTAGTAGCTGTGCGTTGGTTTCCGAGTATTCGGGGCGGTTGATCTTCCACCACGACATGATGGTGCATTCCGCACTTACGCGCACGATAGGCTCGGTGGCCTGCGCAAGCCGTTCCAATCCTCGCCGCTCACACAGGTTGTTTTCCTTGATAACAAAACTATCGGCGTTGATATAGATAGTGGAAACCAGCACCACTCCGGTGATATACCAGCGCCGTGCCTGCGCGGGCAAATGCTGCAACAGGTAATAAGCCGACAAGCCGTAGAAGAACATCAAACCCATAATCAGCGGCATCACCGAGTCGCGGCGCACAATCAGGGCTCTGTATTCTCGGAAGCCGCCTAGTGGGAGCAGAAGCAGATAAATCAATGAAAACCA
The DNA here is from genome assembly GCF_022827545.1 of Hymenobacter tibetensis. Lineage (NCBI taxonomy): Bacteria > Pseudomonadati > Bacteroidota > Cytophagia > Cytophagales > Hymenobacteraceae > Hymenobacter > Hymenobacter tibetensis. The sequence goes on from NZ_CP094669.1 coordinate 296,042, forward strand.
GCCAAGCCATTTCAAAATCTGAAGAATCTGGCGGCTGTCGGCAGTGGAGGGAACAAGCCGGCGGATAAGCTGCGCATTGATCAGGGCAACGGCTAATAACACTGGCAAGCCGAGCTTGCGGAGCTGCCAGAAGATACCCGCTGGAATGCGAGTGTACCGGTCCCAGAGCGGCAGCGTGGCGTCCGTGCCTTCCTTTTCATTGAGGCCAATATAGAGCGAGTACAGACACAGTAACGTGAACAACCCTAGTAAAGCCACGGGCAAGGTGGGTATCTGCCGCACCCGCTCCAACCACTGGCCTACCTGTTCCCGAGCCCCCGACTGCCACTGCCGTACAACCCAATGCAAGCAGATGCCGAAAAATAGAACGGCTACTGCGCCCGTGATAATGGCTCCGTTGAACGCCAACACCACCATCAGACCAACCAAAGCAACGCGGCCCGGCCAACTGACACGGAATTTCTGGTTGTGGTAAGCTGCCTGATAAAAAGGCAACAACAACAGCAGCAGCAGCGTCATTGGAAACGCGTAAAAGAACGTGTACGTGATGGAGTGGTCGATAATGCCCATTTGGTCGTTGTAGCCAGCCATCTGAAACAGCGGGACCAACAAGGCCATAACGACCCATATGTTGCGGTTGCTAAGCCGATAGCTACCCGTGATGTATACGCCCAACACGTATAGTAGCAGCGCCTGTACACCAACTGCGAACAGCGCACAAGCCGCATACACACTGCTAATCGGATCGACGATGCGTTGTAGCGCAAACGGCATCGACTTGAAATAGCTTACCATGGCCGCGTGCGCAAAGAAGCGGTTGGGAGCCACGTACACTTCGTCGCGCGTTAGCACAGACCAGCCAAAAGGATCAGTAAGCACCTTCTGACATTCTTGATCTGGCAAAACAATGGAAGTCATGTCGCCTTCCAGAGGAAATTGGTAGGCCTGTGCGAACGTGTAAACCAAGTCTCCTAGCACAAACAAGACAAGGGCAATAAACAGAAAGTGGCGCTTCATTTAAGAGGTGGCAACAGGCCTAAAACAGCGGAAGCACCCACGGGGGGTGCTTCCGTGAAGCAAGGTAGAAAGAAGCGTGCCACGTTTGCAACCACAACTGTTGCTACATGTAATTCCGTTGTCGTCAGCTAGAAAACAAGGCCTTGCAATAGCTGATGCTCATCTGTTAACTGCGCCCCGGTCACGTGGTGCAGGCTAGCCTCCCAGCGTGCTTTATGGTTGAGGTAACGTACTGCTGTTCTTCAGAAGGAGTTGGTGTTTTCAGGGTGCCTATCACGCTGTGGTAACGGAAGATCTGGCCAGATGATGTAACTAGGTGTATCGTTTTGGAAACAAGTAGCCGGTTATCATTGTGGCTTGGCGGAACGAAGCACATGATTTATCCTCCCTACAACCCAATCCGTTACTTTTGGCCCCACCATATAGCCTACCCGCTCCGCCCTATGCATTTCGACCGTAAGGATTATTCCAACGATACGCTGCTGTACCTCTATCAGCACCTACTTAAGCCACGCCTGATCGAAGAGAAAATGTTGATTTTGCTCCGGCAGGGCAAGGTGAGCAAGTGGTTTTCGGGTATCGGCCAAGAAGCCATTTCGGTGGGCAGCACCCTGGCCCTTCAGCCCGACGAATATATTCTGCCGTTGCATCGGAACTTAGGCGTATTTACGGGCCGCAACGTGCCCTTGGACCGACTGTTTGCGCAGTGGCAGGGCAAAACTACAGGTTTCACAAAGGGCCGCGACCGAAGCTTCCACTTCGGCACCAACGAGCACCACATCGTTGGTATGATTTCGCACTTAGGCCCGCAGTTGGCCGTGGCCGACGGCATTGCTTTGGCCGACTTGCTGGACCGCCGCCAGAAAATAACGGTGACGTACAGCGGCGACGGGGGTGCCAGTGAAGGCGACTTCCACGAGGCCCTGAACGTGGCAGCGGTGTGGCAACTACCCGTTATTTTCATCATCGAAAACAACGGCTACGGCCTGAGTACGCCTAGCCGCGAACAGTTTCGCTTCAACTACTTCATCGACAAAGGCCCGGCCTATGGCATGGAGGCGCTGCAAATCGACGGCAATAATGTGTTGGAAGTGTACGACACCGTGAACCGGCTGGCCGAAGACATGCGCCGTAACCCCCGGCCCGTGCTGCTAGAAGCGCTTACGTTTCGGATGCGTGGCCACGAGGAAGCCAGCGGTACCAAGTACGTGCCGCAAGAGTTATTCGAGGAGTGGGGCCAGAAAGACCCGGTTGAGAACTACGAGAAGTGGCTGCTGGCAGAAGGTGTCCTGGACGAAGAAGCTCGGATGCGCTACCGCCAAACCATCAAGCGCGAAATAGAAGAGGGGCTGCGTCTTGCCGATGCTGAGCCTATGCCTACCGCCAATGTGCAGGAAGAGGTAGGGGATATGTACCGGACCTTCCAGGCACCCGACCAACGCCCCGCCCCCGACGCCCCCGCCACCGACAAGCGCTACGTGGATGCCATTTCCGACGGCCTGCGCCAAAGCATGGAAAAGTACCCCGAATTGGTGCTCATGGGCCAAGACATTGCCGATTACGGCGGCGTGTTTAAAATCACCGAAGGCTTTGTAGCACAATTCGGCAAGGCACGGGTGCGCAACACGCCCCTATGCGAATCAGCTATTGTGGGCGCTGGCTTGGGCTTGAGCGTGAAAGGCAAGAAGGCCATGGTGGAAATGCAGTTTGCCGACTTTGTAACCTGTGGCTTCAATCAGATTGTAAACAACCTGGCCAAAAGCCACTACCGTTGGGGGCAGAATGCCGATGTTGTGGTGCGTATGCCTACCGGCGCGGGCACTGCCGCCGGTCCGTTTCATTCGCAAAGCAACGAAGCCTGGTTTACGCACACACCCGGCCTGAAAGTGGTGTACCCCAGCAACCCCCACGATGCGAAGGGCCTGCTGTGCGCGGCTATCGAAGACCCGAACCCGGTTATCTATTTCGAGCACAAACTGCTGTACCGCAGCGTTTCGGCCCCCGTGCCGGATGCCTACTATACCACGCCCATCGGCAAAGCGGCCTTGGTGCGCGAAGGCGAAACGCTTAGCATCATCACATATGGCGCCGGGGTGCACTGGGCACTGGCACTGGCCAACGAACTGAATCTGGATGCCGATATTCTGGACTTGCGCACGTTGTTGCCTTGGGATGAAGATGCTGTACGCCGAACCGTCAGCAAAAATGGCCGGGTGTTGCTCTTGCACGAAGACACGCTAACTGGCGGCATCGGAGGGGAGCTGGGTGCCTGGATTGCTGAACATTGCTTTCAGCACCTTGATGCGCCCATTCAACGGGTAGCTTCCCTGGATACGGCCGTTCCTTTCTCTCCTACTTTGGAAAAGCAGTTCCTGCCACAGCAGCGCTTGCGCGAGGCAATAGAGAAGTTATTGAATTATTAGATAATTTCGGGGAATCAGGACGTTGCCAGTATTAGCGTCCGTGTTAGATGCTACAGTAATGAAGCTAAAGAATCTATTTGTGTGGATGATGAGCGGGCTATTGCTTTTGGCGGCTTGCCAGAGCCACCGCTATGCCTTGCCTAGCCCCAAAGGCCCACCGCAGCCTAAGGTGAAGAAAACTGCCAAAAGCTCGGCCGATCAAAACGCTGACGGCACCGACGTGAGTGCCGAGCCAGTGGAGGTGAAGCCGCAGAAAAACAGTTACGACAAAAATGGCCTACTCAAAAAGCCTAAGTACGAGCGGCGCCGCCTGACCCACAAAGTAGGACAACGTAAGTTTCTGGGGTTTGTGCTGCCATTCTGAGGCAGGGCACGTTAGCGCTTGGTGATGCACTACTAGCTGCAATTGCCGCCTCTCATTTGCCGAACAGTCCGCTGGTTTCCGCTTTTCTCACTTCTTTCTCCCACCGCATGCGAGTCTTTGCCTTATCCGTGGTTTTGCTGTTAGCTGGGGGCAGTGCCTCGGCCCAAACCCACGAGCCCAACCATCGGGCCGCCAACCGCCGTTCCTTGCGCGACGCCCGCCAGTACCCGGCCCCGTATAAAGACTCGCACCTAGCCGTAAACAAAGCTGCGCTGAAGCGTGGCGACGGAGGGCGCCAGGTCCAACCCAACGATGGTCGTCAGAAATATAAGTTCGACAATACGGGGGCCGCACGCGTAAGTGAACCTAGCACCGTCAGTCTACGTCTTCGTAAAAAGAAGAAAGCCGACAACAACTAATCCACCCCCCAATGATACCTTGGCAACCCCTTACCCAAGCCGACCAGCTACAAGACATTGTGCGTGAGTCGCATGAGCATCCCGTGCTTATTTTCAAGCACAGCACCAGCTGCTCTATCAGCGCTGCTGCCAAAGGCAAGTTGGAGCGTCAGTGGGCCGAGTCCGGCCTTGATGCCACCAAGTTCTATTACCTCGACTTGCTTCGCTTTCGCCCTATCTCCGCCGAAATAGCGCAGCAGTTTGGCGTGCAGCACGAGTCACCGCAACTGCTACTCATCCAGGACGGTGAGTGCCGCTATAATGCCTCGCACATGGGTATTCGGCTGAGCGAAGTAAAAAGTGTAGTGGGCTAAGCAATAGCCTCGATTTCCTTTCGTTTTGTGGCACACATAGCCAACCTTAAACCAACTATTCTGTGCGTACAGAGCGTTTGGTTCGAGGTTGGCTAGTGCCTTTAAACTCATTTACTTATCCTGCGTATTCGAACTGAACCTCTTGCCGGATTTCCGGGTTGAGGCTGAGGGCCACCGGGCAAGTCCGGGCAGCATTTTCCAGTATGGTTCGCTCTTTGGCACTGAGCGTAGCAGGCAGGCGAAACTGCACGTCAATCTGCCGGATGCGGCGCGGCTCAGCAGCCATATGCTTGGTAACGTCGTAGGTGACGCCGGTCAGGTCGAGGCTAAGACGTTCGGCTACGATGCCCATAATGGTCATCATGCAGCTTCCTAGGGCAGCGCTCACTAGGTCGGTGGGCGAAAACGCCTCGCCCCGGCCATGATTATCGACGGGTGCGTCGGTAAGAATGGTGTTGCCGGAGGCCGAATGAGTGGCTTCGGTGCGCAGGTGGCCGGCGTAACGAGCAGTGGCAGTGTTCATATTCAAGGAAGTAAGGTAGTAAACAAGATGATGCCCGTAAATTTACGTACTTTCGATAGGGTGGCCACCGCGTCGTCCCACTGTTCTGTTCACCTGCTCACCCTATCCCCTGCGCTTCCCTTGAGACATCTACTTTCTCTGACCGGATTGCTGGTCTGCTTGGCGGGTTCTGCTACCCAGGCACAAAGTCTGCCGGCTTCACCTAACGATGATCCTTCGTACCGAAAGGAGTTCGTGTATGGAGTCAACTTCAACACCCGGGGCGGGCTGATTGGTGGTGCGTCGGTGCGCTCTACGCGCGTACTCAACGAGTCTTGGTCTCGGTTCTGGAGCGTAGAAATGGTGGAAGTGAAGCACCGCAAAGAACGCCGCCTGACCAGCTACAATGGCAGTTCGTTTGTGCCGGACAAGTCCAACTACTTCTTTGTGCTCCGTCCTTCAATAGGGGCTCAACGTGTGATTTTCCGCAAAGCAGCCGAGTCTGGGGTGCAGGTGAATGCGCTGGCGTCGGCAGGTCCGTCCATCGGGCTCCTCATGCCGTATTACATCTACTACGACTATGCGCCCCGCTCACCCGGCCAGCCGCCCGGTAGCGAAGATATCCGCACCGAACAGTATGACCCCGCCATCCATACGCGCGAAGAAAACGTGCGCGACCGGGCGCCGCTTTTCACTGGCGCTGGCGAAGTCAAGCCGCAGATTGGGGCACATATGCGGGCTGCGCTCAGCTTCGAGTACGGCCGCTACCGTGACGCAGTAGCAGGCATTGAAACGGGCGTTTTGCTGGAAGTATATGGCAAGGCCCCTGTGATTCTACGCTCGCTGAACGTTCCTGATAGCCAAATTAACAACCGCTTTTACCCGTCAGTGTACCTCACTATTTATTTGGGGTCGAGAAGCTGATACAGTAGCACAAGAACGCGGACAGAACTTAGCGAGACTTTGTTTGGAGAGTTGGCATTGCCAGCACCGAACAAAGTCTCTTTCATTTGTTGTTGTCTAGCTGTAGCCGCAAGCCTAATGGCTTGATCTGTCGTTGCGCAAGTGTTTCGATGCCCCAGTGCTTCGGTGTATATACTTGCTGTCGGCTACTTCATACTAACTGTCCTACCAGTTACCTTTGCCTCATGGATGATTTGTTGTTGACCTTGCCTATAGTGCAACCCCAGGTGCCTATGCCTGCCAAGCCACGCAAGCCAGATTGGCTCCGCGTGAAGCTGCCAGTGGGTCCTGAATACGCTGCGGTTCGTCGTTTGGTGGACGAGCACAAGCTCCACACGATTTGCGAGAGCGGCAACTGCCCGAATATGGGCGAGTGCTGGGGCGCCGGAACGGCTACCTTCATGATCCTAGGCAACGTGTGTACCCGCTCTTGCTCGTTTTGCGCGGTGGCTACCGGCCGCCCCACGGAGTACGACACCGACGAGCCTCGCCGAGTAGCCGAAGCCATTCAGCTGATGGGCGTTAAGCACGCGGTAATTACCAGCGTCAACCGCGACGAACTGAAGGATCGTGGAGCCAGCATCTGGAACGAAACCGTGGTGCGCATCAAGCAACTTTCCCCCGAAACCACCATCGAAACCTTAATTCCGGATGTGAAAGCCAACTGGGAAGCCTTGGATTTGATGATTGCTGGAGGCCAGGAAGTGGTATCGCACAACGTAGAGACGGTTGGTAGCCTGTACCGCCTCGTGCGTCCGCAAGCCAAGTACGACCGGAGCCTCGAGCAAATCCGCCGTACCAAGAACGCCGGCAAGCGCACGAAGTCAGGCATCATGCTGGGCCTAGGCGAAACCAAAGAAGAGATGTACCGTGCTATGGACGACCTGGTCGCGCATGGCCTTGATATCCTGACGCTTGGTCAGTACTTACAGCCTACCAAGCGCCACTTGGAAGTAGCCGAGTTTATTCACCCCGACCTCTTCGCCCATTATCGGGAGGAAGGCCTTGCCCGTGGCCTCAAATACGTAGAGTCGGGGCCGCTGGTGCGCAGCAGCTACCACGCCGAGCGGCACGTAAATGTGCCGATCTAACGGAACAGGTGCATTGCATGTGAGCTAAAAAATCAAAAGGGCCAGCTAGTAACAGCTGGCCCTTTTGTATGGAAAACAGGCCAGCCACACGCACGGATGAATGTGACCTAGCAAAAGACATACGCTCACAAACCTAAGCGTCTTAGATACGCGTCGTTGTTGACGTAAAGAATATATGCCTTCTGGCTGGCTGGGGCTAATTGTAAGTTCTGCTGAGCGGCGGCTAGCAGGCGGCGACTCTGCCGGCCCATACGGTGGCTCCAGAAGACCACTACTGTGTAATCAGCAAACGACTGCATGCCTTGCACTTGCTGACCATCTACGGTGCGTAAAAACGGCGCTAGCTGGGCAAAAGAAAGCAGGTTGTCGGTTGGCGTTTGCGAAACGGGCGGAAAGACTTCCAGTTGCCGGTCGCGGTTCCAGTCCAGATTAGGGAAGCCGTCTGCATACCGATTCACGTAGTAGGATATCAGTTGGCCGTTGCGGTTATAGTACAGCAACTGCAATGGCTGCGCGTGGTTCTTGGCTTCTTCTTGCTTTGCCAGGGGCTGGCGCTTCAAAAACTCGAAGTAGCTGGTGTCCAACACAAAGCTTTTGCCAGGAGCCACACCTACGCCATACGCTACGGCAAACTCACTGACCTGCGAGAAGCCCACTGCCTCTGGGCGACGCATGCCGTAAATACCTTCACTCACGGCTCCACACCCTACCAAGCTCTGGCTGCCAAGCAAAAGTAGCGCAAGACCAAACCAGCAGGAGTAGGAAGATGTAGCCATACAATAAGATACAAAAAAAGCCTCTTACACAAGAGGCTTTTTGTTGGCTAACGGTTGCTAGGGAATACTGCTGCCTAACGGCGGGCGTTGGCGTCGGTAGGAGGGTAGTTGCCCAAGATGCCGTTCACAATGCGGTGCACTTCTTCTTCGGAAATGCTTTGGTTGTCAACCTGCGCTTGGCCAGTGCCGCGCCAGGTTAGTTCTTTGCGCTTAGCGTCAACCAAGTCGATGATAACAGTACCCGCTTTATACTGGGTAACAGGCGAGTAAAGCCCGCGGTTGTAGAGGCCATAGCCGTAATAAGGATAGCCGAGGCCATTGTAGTAAGGAGAAACCTGCTGTTTGTCTTCCACTTTGGCGCTGTACGCTACAAACAAGTCGGCATCTTTCTCAACACGGGTCAAGCCTTTGGCAGCAAGCTCGCGCTCAACGGCCTTTTGCAGACGCTGATCAAGAAATGACTCGTAGCCCTTGGCCGGACCGCCTTCAGCGTCTACGGGCTGCTGCGGAAACCAAGACCAGGTCTTGTACGTGCGGAAGTTAACAGAATGGTCGAAGTCGGAAGTGACTCCAACACGAGAAGAAGTGGCGCAACTGGTAACACCCAGTAGCAGCGAAAAACCAACAGCTACAAAAGCAGCTGACCGGGCGAATAAGCGAGTGATAGAGCGCATGTGTGAAGTATAGTAAGAGGAGGAAACAACTACTGCTTGAAAACGGCTCGTAAAGGCTTCGTTTGGGCTTTTCGTTGCTTGTTACTTCAACGTTTTCCGGTGGGCCAATGTTCCCCGACAACCTATATAACACCATGAACTCATTCAAATTATTCCCAGGAAATTATCTTCTTATTTAAGAAACTAAGTACCTTCCCCGACCATAAATCTCAACAATGAATCGAACCCTACTCCTATTCTTCAGTTTACTAGGTTTGGCCGCCTGCACGGCCGCCAAAGAAAACACGAGCAGCACCAACACGAGCAAGACTCCGGTAGCCCATAATACCATCGTCGACTGTGTGCTCTACGATGGCATGACCAAGGAATCAACACAGCTGACCAGCGTTGGCTCTGGTGTTGAAGTACAGGTAACCGACACGGTAGACGTTTATTTCGTGAAGGCCCGTGTAACCAAAGACGGCAAGACCATGAACGGGTACATGTACCGCACCTGCTTCCCCCAACGCTAACACCCTACGCCTTTAGTTTGCGGATGTTAGGCAAAGGCGATACCCGCTGCCTACTCCTTCAACTGCCACACCATTTTCAGATATACAGAAAAGGCCCGCACGATACCGTGCGGGCCTTTTTGTGTTGCAAGTAATTACAACCGGTAGCTAAGGCCTTCTAGTATGAAGGGCCTTTGTCGGTTTCAACCAGCTTCTCTTCGGCGTCAGCATACTCTTCCACCGAAGTGCACGAGCAGATCAGGTTCCGGTCGCCGTACGCTGAGTCGATGCGGGAAACGCTAGGCCAGAACTTGGCGGCACGCACGTAGTCAGTAGGGTACACAGCCTGCTCCCGCGTGTAGGGACGGTGCCACTCCTGCGCCAACACGACGGCCGCCGTGTGCGGCGCGTGCTTGAGCAGATTGTCCTTGGCATCAGCGCGGCCCGCTTCTACGTCGGCAATTTCGTGGCGGATAGAAATCATGGCTTCAATGAAACGGTCCAGTTCTTCCTTGCTTTCCGACTCGGTGGGCTCAACCATCAGCGTGCCCGCCACTGGGAAGGAAACCGTAGGAGCGTGGAAACCATAGTCCATTAGGCGCTTGGCAATGTCTTCTACCTCGATGCCGGCCTTCTTGAACTGGCGGCAATCCAGAATCATTTCGTGGGCGCAGCGGCCATTGGCACCCGTATAGAGCACAGGGTAATGCTGCTCAAGGCGAGCCTTGATGTAGTTGGCATTCAGAATAGCAATGCGCGTAGCTTCCGTTAGGCCTTCACCACCCATCATGCTGATGTAGGCGTAGGAAATAGGCAGAATGCTAGCCGAGCCCCACGGAGCCGAGGACACGGCCCCGCCAGTGCGGCCATCCGCATCTACCACCACGTGGCCAGACAGGTAAGGAGCCAGATCAGCTACTACGCCGATAGGTCCTACGCCCGGTCCGCCGCCGCCGTGCGGGATGCAAAACGTTTTATGCAGGTTGAGGTGGCACACATCGGCGCCAATGGTGGCGGGGGAGGTAAGGCCCACTTGGGCGTTCATGTTGGCTCCGTCCATGTACACGCGGCCACCGTGCTGGTGGATGGTGGCGCAGATGTCGATAATGGTTTCCTCGTACACGCCGTGCGTGCTGGGGTACGTCACCATCAGGCAGCTTAGCTTCTCGGCGTGCTGGGCAGCTTTAGCCTTCAAATCTTCCACATCGATGTTGCCTTCTTCGGTGCTTTTCACCACCACTACCTGCATGCCTGCCATAACAGCTGAAGCAGGGTTGGTACCGTGGGCCGAAGCCGGAATCAGGGCAATGTTGCGGTGTTGGTCGCCGCGGGCATCGTGGTAGCCTTTGATGGCTAGCAGGCCGGCGTACTCGCCTTGAGCACCAGAGTTCGGCTGCAAGCTTACGGCCGCGAAGCCAGTCACCTCACATAGCCACTGCTCTAGGTCTTGGAAGATCTGGGTGTAGCCTTGTGCCTGCTCGCGAGGCGCGAACGGGTGCAAGCCCCCGATTTCCGGCCACGTCACCGGAATCATTTCGGCGGTGGCGTTCAGCTTCATGGTGCATGAACCCAGCGGAATCATGGAGTGAGCCAAGCTCAAGTCCTTGTTTTCCAGATGCTTCATGTAGCGCAACATCTCGTGCTCGGAGTGGTGCGTGTTGAAGATGGGGTGGGTCAGATATTGGCTGGTGCGCACCAGTGCCTCAGGCCAGTTCACGGAAATTTCGGCGGGCAGTGCCACCGACTTCACGTCCTTGCCCAGCACTTTGGCAAACACCGCTACGATGTCAGCTACGTCCTGAATTTCGGTGTTCTGGTGCAGCGAAATGCCTACGCGGGGCGTGCCGTGCTCTTCGAAGTAGCGGAAGTTGATGCCGGCTGCTTCTGCTTCCTGGCGAACAGCGGCTTGTAGCTCGGCACTTTCCAGCTTGATGTCGAGCGTGTCGAAGTAGAACTCGTTGCGCTGGTCGAGGCCGAGGGCTTTTACCTCCTGCTCCAGCACCTGCGTGAGGGCGTGCACATTGGTCGCGAATTGCTTGATGCGCTGCGGCCCATGGTACACAGCATACATGCCCGCCAGCACCGACAAGAGCACCTGCGCCGTGCAGATGTTGCTGGTTGCTTTTTCGCGGCGGATGTGCTGCTCGCGGGTTTGCAGAGCCATGCGGTAGGCCTTGTTGCCAGCGGCGTCAATGCTCTGCCCGATAATACGGCCCGGAATCACGCGCTTGAACTGGTCTTTGGTGGACAGGAAGCCTGCGTGCGGACCACCGTAGCCCATCGGTACGCCGAAGCGCTGGGAGTTGCCCACGCAGGCGTCGGCGCCCATCTCGCCAGGAGGCGTAAGGAGCGTGAGCGACAACAGGTCGGTAGCAACTGTTACAAACAAATTGCTGTCGTGCGCTTTAGAGATAAAGTCGGTATAGTCATACACGGCGCCATCAGCAGCCGGATATTGCAGAATAGCACCAAACAACGAATCATCCGTGAGGTCTACGGTGCGGTGGTCACCTACCACGAGCTCGATGCCCAGCGGTGTGGCGCGGGTGCGAAGTACGTCGATGGTTTGCGGCAGCACCTGCTCCGACACGAAGTAGCGCGTGGCGTTCTTCTTTTTGGTCAGTGAGTGGAACATGTGTAGGGTCTCGGCGGCGGCAGTGCCTTCGTCGAGCAAGCTGGCGTTGGCAATTTCGAGGCCCGTGAGGTCAATTATCATTGTCTGATAATTGATGAGGGCTTCGAGGCGGCCTTGCGCAATTTCGGCCTGATAGGGCGTGTACGCCGTGTACCAGCCCGGATTTTCCATGATGTTGCGCTGGATAACGCCCGGCAGTCGGGTGTCGTGGTAGCCCAGGCCGATATAGTTTTTGAAGAGGCGGTTCTTACTGGCAATGCCTTTGAACTTCGCCAAAAAAGCCCGCTCCGTGAGGGCAGCGGGCAAGTTCAGCGGCTGTTTCAGGCGGATGGCGGCCGGCACGGTCTCATCAATAAGCTGGTCGAGCGAATCGACACCGATGGCACGCAGCATGTCCGCTACGGCGACGGCATCGGGCCCGTTATGACGGTCGATGAATACGTCGGCGGCCTTGGGTTGGAGCAACATAAAAGAAAGAAGTCAGAGTGGCACAGATAAGTGGCAGTGAGGCCTCAACAAAGGTAACCTGAAAAAAGCTTCCTCAGATTGTCTGCTTGCTTAATCCGATATTCTCTTAAAAGTTTAGGGCAGCAACCCGAAAACTTGTTTCGCGCTGCTGCCCTATAGCTGGTTCGCTGGAAATGCTGGTCGAAGGCGCGGTTTTTCGGTGCGCAAAATCAGGTTAAAGCCTGAGCCGAAGCATCTCTGGTTTCTTCTGGGATGCGGAGCGTAGCGCGCAAATCCTGTGGGTTCCGTTCCGTGACGAGCAGCGCGAGTTCCTGCGCGCAGGCCCAGTGCCGGCTACTCACGCTGCTCGTCGCGAAACAGGTTTCCGCGCTGCACAGTAGGCTGATTATGTAGAAGCTACTCTTTCAGCACCTTGACGGTGGTTTGCTCGCCATCGGCAGTGCGGACGCGTACCAGGTACAGGCCAGGGTTGAGGTGGAGGCCTCCGCTGAAGTCGTTGCGCCGCTCCCCTTGCTCTACTACTTGGCCCGCCATATTGTAGATCTGGTATGAGAAGGTGCCAACCGTTTGGATGGTGATGGCACTGCTGGTTGGGTTCGGGTATACGTTCACTACCAACTGGTTCGGCCGGATAGCGCGGGTGCCTAGCACGTTCAGGCTATCAGCCAACACAATGTTGGGCACTGGTGGTGGGGCCATGCCGGTACCCAGGTAATAGCTGGTATGAGGCGGCTGATTGTAAGCCGAATTCTCGTGGGCCACTGCCAACCGGTACTGCGAATCGTGCATGAGCGTGTAAATCCGCTCGGTGGTAGGCGCCGAGGTGGAGTAGAGAATCAAGCTCTCGTTGTCGCGCGACCGAAGTAGGATTTCCTCGCGCCAGTCGCCGAGAATATCGGCCGTTATGCAGGGGTTGGCTTTGGTGGTGTTATTGGTTTGCGCATCACCATCGGCCACGGTGCTTGGGGTGAGTAGGCGGGTAAGGCTGTTGGTGGCCGGAACCCACTTTTCCAGCCGAACCGTAGCCACGTTGGTAGTGGAGTTGTACCCGGCATCCAGCAATTCACGTGACAGGTCGCCATCCCACCACACGGCAAAGTTGATGGTGGGCTTCGAGGTGCTTATCTGTGTGCCAGTACAGGTATAGAGCCCCCCAGTGGAGCCCCACATTTCGTAGCCTCGGTGGTTGGGGTCAACGTCGGCGGCTAAACCCCGGCCGATGTCGCCGGTGCCGGGCACGCCCCACAGGGGCTGGCCGGTGAGAGCGTCGCGGCATTCCAGTCCGTAGATGCCGTAGGCAGTCCGGTCTTCATGCGGCTGCCACACTTCTTGGCCTGGCCGGTCGGGGTTCATGTCGCTCATGTGCAGGGCGTCGCCGTGGCCGAGGCCGTTGGCGTAGAGCCCGGTGCCATTGTCGCGGATGGCGCTGGAGCCGTTCACCACTTCGTCGCGGCCATTGCCGTCCACGTCGCCCACGGTGAGCTGGTGGTTGCCTTGGCCGGCGTAAGCACTGTTGCCTGCTTCGTCGCTGTCGAAAGTCCAGCGGCGGGTAAGCTGACCGTTACGCCAGTCCCAGGCCACACGCACCAAGCGGGTGTAGTAGCCGCGCCCCATCACGAGGCTAGGCCGCACTCCGTCCAAATACGCCACCGTAGATACAAAACGGTCGACGCGGTTGCCGTAGTTGTCGCCCCAGGAAGTTACGGCACCGCGGGCCGGCAAATAAGCTGTAGTAGCCATGGCAGCACCTGTGCGGCCGTTGAAAACCGTCAGGAACTCAGGGCCCGTGAGAATGTAGCCGGTAGCGTTACGGTAGTCGGCGTTGGCGTCGCCAATGACGGTGCCTCTACCATCTATGGTGCCATCGGCCGTTTTGCAGGCTACTTCGGCTTTGCCGTCGCTATCCAGGTCGTATACCATCAGCTGCGTGTAGTGCGCGCCTGCCCGAATGTTTTTGCCTAAGTCGATGCGCCACAGCCGGGCGCCCGTCAGCCGGTACGCATCAATGTACACGTTGCCGGTGTAGCCAGCCTGCGAGTTGTCTTTGGCATTGGAAGGGTCCCACTTCACAATGATTTCGTACTGCCCGTCGCCGTCCACGTCGCCTACGCTGCAGTCATTGGGGCTGTAAGTGTAGGCTTCGCCGCTGGGGGTGGTGCCGCCGGCGGGCCGTTGGAGCGGAATGTTCAGGCGGGACTGCGCCCACACGGTAGCGCTTTCGGAGGCGGGTTGCTCCACTCCGTTCAGCACTGGCCGCACGGTATAGGGTTCGTTGGTTGGCGTCTCGTCCACGAGGTTGGTAGCCCCCGTGATGGGCGTGCTATTAATGCGGGTAGCACCCCGGTATACGTTGAAGCCAAGCCCGCTCGGGTCGGTGCCAAATAGGCGCCAGCCTACATACACCGAGCTAGCGGTGGCCCGGATGGCCACTACGCCCCGGTTGAGTTTTTCCATGCGGCGTTGCGCTTCCGCTGCCGAGGCGCTTGTCAGGAATACTAGCAAGAGCAGCAAGCGGCTGGCTGTTAGCACACTGTGCCGCAGCTTCGGGCCACGCAATGCAGCAGTACCTAGCCGTACGTAAAGGGTTTGAGTCATAGAGCTGAACAGAAAAGAGTGGACGGGAATTGTGGCACTCAAATACGTCCACGGCAGCGCCGTATCCATCCTGTGCTCTACTGTCTAATGCGCTATGTCATAATCATGTACGCTGCGGCAGATGTATGGAAAATATCCGGTGACAAATGGCCAGCAGATCCTGCCCAAGCCAGCGGAGTGAGGAGCTAGGTTAACGAAAACCAATAGATTTGAAGCGGATTCCCACCCCCTCCCACGCCAGCGCTATGCCTTCTATGACCATCGGCCTTCTTTGCGAAGGCAAAGTCCCACCCGACAAACGAGTACCGCTCACTCCCAAGAAATGTGTGGAAGCCGAAGCCCAGTATCCCGGCCTTCGCATCGTGGTGCAGGAAAGCCCACACCGCTGCTTTTCCGATCAGGAATACCGTGACCTAGGATTGGAAGTGCGAGCCGATGTTTCGGATTGCGACATTCTGATGGGCGTAAAAGAAGTGCCAGTAAAGCAGCTGATTCCCAACAAAACCTACCTGTTTTTCTCGCACACGGTAAAGAAGCAGCCCGCCAACCGCGAATTGCTCCGCGCGGTGCTTCGCCACCATATCACCCTCGTCGACTACGAACTGATGACCAACCGCGACGGGGGGGAGCGGATAGTAGCCTTTGGGCGTTGGGCAGGTATTGTGGGCGCTTACAACGGCTTGCTCACCTATGGGCGCAAACACAACCTGTACACGCTAAAGCCTGCCTACCAATGCGTGGATATGGAAGACATGCAGGAAGAGTTTTTCAAGGTGAAGCGCCTGCCGCCCATCAAAATGGTGGTAACCGGCTCCGGTCGGGTGGCGCAGGGCGCCTTGGAAGTGCTGGACCGAATGGGGTTGAAGCGCGTCAGCGTGTATGATTATCTGTATCAGGATTTCAAGGAGCCCGTGTACACCCAGCTGCGCAGCTCCGACTATAACCGGCGGCGCGACGGTCGGGTGTGGGACACCCCCGACTTTCACCGCAACCCAGAGCAGTATGAGTCCACGTTCGGCATTTTCCTGCCCGTGACGGATCTGCTAATTGCCTGCGCCTACTGGCATCCGGCTGCGCCCCGCCTGTTCACAGAGGAAGACACCAAGCGTGCAGATTTCCGCATCAACACCATTGCCGACGTTACCTGTGACGTGGACGGCTCCGTGCCCACCACCAAGCGCAGCACCACCATTGCAGAGCCAGCCTTCGACTACAACTGCCAGACGGGTACACTAGCGCCAGCTTACTCTGGCGCCTCCAATATCACGGTTATGGCCGTAGACAATCTGCCTTGCGAGTTGCCCCGCAATGCCAGCCGCGACTTCGGGCGCCAACTCATTGACAATGTGCTGCCGCATTTGCTGGGCGAACCAGGCCAAGATGAGGTGGTAGAGCGAGCCACCATTGCCCGCAACGGCCAGCTCCTGCCGCGTTACCACTACCTAGCGGATTATGTGGCGGACAAATAAGTATAGGCCGCTGGCTGGTAACGGGAAAGTAGTGCGTGGAAGTGACAAGGCTCTTTGTAACTCCTAGTTCGCGTGACGCGCATCAACGCTACTAATGTTTAGTGCAAGCCGTAGGTAAAAAGAGCAGCTAACACTACCACAGACCACGTTGCTGCGCCGGCACCTACGCCGGCTGCCGCACTGCCTATTTTCTTGTTTTGCGCCTGTTTGCGGTATCCCGCCACATAATAAGGGTTTTGCAGCAACTGCGCTTCCGGCACCACGAGTTTGCGGACCGGGGGCTTGGTCGCGGCTATGGCCGCACCCGTTATTGGGCCACCATAGCCCGTCAAGAAGGTAGCAGCATAGGTGCCCCAGAAAGCGCCGGACGCTTTGTAGTAGGCGCGGGCATGGAGACGTCCTTTGCTGTAAGCTTCCTCTTTGGACATCGGTGCTGTGGTAGGACTAACTTCGGGCTGATGTAGTACTTCCTTGGTGCCATTGGCGTAGCGCACCATAAACACATCGGTGCGGCATACGGTAATAAGTGGGCCATCAGGATTGTCGGTGCGCTTGTAGCGTACTTCGGAAGAGGTTATTTCCATCACCTTCACGTTCAACTCTTCCCCATTGCTTTTGGTAAGCACATCCTGCGCCCGTGCCGACAAGCTTAGCAACAGTAAAATGATAACAGTAGAAAAGCGAAGCATAAGAAATTGGGGTTGAGAGAAGTGAGGTAGGAAAGATGCACGTCCGTAACTCATGCCGACAACCACATTTCTCTATGTTTTGACTTTTAAAAGTTCCTGGTATTGCACATAATAAATTGATAATTAGAAAGATAAATAATATTTGCCAGGCTTTGTGCTTAGCTATTCGAGTACTCCTATTACTATCTATTGACCGAAGTAGGCGATATCCGGTTACTGTTTATTAGCTCTGAACTCACCTCCAGCACCAAGGTCTTGTGTCGAACTACTCACCTGGGTATGTTTTAAAAGTTGAGAGGCCCAAAACAACATTGTTTTGGGCCTCTCAACTTTTAGAACAGTACTACTGCAAGAGCAGCTACACGCCGTTCAACACCGGATATCGGGCTTGGACCAGCATGTAAAGGCCATAAGCCATCAAGCCCAGTGCCACCACACCCAGTACCGAGGGGCCCATTGTGGCCAGCAAATCAAATGCTTCGTCGGTAGTTCCAGCCGCTGATGCACGCGACTGTTGACCGGCTTGCACGAAGAAGTAACCGATAATAGCCATGACCACGCCACGTGCCGTGTAACCTACCTGGCCCGTACGATACACAACATTTTGCTGGTTAGCTGGCAGATTGCTGGAGTTCACATGCTTATGAAATTTGCCGGAATACGCTCTGATAATCTGGTAGATACCGCTACCGATGATAATCAGTCCCACGGCCATGATAATCCAGTCGCCACCGGGCCAGCTTAATACTTTCGCGGTTAATGTCTGTTGGCTGTTGCCGCCTTCGGAGGCAGAGCCGTTCATTGCCAATTGCGCCGCGTACCACGCCAAGCTAGCGTACAGTAGCCCGCTGCCGGCGTAGCCCAGCCGGCGCCCAATACCCTTGGCGCCAGAGCCTTTATTTTCAGTGTCGCGGATGGCTTGCACGAAGCGCCACACAATGTAGCCCAGCAAACCAAACGCAATAATACCTAGCAGTACGGGCCCACCAGGCAGGTCCTGGAGCGTTTGGACTGCCTGTTTTTTGTCGGCAGTCTGGCCGCCGCGCTGGCCGGTAGCAGCCAGCAGTGCTAGTACACCTACCAACAGGTATACCACTCCTTTGGCTGCGAAGCCAAAGCGCGCCAGTGCCCTGATGCCCGCAGAAGGGGAAGCAGAGACAGCAGATGAAATTGAGTTAGCTACGGACATAAGGCATCACTTAAGGGAGAGAATGCCTGTGGTACGCAAAAAGTACCTGTTTAGGTTAAATGGCAGGCGAGCGGGGAGGGGTATACCGTCCGGTACTGCGTCCTAGCGCCCCCATTGGGCAATATAATCGGGCGCCGCGTTGGATCAGTGGCTGATTAACAGGTAGATCCAACGTGAAAACGGGCTTGCCTTTCGCCAGCGGGTGGTTGAGCAGCCGGTCAATGTTGCCCTCGGCGGTCATGTAGGGGACAAAAAACTGGTCGGCCATGTCTGCCACCAGCATGTTGCGGATTTCCGCGGTTTCGGCCGTGATGCTGCGCACTGTACTCTCAAAAGGCGACACGAACAGCAAGTTGCCAGCCTCTATTTCTTTGCCGTATTCGAACCGCAGATTAGGCTGAATACCACGCCCTAAGGCATATAGTATGGGCTGACCTGTGCCCTGAAGCAGATAGCGGAACACCGCTTGCTCTAGCTTGGAATGGAACCCCGATACCACGCAGTTGTGCGCATAGCGTTGCTCTAAAGCCCACAAGTACGTGGGTCGTTCAATGGATTCCGGGTATTGGCGCGAGCAGAAGAAAGCGGTTTTCGGCTGTCGCAACAAAGCCGGATTACCCAGGGTGCGTAGTTCCTCTGGATTAATCCTCATATGGTTGTGAAAGAGGCCGTATTTGTTGCAAATATAAAGGCATTGACTATAGTAATACTTGGTATATGAAAATTGTTTCCAAGAAAAAGAATAAAAATATTCCTTAGTCAGCTGCCACCTGTAAAAGCAATTGCCTCACACTAGAAAGTGTAAGGCAATTGTCTTTCAAAAGAAGAACCACTGCAGGTACTTAAAAAGTGCGTTTGAACCACGCTTTTATGTCATCAATGGTTTCACCGGTTTTGTGCTGCAACGAGCCGAACCACTCGTCTTGCTTGCCTTCTTCGTAGGCAAGATCATCGTCGGTGAGGTTGCCCCACTTCTGCTTGGCTTCGCCTTTGATTTCGTTCCAGTTACCGCGCGTGCGCAGTTCGGTGCTGTCGTCGATGCCGTTGTTATTAGCGTCCATGATCGTAGGTGTTAAGGTGGGAGATAACAGGCTATACGGTTAAGCTTCACGCTCAGCCAACAAAGAGGAAAGTTTTTCAGGTGAGCAGCCATTTTTGCGCCCAAAAAGGCGGCAGTATAATGTTCTACTACATCTTTGCTGGCATTCCTTACTAGCTCCACTTGCTGTAGCGGTGGGTAGCCATGAGGATTGTACCCTTCGAATGCGCTAAGTCAGCTTGCATATTGAAAACAAGCTGTTTTCTTTAGGAGTGTGACACTCACCCCTGCTTTTTACTTGTTGGGAATGAGGTTTCTACACGATGTATATCTTATCCGACTAAGCCCATTATGGACGACCTGCGAACTACGCTGGCTACTTTCTCGCCCGAGGACCGCAAGGATTTCGCTCAGTTTATTCAACGGCAAAAGCGCAAGCAAAAAGGGCGCATGGACTTGCGCCTCTATGAGCTGCTGCTGCACCCCAAGGAATACACCACGCCTCAGCTGCTGACCCGTCTGTACGCCGACCAGCCAAACGCCACGGCCTACTATGCATTGCGCAAACGCCTACTGCGCCATCTTACCGACTTTCTCTTGCTACGCCAGCGCCAGCACGATCCTACGGCGGCGTCATCGGTGCGCGGGTTGCTTACGCTGGCGCAATACCTTTTTGAAGCCGGCGTACCGCGGCTAGCGTGGTCCACGTTGCGCAAAGCCGAAAAGCTGGCCCGGCTCAACGAGCAGTACGAGCTGCTTAACACCGTGTACAACCTCCAAATTGCGCAGGCCGCCAGCGAGTTTGCCGACCCACTAGAAGACATTATTCGGCAGCGCCACCTCAACAAGAAGGCCGCCGACGAGGAGGAGCGCGCCGGTATTGCTGACAGTCTGATTCGGCAGCGGCTGCGCCAAGCGCGTGTGAAAGGCCGTGCAGGAGAAGCCTTCGATGGTATTCTGCAAGAGGTACTCCGCGAGTACGACTTGCAGGAGGCTTTTGCACGGCGGCCAGCAGTGCTCTACCGGTTGATGTCTATTGCTCGCAATGCCATGCTTGTGCGCCGAGATTTTGCTTCCTTCACCCCGTTTGTGCTGCGCTGCTACCATCTCATGGAAAAGCGGCACGGGTTCCAGCCAGCGCACCGCTACTATCAGATCGGGCTGCTTTACATGATTGCCCACGCCTTGTACCGGGTGCGGCGCTTCGAGGAGGCAGTACGGTACCTGGAGCTCATGCGAAAGGCGTTGGCGGAGGAAGGAGGCCAAAGCTGCCGCGCGGAGTGGCTCCCTCGCTACACGTTTCTGCTGGCCGCCAACTACGCTTTTCTGCGTCGTAATGCCGAAAGCATCCGGCTGCTGGAACAGATTTTGAGCCCTACGACCACGCTAGCACCCCGCGACGAGCTAACGGCGCGCTTAGGGCTGGCTTTCCACTATTTTGCCGAAGGCCAGTTCGCTAAAACCAACCGCACCCTCATCGGGATAGGCCGCTCCGACCATTGGTGCGAGCAAGAAATGGGGTTGGAGTGGCTGATCAACAAAAACATCGGGGAAATGCTGGCGCAATTCGAAATGGGCAACGCTGACTTAGCTCTCAACCGGTTACGCGCTATCGAACGGTTGTTGCGGGAACGGAGTGGTGTTGATGATGGGGGACCCTACGCGTACGTGCTCAGCTATTTGGCCCTGGTTCG
The DNA here is from genome assembly GCF_022827545.1 of Hymenobacter tibetensis. Classification (NCBI taxonomy): domain Bacteria; kingdom Pseudomonadati; phylum Bacteroidota; class Cytophagia; order Cytophagales; family Hymenobacteraceae; genus Hymenobacter; species Hymenobacter tibetensis. The sequence goes on from NZ_CP094669.1 coordinate 316,893, forward strand.
GGAGATTATAGATAATCCGCAGGCCTTGCAGCACCCTGGCTTTGCCAAGCGTGTAGAGCAAATGCCGCAGTCTTTGCCGCTGCAGCGCGAAGATTTGCAGGCTCTTAGCTTCTACGCTTGGCTACAGGCCCGCATGGTGCAGCGCCCGTATTATGAAGTGCTGTTAGAGCTAGCAGATGCTCCCACCGAAACGGAAGCAAAGAAACAAAGCGTGTAGCCGAGAGAGCACAAAAAAGAGGGCCGCCCACAGCCGGAGTACTAGGCATGGTAGATACACTCGTACACCACCGCCTAGTACTCCGGCCGCGCGCGGCCCGCGTAGTTCACTAGGAACTAGTCTTTGATTTCGGCTTTGGCTTCAGCAGCAGCTTCTTCGGTTTCAGCAGCCGTTTTCTCGGCAGCGTTTTCGATTTTGTCGCCTGCTTTCTCGGCAGCAGCTTCCGTGTTTGCAGCAGCTTTGTCTACTGCATTTTCGGTGGCAGCGGCAGCATTTTCAGCTTCCACTTCCACGGCGTCGCCAGTGTTTTCAGCGGCAGCTTCGGTGTTTTCGGCAGCAGCATTTGCGTTTTCTTTGCCGGCTTCAGTGCACGAAGCAACAGAGAAAGAAACAGCAACAGCAACGAACAAAGATTTCAAGGACATTTTCATGGATAGAGAACGTTAAGAGTAAGAGTTGAAGCAAACCTGCTCTTTATGTTGCTTCCCAGAAAAAGTAACCCAACAGTACCAATAATTATTAGCTGAAATCGGTAACTGCGCCATTGCGCCAGTATGCTTACAGACAAGCAGCTAGCCCAGATACTATACTGTAGGGTAGCAGACCGGTTCTGGCAGCAGCGCGCCTAGCAGATGTTGGGGCGCACTCAACTTTTCCGGCCGCGAGCAAGTATAGCATAGCTGATTCTCCCGCTCACCGACTTCATATTCCCATGGATTCCACTGCTTCCACTCCCCAGACGCCTGCTACGCCCAATGTACCGCTTGGCGTAACTGACCAGCAGAATAGTGCCCTGCTCGAAGACACTCTTACCTTGCTCAATGCGGGGGTACCCGACCAGCGCGACCAGCACGGGTTGGCTGAAATCGAGCGGTGGGAAGCTGTTCTACAATCCTCTGAGCGCCCTGGGTTGGCCAAAATCATTCAGGAGCTAGCCACGCTGCGCGAGCAACTCACTGCTTCCGACACCCAAACGCATGACTTAGCCGAAACCATTGCTACCCTAGGCGCCGAAACCGCCAAGGTAGCCGATGAGTCAACGGGCGATTATGCCGGGCCACTCGGTCATTTAAGCAAAGTGCTCATCAAAATGGGCTCTTCTCTTTCTCGCTAGGCCAAGCCATAGCACAGAAAAAAGCCCTGGTCACTTTATGTGGCCAGGGCTTTTTCGTTTGTGGTTGAGGCAAGCAACTAACCTGCTTCTAGGGTTTGTCACTGGCGGATCAACACGTAGGCTTCCATCTGCGGGTTCTGTGTGGTTACCTTTGCGGGCCTTTATTCAAGGTTGCTTGCTTATGTCTGCTTCTGCTGCCACTCCGGCTCCCAACGATTTCACTTTCTACGACCCATTCGACGGTATGCGTTTTGGGCCGCAGCAATGCTTTTTGTGTGGTACGCCCACTATGCCGCGTGCAGATTCGGTGCCCGTCTTCGCCGAGTGGCTGATGACGCGCTACAACTTGCACGAGCGTCAGATCAAGCTGCTGGATTTAAGCATCGTGCAGTTCAACGACTTACGCATTCCTTGTTGCCCCCAGTGCCGGACTAAGCACGTCGAGCCGTTAGAGCAGGAAGTGGAAGAAGCTGCGCAACAAGGAGTGGAAAGCTTGCGGGCTCTCGGCGACAAAACCTTGTTTTTGTGGCTAGGCAAGATGATGTATGGCGTACTGGTAACCGAGATTCTTAATGAGCTAGAACCACTGGCCGTACCGCAGTATCCGTTGGCTGAAAATGCGCAGATGCTACGCCGGTTTCAAGCCTTTTTCCAGGCGTTCCAAGCGTTGCGAGTGCCTGTTGAGTTCGATGATTTCTCGCCCGCATCGGTGTTTGTGCTAGAAGTAAGTCAGACGCAAGACGACATGCCGTTCGAGTACGACGACGACTTAAGTACGCTGACCTTCAGCATCAAGCTAGATAATGCGGTGCTTACTGCCTGCCTAGTGGACAATGGTATCATCCGGCAGGCCATGCGCCGCGTGTATCAGGATGCTCTCCGGCCCTTGCACCCAGTGCAAGTAGCAGAGTTTAAGGCGCGCGTGTATTACGCCTCCTACATCCTCAATGTAGTACCCGACTATTATCCGCGTGCACTAGCCCCAGGAGCTACGCATATAGTCATGGATACGCTGATCGACGATATAACCGGCGACATCTTCAACCCATGGGACAATGCTGCCTACGGGCAATCTTTACTGGAAATGTGGAAGCGGTGGCATATCCCGCTGGAAGAAATTATGCGCGAACCTGATCAGCCGCTTTCTTTCTTATATGATGCAGATGGTGCGCCTCGGCTACTGGCGCGTTACCCTGAAGAGGGTGGAACGGAGCAAAATTTAGCGGCTAGCTAGCCTGCCAAACGGGTTTTGGAGCAAGTTTGCTAAGCTTTATTTCACTCCAGCGGCCTTCGAGGCCATTCTTACATTCTCGCTCGTTTACCAGCACGTCCACGCAGTGGCGGTGGCGGCGGTTCATCGTGTCATGAATGATGTACACGCCATCCAATGCTTCAGACATGCCTTGGACGCGGACTTTTTCGCCGTAGCGGAAAGGACCGCCCGAACCTTCGAGCAGGTCGCGGGATACAGCCAGCCAACGGGTGCGGCTGGAGTGGCGGGTAGGGATGATGGAACCATCAGCAGTTTCCATCGGATTACTGTCGGTCTGGCCGGGTTCAGGCCAGTAGGTAGTAGCCGTAACGGTGTACGACAGGGTGCGGGGAGGCCGTTGAACAGGCTGGATTGGTACCGCTACGTGTACCGAACGAGGGCTAAGGCTGGCTACAGTGGAAGGCAACGCTAGCGCGGGAGTGGAAATAGTACGAGGAGGAAAAAGAAAGGTCAGCAGGAATAAAGCAATAGACATGACGGTTGGGTTCGTGTACTCTCACTTCGTCTGGAGAGGATAGACAGCCGGCCCGACTCGGCTTCAAGGGAGGAGCATAACTTTTTCTTTTCAGAAAAGGTTGCCCCTGATTTTATGTCAACAGCCGAAAGGCTGAATTAAGCGTTTCAAGCAAGAATTAAACTGTAAAATCGGATAATAGTTATAAAATTTTGTACTTATATGTTTTTGAGCGCTAAGAGGGGCCAAAGATACAGCAATTATTAGAACTCGTTTTCGAGTGGTTATTCCACCGTGGAGGCGGCTATGTGCAAGCAACTCGTCTTTGTGCACCAGCTTAGGATCCCCTGACCCTCTGGTGAAAGCGGCCTGCTGGCCCAACTTCGCGCATTACTAGTCGTATCTACCAGCAACCTCAACCACGCTTCTTACGCGCTGATATCCTGTGTCGTAGGGAGTTTGCACAACCAAAATCGTATGTTATCTTTTTTCAACCCTCGCACTGTCGGCGCCTTGTTGCTGCCAGTTGGTCTGGGCGCAGCCTTGGTGTCTGGTGGCTGTTCGTCCCCGTCCTCCCCAACCACCCAATCCGGTGGTACTGCCTCCACCGACTCAGTAAGTACGGCTGGGCCACAAGCACCCGCTAACTCACCGCTCCAAGTGGTGGCCGGGTTCCGGGAGCCACAGATGGTGGGCGTAGCCGTACTGCCCGACGGCCGGGTGTTTGCCGATTTTCCGCGTTGGGACAACAACCCCGTAAATCCGGTGGCTGAAGTGAGCACCGACGGTTCCGTTAAGCCGTATCCGGATGCCACTTGGTGTACCTGGAACGAAACCGTGCGCAACGAACCCCAAAAGCACTGGATCTGCCCACAGAGCGTATACGCCGACAAAACCGGTATGCTCTGGGTGCTTGACCCAGCTTCGCCCGGTTTGAAAGGAACCGTAGTTGGTGGCCCAAAACTGGTTAAGATTGACCCCAGTACCAATAAGGTGGTGCAGAATATAAGCGTGCCCGAAAGTGTAGCGCCTCGCAAGTCCTACCTCAACGACGTGCGGATCGATACGCAAAACAACTATGCCTACATCACAGAGTCTGGAGTTGGCAGCTTGGTGGTAATTGATTTGAAGTCCGGCAAGTCCCGCAAGCTGCTCAACCAGCACCCCTCCATGCTCGGCGATACTACGCTCAACATCAAAGCTGACGGCAAGGAACTGGTTGACCCAACTGGCAAGAAGGCCCGCTTCAATGCCGATGGTATTGCGCTAAGCCAAGACATGCAGTACCTGTATTGGAAGCCGCTAACCAGTTACGCCCTGTATCGCATTAAAACCGAAGCGCTCCGCAACCCGGCCTTAACGGACGCGCAGCTAAGCCAGCAAATCGAGGATTTAGGCAAGGTACCAGCTTGCGATGGGATGGAAATAGATGCCAAGAACAATCTGTACATGACGGCTTTCGAAAACCACTCGATTGTACGCCGCACCCTAGCCGGCAAAATAGAGCCGGTTGTGCAAGACCCACGCTTGGAGTGGCCTGATACCTTTGCCTTTGGACCCGACGACATGCTATATGTTACAACATCGGCCATTCATAAAACGCCTACTTGGAACAAAGGCCTTGGTAAACAGGATCAGCCTTACTACATCTTTAAGATGAAGCTGCCACAATAGTATAAAAGCTGTTTTCGGAAGTCAATAGAAAGTAGCGCAGAACAAATTTCCTGCGGTTTCCGCGCCACTTTCTACCGGCTTATCATGCATGAATTGCGCCAGGCAATAACTCTGATTCACTGGTAACAGAAAGCTCTTTCCTTCGTTGAGAAAGGGCTTTCTGCTTTATTTTGAATAGATTGGTTTTCTGTTTTGGATGTTTAACAAAGCAGATTTGAATGTAAAATAATGATAGTGAAGCGTATTCGTGTACTCGAATACAGGTTTCTGGCTTACAGTCAGGCTCATTACCTTTACACCCGACCTACAAGCTCCCACCGCATGGATGCATATTCTTATATCGCCAACGCCCATGGCGACTACATCGACCAACTCTACCAGTCTTACAAGAACGACCCGGAATCGGTTGACTTCGGCTGGCGCAAGTTTTTCGAGGGCTTTGATTTCTCACAGCAATACGCTGATGGGGTGCCGCAAACTACCGGCGAAGGGGTATTGGCTAGCACGGCCTCTACCAACGATGCCGGTCAGGTTCGTGCTGTAGACACGGTATCGGCTGACAAGGAAACGCAAGTGCGCAACCTGATTCATGCCTACCGCAGCCGTGGCCACCTCCGCGCCAACACCAACCCGGTGCGCGCCCGCAAAGACCGCAAAGCCCGCCTCGACCTCGCCGACTTCGGCTTGGGGGAAGCCGACCTCGATACCGTTTTCAAGAACGGTGAGGTAATCGGCCTTGGCCCTGACGCTAAGCTGCGCGACATCGTATCGGCCTTAGATAAGGTATACACCCGGACCATCGGGTTCGAGTACATGTATATCCGCGACCCACAGATTCTCGACTGGTTCCGTGGGAAAGTGGAAAAAGATTCGCTGAGCTTCAACCCCAGCATCGAGTACAAGAAGCGTATCCTCAGCAAGCTGAACGAAGCAGTGGTATTCGAGAACTTTTTGCACACTAAGTTCTTGGGGCAGAAGCGTTTTTCGCTGGAAGGCGGCGAAACCACTATCCCGGCTCTCGATGCTATTATTCAGCGCGGCGCTGAGCTAGGCGTGGAAGAAGTAGTGATTGGGATGGCCCACCGCGGCCGTCTGAACGTGTTGGCCAACATCATGGGCAAGACGTACGAGCAAATCTTCTCGGAGTTTGAGGGCACTGCCGTACCCGACCTGACCATGGGCGACGGCGACGTGAAATACCACATGGGCTATAGCAGCCAAGTGGACGCCGCCGGCCGGACAATCAACCTGAAACTGGCACCCAACCCCTCGCACCTAGAGGCCGTGAATCCCGTAGTGGAAGGCTTCGTGCGTGCCAAGCTCGACCACGGCTACGCCAACGACTACGACAAGATGCTGCCCATCTTGATTCATGGCGACGCCGCGTTGGCGGGCCAGGGCATCGGGTTTGAGGTAACGCAGATGTCGCAGCTGCAAGGCTACAAAACGGGCGGTACCATTCACTTCGTTATCAATAACCAGGTAGGTTTCACCACCGATTTCGAGGACGCCCGCTCTTCTATCTATAGCACCGACCTTGCAAAAATTATTGACGCCCCCGTAATTCACGTCAACGGCGATGATCCGGAAGCAGTGGTATTTGCGGTACGCCTAGCCACGGAATACCGGCAGGAGTTCCATGCCGATATCTTCATTGATATGGTGTGCTATCGCCGCCACGGCCACAACGAGTCGGACGAGCCCAAGTTCACCCAGCCCACGCTCTACAACATCATTAGCAAGCACCAGAACCCACGGGAGGTATATAATACCACGTTGGTGGAGCGCGGCGATGTAGATGCCGAGCTGGCCGCTCAGATGGACAAAGAGTTCCGTGAAACGCTCCAGGCTCGTTTGGACTTGGTGAAGCAAAAGCCGCTGCCCTACAACTACCAAGCGCTTGAGAACGAGTGGCGCAGCCTGCGCCGCAGCAAGCCCGAGGATTTCGAGCAGTCCCCGCAAACAGGTGTTAGTGAGGAAGTGGTAGCCAAAGTAGGCAAGGCTCTAACCACGCTGCCCGAAGGATTTCGCCCGCTCAAGCAGATCGAGAAGCTGATTGAAGAACGTCGTAAGATGTTCTTTGAAACGCGCGTATTGAACTGGGCCGCCGGCGAACTGCTGGCATACGGGTCGTTGCTGACCGAAAAGCACATTGTACGCGTAAGCGGCCAGGATGTGCAGCGGGGCACGTTCTCGCACCGCCACGCCGTACTGCACGACGCTGAGACTTCCGCTCCGTACTCTTCTCTCGACCATATCGAGGAAGGCCAAGAGAAGCTGAACATCTACAACTCTCTGTTGAGTGAGTATGGCGTGTTAGGCTTTGAGTTCGGCTATGCCATGGCCAACCCTACGGCACTGGTGGTGTGGGAAGCACAGTTCGGCGACTTCGCTAACGGTGCTCAAACCATGATCGACCAATTTGTGGTGTCGTCGGAGAGCAAGTGGCAGCGTATGAACGGAGTAGTGATGCTGCTGCCCCACGGCTACGAGGGCCAAGGCCCGGAACACTCCAACGCCCGCCCCGAGCGTTTCCTGCAGCTCGCTGCTGAAAACAATATCGTAGTGGCCAACATGACCACGCCGGCCAACTTCTTCCACGCGCTGCGTCGCCAGCTGACGTGGGAGTTCCGCAAGCCGTTGGTGGTAATGTCGCCGAAGTCGATGCTGCGCCATCCGCTGTGCGTATCGCCAGTAGAGGAGTTCACGAGCGGTAGCTTCCGCGAAGTGCTCGGCGACACGTTTGCCGAAGCCAAAAAGGTGAAGCGCGTACTGCTGTGTTCAGGCAAAGTCTACTTCGACCTGCTGGAAGAACAGCATGCCTCGGGCCGAACGGATGTAGCTATTGTGCGCCTAGAGCAGCTGCATCCGTTCCCTAAAAAGCAACTGGATGTTGAGCTGGCGAAGTATCCGAAAGCCAAGGTGTACTGGGTTCAAGAAGAGCCCGAAAATATGGGCTATTGGAATTTCATGCTTCGCTTCATGCGTCGCGAATTAGAGGATGTTATTGCCCGCAAAGCTTCTGCTTCGCCCGCTACCGGCTACAACAAGGTCCATGTGAAAGAACAGAAGGAACTCGTGGCCCGTGCTTTCGACAAGCCAAGAGAGGCTGTAGCCGATACCATCATCAAAGAAACCGCAGCAACTGCCCAACGAGCAGACTAGGTAGCACCACCTCGAAAGAGCTACGGGTAAGCTGCTCCAACCACTCACGGATAGGCTGGTAACCGCCGGCGTATCATGGATGATAACCTAAACAGCAAACGCAAGCCACTGTCCGCCGCCATGTAAAACCTGCATGCCCAACACATGAGTTCGGCATGCAGGTTTCGAGCACACCGACGGAGGGCAATGGCTTGGATTTGCTTGGTTATGAAGGCAAGTATCGGTGCGATTCGTGTCCTTTGTTGCAGTTGCTTTCCGCAATACCTTCTCACCCACCCTGAAACCATTCAATTTTCCCACTTATGGGTCTGGAAATTAAAATCCCCGCCGTTGGCGAATCCATCACCGAAGTAACCATTGCCAAATGGCTGAAGCAGGACGGTGAAACGGTGAAGCGCGATGAAGTAATTGCTGAGCTGGAATCAGACAAGGCAACGTTTGAGCTACCGGCCGAAACCGACGGTGTGCTGAAAATACGCGTGGCGGAAGGTGAAACCATTGGTATCGGTACCGTAATCGCCGATATCGGCGGCGACGGCGCATCGTCATCTAACGGCGCGGCAGCTCCTGCCGCCGCCCCTGCGGCGCAAGCTGCTCCTGCCGCCCCCGTGGCCCCGGCTGCTGACCCCCTAACCAAAGGCGAAGACAACCCGCAGGCCAGCGACCAAAGCGGCTACGGCGGCTCAACCTCAGGCTCGGCCGACAAGCCTACGCCGCCTGTGGCCGCTCCAGCAGCCAGCGCGCCTAGCAGTGGTGGTGCAACTGTAGAGATGAAAATTCCGGCAGTGGGCGAGTCCATAACGGAAGTGACCGTAGCCAAGTGGTTGAAAGAAGACGGCGCCCAAGTGCAGCGCGACGAAATTATTGCCGAGCTGGAGTCAGACAAAGCAACGTTTGAGTTACCGGCCGAAGGAAGTGGTACGCTACGTCACGCGGCGAAAGAAGGCGAAACCATTGGCATCGGTGCTACTATTGCGCGTATTGAAGGCGGCAGTGGAGCAACTGCCGCTGCGCCTGCTCCTGCGGCCGCAACTCCTGCTTCAGCTCAGAACGCTCCAGCCGCTGCTCCTGCCGCCTCGGCTTCTACCAGCTATGCTACAGGCACACCTTCACCGGCCGCCGGCAAAATCCTTGGTGAGAAAGGGGTTAATGCTGCAGACGTACAAGGCACCGGCCGCGACGGTCGTATTACCAAGGAAGACGCGCAAAATGCGCAAGCAAAGCCCGCTGCCCCGGCCGTAGCGCCTGTTGCATCGAGCCCTGCCCCAGCTGTCAAGCCAGCGGAAGCCGCTCAGCCTGCTTCTGGCAACCGCAACCAGCGCCGTGAGCGGATGAGCAACCTCCGCAAGACAGTAGCGCGGCGCCTGGTGTCAGTGAAGAACGAAACGGCTATGCTCACCACGTTCAACGAGGTGAACATGCAGCCTATCATGGACTTGCGCACCAAATTTAAAGACAAGTTCAAGGAGAAAAACGGGGTTGGCCTCGGCTTTATGTCGTTCTTCACCAAAGCTGTGTGCGTGGCTCTGAAAGAGTGGCCTTCGGTGAATGCCCAGATCGATGGCACCGACATCGTGTTCAACGACTTCTGTGATATCAGCATTGCCGTATCAGCCCCTAAAGGACTGGTGGTGCCAGTTATTCGCAATGCCGAAGAGCTGTCGTTTGAAGGCATAGAAAAAGAAGTGGTGCGCCTCGCTATGCTGGCCCGCGACAACAAGCTGACCATCGAGCAAATGACGGGCGGTACGTTCACTATCACCAACGGTGGCGTGTTCGGCTCGATGATGAGCACCCCGATTATCAACGCGCCGCAGTCGGCTATTCTGGGCATGCACAACATTGTGCAGCGTCCTGTGGCAGAGAATGGCCAAGTGGTAATTCGCCCCATGATGTATCTGGCCCTGAGCTACGATCACCGCATCATCGACGGCCGCGAGTCGGTGTCGTTCTTGGTGCGTGTGAAGGAGTTGCTCGAAGATCCAACCCGCCTACTGCTCGGCGTGTAAATTCCCTTCAAAACCCAGATGAAAACGAAAAGCCTCCTTGCGTACTGCAAGGAGGCTTTTCGTTGGGTGGAACTTTAAAAGGAAGGAATTGGGCGGGCGTGATGCGTAGGTTAGTCTACTGGCAGCTCCCGCGAGCGAAGAATACCCAAACGCGTAGCCATTTGACGCGCTACGTTTTTTGCTTCTTCTGCTTTGGAGCCAACAAAGTGTTCTTCAACAGTTGTTGAGAACAGCTGTAGCCAATGCTCGATGTGTGCACCGCTACGTGGCAGTACCACTTGTTCGGGCAATGGGTCACCGCCTGACTGGCCTTTGCCAAGCAAGGTGCTGCTCCAATAATGATACTGGGTGGTAAGGTAATGCGGCCAGTGAATACGAGCAGCGGCTCCAAAGCTGGCACCTAATAGCGTGTCGTTGGTGGCTTTGTAGCAAAGCGTATCCACCAGCGTCTTAATGTCGCCTTCGGTCTGAATGTCGTGCAAGGTAGCAGAGTTCTTCATGGGCTTAGGAGGATAAATGGGATACCAGATACGCAGCGAATTTACGCAGGTTGCGTAGGTTTCGCTAATAATTTATTATTGAAATTTTACAATCCAATTCAATATGCGTTTTTATGCATTAAAGCCAGTATAGTATTAGTATGTTAAAAAAGTATTAATACGCCTTACTGAATTCTTGTTAGTTGAAGATGGTCTAGCAACGCGTGATTGACCTCGCCATGCATGTTGCGGTTGGCCCGTTCCAAGCTGAGCGTTAGCACGTAAGAACCTTCTAGCAGGGGAGCCAACACGGCATTGCTGAATCCCCAATTCGACCATTCCTCCGCGCCGCGTTGTGGCAGCACCACTGTGCCAAGGAACTGCTCCCCGTTGCGTAGTGTCCGGATAGCGCACTTGTTGCTGGTGTTGATGGGGCCATTGCCGTTGGCATAGCGAAAATCCGCGGCGTACAGGCCAGAAACCGGAATATCGACACGCACCGAAACTGTTTGGTTGACGCTGGTGCTGGTTTCCACAACACCTCTACCTGTGTAGCCCTGGCATGCTTCGTTGGAGGGCGGACAGGCAGCATCGAATTCGAAGACGTAGCGAACCTTCTCGACGTCTATCAACAATGGCTCACTGGCGAAGCTCTCGAAGCCGTGCGTGTCCACTGCCAGCACTTGGTACTCGGTGTAAACAGTAGGAGAAGGTACCGGGAAAGAAGTGTCGATGGTGCGAGCCACAGGTTTGCCGTTGCAGAGCACCTGGTACGCTTGCGCACCTGCCACTGCAGTCCAGCGCACCCAGCCCGCCTCGTATGTCACCGACGGTGTTATCGGCGCGACGTGGTGGGCCACTTTGTGTTGGGAAGCAACGGGTACCGCTTCGTTAGCTAGTTCGATGTGTAGGGTATGCTGCCCCGTCAGGTTGCCCGGCACGGTGGCTTGTGGCAAAGGGGCACCGTCAAGCGTAATAGTTCGGATGGTGTTGCCGTAGCCGTGCAACTCGATGTCAAGAATAGCTTGCCGGTACCGAAAGCCCGTGAGGTGCCGCGTCCCTTGCAAAGCGTGCGGCACAAACGGTCGGAATGTAAGGCCGTGCGCCTGCGGGTCCAGTCCAAACAAACCTTTATACACCAGTCCCAGAGTGCCTGATAAACTCCATAGCATTACGCTGCTATTCACTTGCGTGCCAGCGAAATCCCCGTTGCTGGCTACAAAGTTTTCTTTGTTGGTTAGAAACAGAGCAGCAGGCCGAGTGACTGCGGCTATACTTTCCATGAAGGCAGTTTCGTTGGCGGTTTTGGCTGCCGCCAACCCCCAGTAGCTTTCCACAAAAGGCCACACCCCGTTGTTGTGGTACGGTAAAACACCCGGAATCTGTGGGTAGATGCACGGAACCCCGTAGTCCATAACGGGGGTGTGGGCTACCACCGACTTACTGCGTTCCTCGTCAGCTACCTCAAACAACACAGCCAGTGCTTCTCCCAGGGCTTCCGACTTAGGTGAAGTCTGTTGGAACACGCGGCCGTAACGATACTGCCCGTAGTAGCCCTTGTCGGGCAGCCACAGATGCTGATTGATACCTGCTTTGATGCGGTCGGCTCGCGCGTTAGCAAGCCGGGCCACATCCGGTTCGCCTAGCTTGTGGGCTATCAAAGCCAGCACTTTGTTGCCTTGATAATGCGCCGCGTTTGTGCCCAGGCTTTCTGATTCGTAGATGTCGGCGGGCTGCATCCACTCCGGGTACGTTTGCTCGCGCCAGTCCAGAAACGATGATTCCCCACGTACTAGGTTTGTCAGGCGGCCAACCGGGTTCCCCTCGCTGTGTTCTGTGGCCTGGCTCGGTTGCACCACTGCCGTTGCACTGCTGGCAGCGTATGCTACCAATTCGTCGTCCTCAATGGTGTTCTTAATAATCGGGTACACTTGCTTCAGCCACTCTTCGTCGCCAGTCGTCACGTAGATTTCCCAGGCTGCCGTAGCCCATATAATCCGGTCGGTGGAGCAAGGGTAGGCGCCGCCGGTACCGGTGTCCTGAACGATGCGACTGTCGGAGGTAACTTTGCGCAACAAGCTGGTTTTGGCTACTTCCGGCTGCAACATGGCTTGGGACAGAAGAATGCTGTAGCTGATGTCGCGCGTCCAGACGCCGGCCCACTCTTGGCCCGTACGGAAGGTGCCATCTGATTCCACTGCGCGCTTAGCTTCCTCCAGCGCCAGGTTATAGAGGGCATCAAGCAGCGGATAGTCGGAGGTGTACTGCGGAAACTCCGAGGTATTAAGCTGTTGCTGCCACCGGTTAAGCGTCGCTGGTGCGTTAGATGAAGCATGAAGCCTCAGCGTAACTTCGTAGATACCATCGCCGTGCGTGTCGTGTAGCTCTACCTCTGACTGGCCGAACAACTCATTGAAATTCCAGCTGAGCGGCGCCGTATCACCAGTCACGAACACGTGCTTGAAGTCGTCTTTATAAAGCTGTTGCCCGTTGTAGAGAGTATAGAAGCCTTGACGCTTGAAGTCGGCGAGCACCGGCCGCATATCCAACCGAATTTTTAGCAGCGTGTTAGGCGCAAGGGAAGTAGTAGCAGGCGTTTCTGTTGGATCAGCATACACCTGCCCGAACACGATAAGAGGCGTTTCTAGAATAGGGGTCTGCTCGTGCGCTACAGCTACGAATAAGTGGTTTTGGCCTGGCGGCAACTCATTGTCGTGGCCGTTCAGGCTGAACTTGAAGCTCACCCGCGGGCTTTGAAACGCAGCAGTTGGGCTCTGGTAGTTCGAGGTTAGGGTGGTGCGCGACACAGCGCGGGCGGTGTACTCGCCTTGCACTACCGCATTATGGTAGAGCGTGTAAGCCGCCGATTGCCACACCGGTGTTGGGGCCGCAGCCAGTTCAGTAGCCATAGGCGGGAGAGAAAAATCAGATATGTGATACGAGCCTAGCCGCCGAAGCCAGCGCAGAACTACAGGAAGTAAAAACTAAAAAGACAGCCTGCCCAGAGAGTAACTGCGTGCCTTGCAGCAGCCTAGGGCAAACGCAACAGGTGGGGCTTGCACTGCAGCGCACAGGCTGTCTTTACTGTTTGGGGGCTGGTTTCTTGCTCCCACCCAGCACGACCAACGCTACTGCTACCACAATCAGGGCGGCTCCACCTAACATCTGCGGATTTAGGGCCTCACCGGCAAAGGCCCAGCCCAACAGTACTGCCACTACCGGATTCACGAAAGCGTACGTACCTGCCAGCGCTGGCTCCACCACCCGTAGCAGCCAGATATACGCCGTAAAGGCAACAATCGACCCGAAGGTTACCAGATAAGTGTAAGCCCACCACGACTTGGCGGTTACCTGTGCTACATCAAACTCTGTTGCTTCGCCTCGCACCAGACCAACTACCAGCATCACTAGCCCCCCACAAATCATCTGCATGCCGCCCGAAACAAAAGGGGAGGGGCTGGGCTGATGGCCCTTTGAATACAAGGACCCCACCGCCCACAGAAGGCCTGCCGTCAGAACCAGCACCATGCCCAGGCCCTCATGGCCAGGCAATGCCACATGGCTGGCGCCGGGAGTGCGAGCCAACAGATACACCCCCAATAGCCCGCAAGCCAGCCCTATGGCTACCCACAGCGTAGGCCGGGCTGCTACGCCACTCCACCAGCCCAGTATTGCCAGAAACATAGGTACCGTGGCTACTAGCAGGGCCGCCAGCCCGGAAGGAATATACTGCTCCCCCAACGTGACGCCCCCGTTGCCAAAGGTTAACAGGCAAATACCAATGAGCAGCGCAGTTGCCCAGCCGCGCCCAGCCGGTGCTGGTTCGCCACGCAGCCGCATAAAGCCATAAAGCACGACCCCCGCCAGCATGTAGCGTGAGCCCGCCATAAGCAGCGGCGGCATAGAGTCAATAGCGAAGCGGATACCGAGGTATGTGGAACCCCAGATGATATACACGGCCGCAAAGGCAAGCACTACAGCCACGCGACTCGGAGTACCAGGCAAAGAAGAAGCAGACATAAGCGCGAAAACAACCGCCTAAACCTACGTTCGTTTTCTCTTTTGGTGGTTTCAACCTCTGCTTTTCGTCTTTCAGCGAATAATTTTTTTTGTTGCGCTTCATCTAAGACCTACTCACTAGGCACAATTTGTCCCAGGTGTAGAAATAATAGAAAACACCAAACCGCTTGACAATCAATAGCAAGTAGAAGGTATAACTAGCTTCGTCTTAATTGTAGAATTCAGTTTGTCAAAATGGAAAAGTAAGTCTAGTATAAGTACGTATCTATCTGGGTTTGAGGTTTTAAAATGACATAAAAGTTTTTTTACTTGCCTCTCTAACGAGGTGGCAATTTGCATTTTTGTACGAACAGGAATAATTTGAGCAAGTACGTCGGAATTGATTATTTCGAATATGCGCCAGCGAGTGTCACCACGCTAGAGAAAAGAAAAACAACATACAGAGTCCTTGCCCTTGTCGTCAAGCAGGCAAATAAGTTTAAGTAACAAGCACTACCGTTAACCCCAGAAGTATACAGCCATGGTCATGTCAGCTCCGACTAGTTGTCAGAATTGCCCTTATCTGCGGCAATCATTGCTGGGCTCTTGCCAGATAAGTGAATTAGCACAGCTCTCGAACAGCAAGGTATCGCAGCGGTACCAGCGCGGACAAGTTATCTACCAGGAAGGTAGCCGGCCTGCCGGGCTCTATTGTATCCACGAGGGTCGGGTGAAGGTCTCGACGATGAGTGGCGAAGGAAAAGAGCAAATCCTGAAGCTGCGTAAGGAAGGTGACGTGCTAGGTTTTCAAGCGCTAACTGCCTGTGGCAACTATGCCTCTTCGGCCATTGCCCTGACCGATTGCGTGGTGTGCATGGTACCCCGCCCCGACTTCTTCAGCATCATGGAGCAAAACACCCAGTTTTCTCACGAGTTGATGCGTCTGTTGGCAGCGGCACTCGGTGATGCGGAGAAGCGGGTAGTGCACACGGCGTACAATCCAGTGCGTGAGCGTTTGGCCGAAGCTCTTGTGCAACTCTATACTTTCTTTCTGCCCGAAACAGCTGATGCGTTCAGCATTCCTATCTCACGCGAGGACTTGGCAGCTCTTATGAGTACAGCCAAAGAAACCGCCAGCCGCCTGCTTTCCGAATTTCGCGACGAAGGACTCATTGCCACGAAAGGCAGTAGCATCACGGTTCTGAACCTCGAGAAGCTGAAGAAAATAAGCACGGTATACGCTTAGCCAATTTCCATTTACCTGCTCCTAAAAGAAGCTTTCAACTGTAATCACAAGTTGAGGGCTTCTTCTTTTTTTATAATTCAATATATTGCTTTTATAAATTGTATTTTTAAGCAATATATTTGCTTAATTAACTTGTAAAAGGGCTTTAAAATTTGATTAAAATCATTTTAAAAAATGATCAAAGTCATTTTTTTAGAGAGGTGAATAGTGGAAATTTGCATAGTAAGTTATCCAAATGGCAGGCGTTGCGCCGATAGTTCACGCACTTATTGTCTGCTTTATTATAGTTCGGATAGCGCCCTTTGACTGGCCAACGCGTGGGTCAGCAACGAAGCTTCTGAAAACACAACAGGCTTACACACTTGGTTTTTATCTCATTCTCTTTTTTTAAACGAGTTATGGCTTATTCAGTCAACAACCCAGCTGGTAAAGTAGTACAAGACATCATCACGGATTTGCCAGGTTTGATGGCAATTGCTGTGGTGGACATCAACTCGGGTATGAGCTTGGCTTCGCATTCCAATGCGCCCCATATCAACCCCGATACCGCTGCTGCCTACAACACAGAAGTGGTGAAGCAAAAGCAGAAGGCTATGTCAGCGCTTAAGCTCACTGGCGAAACAATTCAGGATATCCTGATTTCGCTAACCAACCAGATGCACCTTATCCGGCTTAATGAAGCTGGCAACAAGTTTATCTATCTGGTAGTGAGTTCCCGCGACACCAACTTGGCTATTGCCCGCGACGTTATTCGCACCCATGCTGCTCAACTCAGCTAATAGCGCTGATCGTTGTTGTTCAAAGTATAAAGTGAAGGTGCTGAGGGGCGTTGTGGTCTGGATCTAGCCAGGCGTGGGATAGGCTACAACGCCCACAGATACCACGGTATAGGTATAGGACAGACACGCCCCGGCGCTACGTATTCTTCGCCCATAGTTGAGGCGCTGAAGGCCCGGCGTAATGAATAGGCCTCCATGCAGATTCCTTTTCTTCAACGCTTTCAGGCACTCACTGGGCCTGTAGTAAACAAAATAGTGTCGGTAGGCTCAGGTCCGGAAATGGCCGCTGCTGAGCAATTGCTTCAGCGGGTCCTGAGCGGCCTACCCGAACTGGTGGGCGCGTCGGTAGTGGACCTGGCCTCCGGGCAACCACTGGCCTCGTACACCACGGCCCGCGAATTCAACGTCAGCAAAGTAGCTGGGTTCAACGCCGAAGTGATCCGGCAGCATCAGCAGGCGATGCAAATACTGCAAGTTCCGGCCGATGAGCAGCTGGAAGATATTTTAATCACGCTCCACACCCAGCTGCACTTACTGCGGCTGCTGCCTGATGGCCAGCGTTTTTTATATGTGGTGGTCGATTGTCGCGACACGAATTTGGGCATTGCCCGCAGCGTAATGCGCACTTGTGATTTATAGCAGGTTGTAGGCTACGAGGCGGTATCACTTACTTTTCTTTCCCTCCCCCATTTCTCTCACCCTCACAATTTTACGTGTATGAAACTGACCGCTTCTCCCTTCAATCCAGAGTCCGGCGAATTGCTGCCGGTATACCGTGATGCTTATTTGAATGGTGACCTTAGCCGGGAGTCGGCTAAGGCAGTAGAACAGTACCTGGGCCGGGACGCCGACCTCGCCCACGAAACGCTCAACCGCTGGCAAGACCTGCAAGCCACCGAGCCGAGCGCAGTGGTTGCTCCTACGTGGGTCGAAAAACAAATCCAATTTATCCGCACCGAGCCAGTGCGCTTCCGCCGTCGGGCGGCCAGCATGGTAGGAGCCACCGTGCTACTCGGTACTATGGTATTTGCGGGCACCAACCTGCCTACCACCAGCTTGCCCACCGAAGGTGCGGCCCTAACGGCCACTGCCGCCCTCGAAGCAGCCGAAGCTTCTTCAGCTGCCTCTTCCATGCGCCTCATGACGGTGCGCGGCCGCATCCTCGACGAAGAAGGTGCTCCCCTGGTAGGCGCTACCGTAATGCACGCTGGTAGCAGCCAAGGCGTATCAACCAACGCCAAAGGTGAATACCTACTGCACGTACCAGCTGGTGCTAGCACGTTGCAATACGGCTACGGTGGCTACCAAGATGAAGAAATTACGCTGAAAAGCGGTGGTACCAACAACGTAACGCTACTCCCTAAAAAGCACATGCAAGCCGACCAGGAGCAGGTGCAAAAGCAGAAGCGCCGCTGGTGGAAGTTCTAGGGCTGAGGATGTCATTTGTGTAGTTGTAATCCAGTTGCGTGAAACCGAAATTCTACCGTAGTAAAGCACCGCGTCGATCTGAGCTATCAAAACCAATCATTCCTGATCCAGCCGCTGCTCGGGTGGTGGAGCAGGTGCAGGTAGAGTTGCCGGGCCTGATGGCTGTCGCCGTGGTAGATGTCGCCTCAGGCACTAGCCTGGCAGCTCATGCCACTGCCTCCATCAACCCCAATACAGCCGCGAGCTTCAACGCAGAAGTGGTAAAGTTGAAGTTGAAGGCCATGGCGGCCTTGCAGCTGGAGGGAGAGCAGCTACACGATGTCCTCATCACGTTGTCCAGTCAGTTGCACTTGCTAGTGCTTACGCCCAGTGGCCGGCGGTTTATTTATCTGGTGATAGCAGAGCAGAACACCAACCTGGCTATTGCCCGGGAGGTGCTACGGGCGCAGGTATCCCAGCTGGAAGTGTAGAACCATAACATAGCTAGCCTTAACATAAGCTCCTTTCCCGACGCTGGGAAGGAGCTTTTTGTTTGTAACTGGTTGCGGGCAACACCGGCTGCTTGCTGCAGAACAGGCGTTGGTGCTTCGGCCGCAACAACAGCCACCGTTGGCTGCTGTGTAGAAGAGAAAGGGAGCGTACTCAGCTAAAATCACCTTTGCAGGTAGCGCTCCAACGATTCATCCGTACCTTCGTGACTGTTGATTTCCACCGAACTCACCTTCTGAGTATGACCCAATACGACGTTACCGTTATCGGCTCCGGGCCCGGCGGTTATGTAGCGGCCATCCGCTGCGCCCAGCTAGGCCTCAAAACGGCCCTTATCGAGAAGTACAGCACGCTAGGCGGCACTTGCCTCAACGTAGGCTGTATTCCGAGCAAAGCCCTCCTCGACTCGACGGAGCACTATCATAACGCGCATTCCACGTTCAAGGAGCACGGCATTGAGCTGAGCGACTTGCAGGTGAACATGAACCAGATGATAGACCGTAAAAACGGCGTCGTGAAGGCGAATACCGACGGTATTCAGTTCCTGATGAAGAAAAACAAAATCGATGTCATCTACGGTGTCGGTTCGTTCGTGGACAAAAACCACATCAAGATCCAGCCTACTGCTGGTGGTGAGGAGCAGCAGATCGAAACCAAAAACGTCATTATTGCCACTGGCTCCAAGCCCACGGTGCTGCCCTTCATCAAGCAAGACAAGCAGCGCATTATCACCAGCACCGAGGCCCTGAATATCCGGGAAGTGCCCAAGCACATGATTGTGATTGGCGGCGGCGTAATCGGGCTGGAAATGGCATCGGTGTACGCCCGCCTCGGCGCGAAAGTATCGGTGGTGGAGTTCATGGACTCGCTCATCCCGACCATGGACCGCGGCCTTGGCAAAGAGCTGAAGCGTATCCTGGGCAAAATTGGCATCGAGTTCTTCCTGAGCCACAAAGTAACCGGCGCTACCCGCGAGGGCGACACTGTGACCGTAACTGCTACCAACCCGAAAGGAGAGGAAGTGAAATTTGAAGGCGACTACTGCCTGGTAGCCGTGGGCCGCGTGCCCTACACCGCCGGCCTGAACTTGGAAGCTGCCGGGGTAGAAATGGAAGAGCGCGGCCGCATCAAGGTAGATGAGCACCTGCAAACCAACGTGCCCGGCATCTACGCCATCGGCGACGTGATTCGCGGGGCCATGCTAGCGCACAAGGCAGAGGAAGAAGGCGTGTTCGTGGCCGAAACCATTGTAGGCCAGAAGCCGCACGTCAACTACCTACTCATCCCCGGCGTGGTGTACACCTGGCCGGAAGTGGCCGGCGTCGGCTACACCGAAGAGCAGTTAAAGGAGCAGGGCAAAGCCTACAAAACTGGCTCGTTCCCGTTCCGCGCTTCGGGCCGCGCCCGCGCCTCCATGGACCTCGACGGCTTCGTGAAAGTGCTAGCCGACAAGGAAACCGACGAAATCCTGGGCGTGCACATGATTGGCCCACGCATCGCCGACCTCATTGCCGAAGCCGTAACGGCCATGGAATTCCGCGCCTCCGCCGAGGACGTAGCCCGCATGAGCCACGCCCACCCCACCTACGCCGAAGCCATGAAGGAAGCCTGCCTAGCCGCCACCGAGAACCGCGCCATTCACATGTAATTCCTTTTAAATAGAAACGAAAAGAGGCTGTAGCTCAGAGCTACAGCCTCTTTTCGTTTCTATTTAAAAGGAATCATCTAAATCAATATCACCCTCATCCTCAAAAAATTCTTCTATGATAGGTTCGTTATCTTCGAAAATCTCTTCCACAACAGGAGTGTCGCCTTCTTCTGGGAGAGCTATAATCTCTTTCTTTGAGTCGATCTTCTGACTTGACAGTTCTACTGCATTTGTAGTAGTAGATTTGGCTTGACTCGGTTTAATATCGTTTGTTGGTTTAGCAGGATTGGCAGACTTTTTTAAAGTAGACTTTATATCTGTAATCCATTTCGCCTCCTGCTCTTTGTCGAATTCATCTAAATTTGATATTTCAACATATTGCTTCGCGAATAATACTTTATTCATCCCCATGTTTTTGTCGAAGAAGCCTTTGAGTAACTTTTGTTGACTTGGTTTTAAGTCTAAAGTATCTCCTGAAACTTTTGCTTGGCTGTTGTATTCGTTAGTTGCTAATATATTTTTTATGTCTTCATCTTTGTCCGCAAATGATTGCAATGTCTTGAAGTATATTTTAGGATTTAAGCAATCTTCTATTTCTGTAGGAGGCGTGCTTGCATTACTATCAATGTTTACTAATTCTGTTTCCTGTTGTTTGTTTAATAAGCGTTTAAAATATAGATTTTTTATTGATTTTACTTCTACTTTAAGAATTTCAGTATCAGTATCTATGAGGCAGTAAACCGTTCCTTTTATTGAGTAATCAGGGTCATTCATAGGAGAAATTAAGCTTTCGTATATTTTTTTTACCTCCTTGTATCCCCCGACTGGTAGTATTTTTAAATTGCTGTCAAGGATTTTGTCAGAAAAAATGTGTTCAAAGTAAATTTTTTCCGATATTCCTTCGCAGATGAGCCAATTATAAGTGGATGCACCTATTAGGGAATAGGTTATAGATTGAACAAGGTCATTGTGGCTTTTGAGGCTTATATCGTAAGGAAGGATGCCATTTATTTTCTTTCTGTCTTGGGTTATTTTTTCTCGATAATTGTATAGGTCAAAAAAGTTAACATCAACTTCATTTGCTGATGTTTTCTTCATTGAAGTTGCTGATCCTTCAGATATAATTGGCAAATAGCCGTACCAATGTGTTGTAATAATTATTTGATGTCCAAGTTTGACAAGCTCAAATAATCTGGAAAACTGCTCGTAACAAGCAGATATGTGTAGTGAAGCGTCCGGTTCGTCGACTGCAAGTATGATTTGTTTATCTCTTTCTTGGCTTCTTACTAGAAAGGAATAGGCTACATCAATAAGTGCTTTCCTTTTTTCTCCTGAACTTAAATCATACACAGCTACTAAAGGCGAATCCTTGTTTTTTTATTGAGAATTTTTATAGAAAAATATGCCTCTATTATTTTAGATATCAAGTCGGGCATTGTTAATGAATTCTTGCTTTTGCCCTTATATTGATATGATTCTAAAGTTGCTTCAATTTCCTCTACAAATTTATTCAATTCTATATTTATCCCTTTTAATACCTTGTTTGTAATAGCTTTTTCTATTTCTTTGTGTATATTTTTATCCATCAACTTTTGCATATCTTGAGTTTCTAACTTTGTGTATAGTTGGGCGTCGGTTTCTACAGGTATATATAAGTAAGCGTAATGTGATATTATGTAGTCATAAAATCCTTCAAATTGCTTTTGTAAGTCTGATTCATTGTGCTTTCCTTCTGTATTAAAAAAACCCAATTCATAATGTATTGGCCCAAAATAAATTCCTGGTTCATTAGCTCTTTTGCCAATCATTACAAGTAGGTATTCATCTTTGTTATACTTTAATGCAAGATTATTTCTATACTCATTAAACCCGTCGGATGTTCTAGAGTTTGATTTTATGTTTGATTCCCATAATTGCTTTGATATTCTTTGAGCAGTTTTAAAATGCTTACTGTCTTCTGCGTTTGTGTGTCTTAATGATTCTTTTTTAATTAGCAGTGTGATTGTTATAAAAGGACTATTTGCTCCCTTTATACCACCTTTTGCTTTTGCATCGTTATTTATTGGCCATTCCTTTATATCTTTCTTGTTAAGAACAAAATCAATAGCTTCAAGTATTGAGCTTTTGCCAGTTCCGTTCTCCCCTATTAGGCTGCAAAATTTATCCCCATTTGATAATGGAACAAAGTGAATTCCTTTATAAACTTTAAAATGTCGAAGGTGTAACGCTACTATCATTTGTTTGAATCAAAAAATGCTTTAAAAATTTTGTGCCAAAGAAAGTTGTTAGTAAATATTTATATCGATAATAAGATTTGAGCTGTGTTCTTGTTTATACAAAGATTACGTCTTCTGCACCAATTTAAACCCGTCCTTGGTCACTTGGTACTGCTGGCCTTGAATGGTGATGGTTTCGCCTTCTAGCAGCTTGCTCAGGTTCACGATGTCGCCTTCGATGGTGTGAAGGGTGAAGCCGTGCATGCGGGCTAGGGCGAGGTACTTGGATTTGATGTAGTAATGCACGCCGCAAAGGATGATGCGGACGTGCGCCGTGGTGTTCTTAAAGAATCGGTTACTTCTGTTACCACAGCCCTAAGAAGCCCTTTTTGGCGGCGACATTTGGGCGGTCGAGGTCTATCACGTCGGAGATGCGGTGTTGCTCAAACTTGTCGATGAGGGCATCCACGCCTTTGCGCATCTTCAGGTCCATTTCCTCCTTGTAGATGGCGTAGAGGCAGTAGAAGTAGACGGTTTTCTCCTCGTTGATTTTCAACTCCCGAAATTCTTCGGGCAGGCTGAGAGAAGGTAGCAGCAACATGCAGCCCAGCTTGGTGTTGGAGGCAAAAGGCTCGGCGTCTTCCCCGTTGGGGATGGTGTGGCCGGAGCCCAGCCAGGTGCGATACTCGTGGGGGAAGCGGGCTAGAGACTTCAACCACCGGATAGGCCAGTACTGATCTTCGATGTCGTCGTCTTCGTTGTCGGCATCCGGACCCAGGTCCGGAAACTCCCAGGTGCTGGGCAGCAGGATGCACAGCTCGGCGTAGCGCCACTCCTCAGCGCCTTCGGGCACCGTCATGGGTAGGTCGCTCATGCCGGAAGTCACTAATGCTCTGAACGGAAAGTCGGCGCTAGGTTCCACAAAATGCACGTCCAGATGCACTTTGTCGGAGATGATTTCATGAAATACCCCGCTCACTGGGCCAATGTGGCGCTCAATGTGGTCGGAAATGGCTTGGATGGTGTCTTCATCGCCGGAAGCCAGGGCAAACTCCGCGGGCTCTACGTTTTCGTAACGGTAAATGGGGCCACCAGCGGGGGTAGGCTCTTGTTCGGATTCAGGATCTTGCTCAGTCATCGGATAGTAGGAATGGAGTAAGTAGTTAACGGGTATGTAGGTTGCGAAATGTAGCAACAAGATGCCACGCTACACGCCTAGAGTAGGGGCCGAACAAGCAATTTGGCAACTGAAATTTCCAGCTTCCTTCCCTGAGCATACCAGAAGGCACGAAACCCGTAGTGAAAGACAGTTGCACTGCTGCTTCTAAGGAAGCTAGCTGCGCACAGATGGATACTGTGGTGTTGGCTACACAGAACGCCAAAAGTGCCGTGTACCACTCTGGTTTGTTGCTATGCGTCGCTCATGAAAAAGCTGCTCAGTGGTGTTGTAGGAAGTGTTGGTGTGTTCTGGCCGGGGCTAGTACGTGCCAGTGATATAGAAGTGAAGGCTGCCTTTCTTCTGCAAGGAGGCATCGGTGGGATACTTATTGGCGCGGGCCTTTATGCTGTTTTCATGCTTCTGGCAGCGGTGTTGTTTAAGCGTAGGGTCCATGCGGGAATAGCGTTTGCACTGGCAACGGCGTTTTTCATTTACATCGAATACAAGTCCTTTTACTTCCTGGCTATTGCAACTGGCTTCATGCGCACGCGCCAGATGCGGTACGAGTTCGGTGAGCTGACCACGGTGCTGTATTGGGTGTTGGTTGGCATTGGGGTATGGAGGGTGGCTGTTGTTGGTATTGCGCTACGCATGCGGGTAAGGCGGCACCGAAGCACTACCACAGATTGGGTCAGTGAAGGATAGGCGACTATCGGTACTCCCATGTTTTCTGGGCAAGCAAAAGACAATACAGATACCCATGTTTCCGCTGCTTTCCACGGACACGCAATAGGCGTTTGCTATGCCATCATGCTGCGTCTGCCTACCCATGAAAAGTGCCCATACGTAGCTCAGCAGTACAGCGCGGCAGGTAAGCCAAGCGCAAAAAACGGCAACCTTACGCGCAAGGCTTGCGAATAAATGCACCCGTGAGGCACACGTATTGGACCGTGCAGCACGAGCAACGAACTGCATTTCATTAGCACCCGCACCACCATGAGCAAAGGCAAAAAGAAGGATTCGAAAAAAGGCAACCAGTCGAATGATCTGCTGGATGAGGCTGCTGTGTCGCTCAAGAAGTTTCGCAAAGTCACGAAGCAGCTTACCAAGCTAACGACTGGTCAGAAAGTAGTGGGCGGCCTTGCCTTATTAGCGGCGGGCCTTACGTACTTGGCCAAGCAGCAAGGCGAAACCGATGCCGCCGTAAAGACCACACCCGGCGCTGAAGCCGCCGAAGCTGCTTTGGCTACGCTTACCAATGAGCATAGGGAAAGTGAACCTGAGCAGAAAGGCCCCGATCCTATAAGAAAGCCTGCCAAAGCCGCCTCCAGACACAAAAAGCCCAAACGCACCCTAGAGTAGTATTGATTTTGCTGCAAAATACCCTGCTGGTGCGTATGCAGCTAACGCCCTGTTAGCGAGTGCTATGCTAGTGGAAAAGGCGGTATTCAAGTGAGCAACGAAAACAAAATCTGCTTTTCTGTGCTATGCAAGCCGCTTTTTCCTTGCAAGTCCCAAATTCACCCTTACCTTTGCAGCACTTTAAGGGAAAGCATCGGCTTTTCTGGTGAAGAAAACGGTTCGGTAGTTCAGTCGGTTAGAATGCCGCCCTGTCACGGCGGAGGTCGCGGGTTCGAGTCCCGTCCGGACCGCTCTGAAGCACAGTAGATGCTTCAAAGCAATAAAAAAGGCCCTTAGCTTTAGCTAAGGGCCTTTTTTATTGTCAGTGGTTTTTCGCTTGTGTGAGACAACTGGTGCAGGTAGGTGCTAGTAGCGTGCCCACCGCAAGGCTTCAAGCCAGAGGCCTCTATGCAGACAGGTGGGGGCGAATCGGCTTACTTTTTCAAGACATTCTTCAGTTCTGTTAGCTTGAAGGTGCTGTCGTAGGTAACGAAATCCTGGATGATAGCGGCATGGCCCGAGCCTACGAGAACCATCACCTTATCGTCTTGCGGTTCCACCATTTTTTGCAGCAACGAGTACATGTACAGGTTGCGCCGATACCATTCAGATACCATCCGGGGGCCGGAAAAATTACTGGCGGTGCCGGCTCTGTTGAACTTGTCGAGGTAAATGCCTTTGTTGAAGGTCAGGTTCTCTTTGGTGTTGGCGTCGAGCAAGAGCTGCGTGAGCGTGTAGGTTTCTATTTTCTTGTTTTGACTGGTCTCTATACTTGCTCTTGCATCATTTAGGCTCTTCAGCAACGGCTCTTGTTTGGCAACCGCAATGGCCTGCATAACACTATCAAAAGGCAGCGAAATCTTGTTGTAGTCGAAGGCGTGAATCCGGGTAAGCTTGGCTTTCTTGCCGGCCCGAAAAGCTAGCTGCACAATCTCGTTTTTCAGATAGAAATCTCTTTTTCCGGGCGTCGGGTAGGTGGCTTGAATGTACTCTTCGTACTTGCCCCCGAGGTACTGCGTGTATAGCTCGTCTAATCCGCGCTGGTCGCTGTAGTCCCACTCCACAAAAATTTTGTCGGGGCGAAACGCCGCTAGGTTATTGGTTATGTTTTCCAACTCTGCCTGAACCTTCGGGGTCATCACGTCGAACGTTTTCACTTTGGCTACATCGCCCCCGGGATTGTGAAAATGGAAGGTGCCTACTAGCAACAAA
Organism: Hymenobacter tibetensis; assembly: GCF_022827545.1. Lineage (NCBI taxonomy): Bacteria > Pseudomonadati > Bacteroidota > Cytophagia > Cytophagales > Hymenobacteraceae > Hymenobacter > Hymenobacter tibetensis. Next base: position 342,855 of record NZ_CP094669.1, read on the forward strand.
TCAGTCGGTTTGGACTGGGCAATGCTTTGAACGACAGAACACAGGCCGAATAGGAGTAAGAACGCTTTTTTCATTGACCTAAAGAGAGAAGTAGGAAAGAGAACATCCCAGAACCAAGCACTGCCAAGCCTGGTGCAGCAGAAAGCTACCACAATTTGCAACGCTGCAGGTTGAGTATATTCTTAGCTGCCACCGGCAGCACAGAGTGTTCCTACAGGCACACAACATGCACTTGTGGGCTGAACGGCCGTAGGAAGTAGTATCCAACCCAAAAGCTCCGTACTTGCCAGGTATGCTTTCTGAACCAACGTATCTAGCGGCTCGTGTAGTCGCTCCCATGATTGAAATGTATTTTGCTCGCCACCATGCCGCCGCGAGCCACCAAGACACTAGCGTACTGGCTTCCCCACCGCCGCCACAGTTGGTAGAGGTGATGATTGATGCCGCCTTCTGGGCAAGCTTACGCCGGGAGGAAGGGCACCCACCTAAAATCTCGCTGGCACTGCTGGAGCCGACGCAAGCCACCCAGCCGGTGGTATTCAGCAAGCGCCGCCTGATACCCTACAATCTGCTTAAGTTAGCGCCAGCGGTAGAACAGCCCGGTATTCATTTGGGTGTATGGCACGATGAAGAAGGCCTTTATGTGTGGGGCACGGCCACCGGAATTCCGCCGCTTTGCTTGGTGATAGAAGTGGTGGAGCCGGGCTTGCTGGTGGTAAAGCACCGCCGTGCCGATGGCTTCGGCAAATTTGTGAACGTGGCCATTCTGCGCGGCGACCAACTTCAACTGGTAGACGCGGAAAGTACCATCATGGACGACTGCCCGGCCCTACAGGCGTTTCTGCCGGGCCGCAGCCTCCCTACCACCGCCGGCGAAACCGACAACGTGCTGGGAGAACTGGCGGCCGTCATGCGGGCGCACGGGCGGGGTGGATTGGTACTGGTGGTTCCGCCGAATTCCAACCAGTGGCAGGAGTCCATTGTCAAACCGATTACCTACCCGGTGTTGCCCGCATACATTGGTATTGCCGAAGGCCGGCAGCAAGAGCAAGCCAAATGGCAATGGCGCGAGGAAATTCGGCAGGCCATCGGGATTGTAGGTGGTTTCACGGCCGTAGATGGCGCTACGGTTATCACTCGCGACTACCACCTGCTGGCGTTCGGCACGAAGGTATCTCGGGCCGAGTCCAGCCAGCCCGTTGATAAGATGGTGCTGACGGAGCCGGTGGTAGATAGCGTGGCCCGGCATCTGCACCCCGCCCAAAACGGGGGCACCCGCCATTTAGCCGCCGCCCAGTTTGTATACGACCAACGCGATTCGCTAGCCCTAGTAGCGTCCCAGGATGGCTACTTCACTGTTTTTGCGTGGTCTACCAAGCTGGAAATGGTGCACGCCCACCGCATTGATGTGCTACTGCTCTAAGGCCAGAGCAGCTAGCACGCCAGCGGTAAACGCAAAACGGCAGCCACTCCTTGGAGTGGCTGCCGTTTTTCAAGTAAGGTTCACTCTATTCGGTGGCTTTTTTCACGCTGATGGCGCTAGGACCTTTCTGGCCCATTTCCACCTCGAAAGTTACTTTGTCGTTCTCTTTTATCGTGATGCCACCAAGGCTGTTGGCATGCACAAAAACGCTTTCCTGCGTTTGCTGGTCTTTGATGAAGCCGTAGCCCTTCGAGTCGTTGAAGAACGTAACGGTGCCTTTCCGGATCGGGTCTTCCTGCTCCTGATCCTCCTGCTTCAGTGCCCCAATGCGGACATCTTCGACCTTGATTTCCTTTTTCTTGGTCGGATCTGGGGGAGTAGTTGAAATGTTGCCGTTTTCGTCTACATAGGCAAGCATCTCATCGAGGTTCTGCCCTTTCTTAGCGGCAGCTTGGCGCTCTTCTTTGCGCTCCTCCTTGTCCATCTTCTTCTTTTGGCGCTTTTTCTCGTTTTCCTTTTTGCCGAAGCTTGCTTGGGATTTCCCCATGTGTTGTTGGTTTTATTGGTCTGAATGCTTTCACTGATAAAGTTAAGCATTTGAAATATAGCATAGAGTATTACAAGGAAGCCGACAGTAAAGTTCAGGTGGATAACAAGGCCTGATCCAAGTGTCAAGCAACAAGCAAATATCCAACTGATTACGCTCTGCGGGCGCTTTACTACAAGGCCTTGTTAGTAGTAAGAAAAGCAAGGCAGGGAAGAAGTGCTAGATTGCTCGTATTCGTTCAATATCTTTGTAAAGCACAGATTTTTTGCCTTATATTTATATATACAAGGGCTTGTACCCCAGGTGGTTACCATATATTAAATAAATTTAACTTAACAATTATTATACTGGACAAAAGCTTGAAGATATTTAGTCGTTACCTTTATTAAGGAAAATAAGTGCAATTCATATTGCTAGCAAGTACCATGGAAGAAGATCTGTATAAGAAAATATGGGAGTTGTCGCGGTATAGTGATAAAGCTGCACCTTATAAGGAGTTGAAGCGGTTGACCAAGGAATTGATTAGGTCATACTACTTGCAAGGCCGATTATCCGAGCACCCATTTGCTTCGGCCCGGGAAAGAAGAATTAGCCTTCCATCCGAAAAAATTCATAGTGAGCTGAATGGTAGTATCTGTTTGATTACTGGAGGCTTAGGCTGTGTTGGTTCCGCCTTGATAGAAGAGCTATTGCATTTCAATGTACAGCGCATTGTTGTGCTACATAGGCTTGATCAAGCAACTGTTGCTAACGCTCCGGTACGCAGCGAAAAAATCGTTTATGTAAATTGTGATATCACAGATATAAAATCTATCAATTCCGCTTTTATTGCTCATCGGCCAGACCTTGTTTTTCACACCGCTGCGCAGCGCAATCCTGGCTACGCCGAAAAGAACATAGTACATACCGTCGATACCAATGTTCTGGGTACTTACAATGTAGTAAGGGCGTGTGAGCTTGCTAAGTCGGTTAAACAATGCGTGTTTTCCTCTACGGGAAAAGCCAGCAGGTATTACACAGAAGAGGTATACGCCGCAACCAAAAAGCTATGCGAGTATATCTTGGCTACTTATTCCAAAGAAAGCAAGATCAAGTATTCTATGGTCAGGTTTACCCATATTCTTGACAATAGCTTGATGGATAGGGAACTACGCTATGCCAGTGACAACGATGACTATGTAGCTGTACACTCGCCGGGCAAATTCGTAACGGCACAGAACGTAAAGGAGGCGGCTTGCCTGATGTTGAATGCGCTGATTTATTCAGAAGACAACAGGTGTAAGTTCCTTTTGGTCAGAAATTTAGAGTGGCCGGTTGAAAGCTTGCAAGTGGCTTTATATTATATCAAACAATCGGGTAGAGACATCCCAATTATATTCCAAGGTAATCCTACGGGGTATGACGAAAGCTTTTTCCGGGGGCAGTTAGATTGGTCTGATCCTACAGAACTCAATCTCCTCATCAATGTGTACGAAAACAGGCACAGAGAACATAATCAGGAAGGAGATATTATTATATCTCACATACACGGAAGCGAAAAAGAAAAGCTGGAGCTAGTAATTCGTCAGCTGCAAACAGCAAAAGGAGAAGCGCAAACAAAAGAATACCTGACAGAAGGATTGAAAATACTTGTTAAGGAAGCGCTTGAAAATGAGCCCGAACAAGAGACGCTGAATATATTGAAGTGGGGGCTGCAATTGCCTGCCGACAGTATAGACAAAGCGGCGGCTGCCAAGCATAGTCCCATGGCTTCTTTATTATTTGAAGCGTTGGAAAATAAATACGCTACGAGAAACCATCAATTTGTATAGAAAAACAAAGCTTGTATTTTTCTGTTGCAGAAACACAACGGTAGCGTGCCATGCTACCTGTAGTATATAGCAAGCGTAGCAGCTACTTCGCGTTTAAATTTCAAAGAGCAGCCGGCTCACGGAGCCCTTTTTCTGTGCCCGGTCTACACCATAAGTAGTTGGCTGCTTGGGAAACAACGGTAACTAATGATGCGCATCCATAAGGCCTTATTAGACAAAATTCAAGCTCACGCGGCATCCTCACCTGAGGAATGCTGTGGGTTTGTATTCGGTCACGACAAAGAGGCTGGCCGTGTTGTCACGGAAACTATGGCTGTGGCAAATGCCGAGCAAAACGACAAGCGTTTGCGGTTCCGCATAGCACCTAAAGATTACCTGTTTGCCGAGCAGTTCGCCGAGCAAAAGCAGATGCAACTGCTTGGCGTGTACCATTCTCATCCCGAACATTCCGCTGTGCCCTCGAAACACGATAGCCAAGCCGCATTTCCGTACTTCTCTTATCTGATTGTTTCGGTGCTGGGCGGAAGAGTTGACGATGTGCAATCCTGGCGTTTGAGTGATGAAGGGCACTTCGAGAACGAACCAATACACATCACCGATTCATTTTAAAGCCATGGCAACTGTAATTGTTCCAACGCCGCTACGGAAATTCACGGGCAACGCCTCGCGGGTACAAGTGTCGGCAACCACCGTGTCCGATGTTGTAAGTGAGTTGACCCTTCAGTATCCTGAGCTTAAAAGGCACCTGCGCACCCCAGACGGAAAAATCCCTTCGTTCATCAACATATTTGTGGGCGACGATGACATTCGTGCTTTGCAGCAAGAGCAGACCCCGGTGCAAGCCACCTCTGTTATTAGTATTGTGCCTGCCATAGCCGGAGGAATAGATCAACCAAAAGCATAAGTATATGGATCACAATGCCCTAGCATTCTCCGCGGCAGAGCTGGCTCGTTATGACCGCCACATTATTATTCCTGAGTTTGGGCTGGAATCGCAGAAGAAGCTGAAAGCAGCTAGAGTGCTGGTAGTGGGTTCGGGTGGTTTGGGGAGCCCTATGCTGCTGTATCTAGCTGCTGCTGGGGTCGGTACGATTGGCATCGTGGATTTCGATGTCGTTGAGGACAGCAACTTGCATCGGCAGGTGTTGTTTGGAGTGGAGGAAATTGGGCAGCCCAAAGCGGAAGCGGCGAAGCGTCGGCTACAGGCGTTGAATCCATACATCCAAATTGAGGTGTACAACACCCCGTTAACCTCTGCAAACGCCTTAGAGCTGATTGGAGAGTATGATGTGGTGGCCGATGGTACCGACAATTTTCCGACCCGCTACCTGGTAAACGACGCGTGCGTACTGCTTGGCAAGCCCAACGTCTACGCGTCCATTCTGCAGTTTGAAGGCCAGGTTTCGGTGTTCAACTACCGGGATAGTGCGGGTGAGCTAGGTCCCAACTACCGTGATTTGTACGCCACTCCGCCACCTCCAGGAATGGTTCCGAGTTGTGCGGAAGGTGGCGTATTGGGCGTGTTGCCTGGTATAATTGGCAGCCTACAAGCGCTGGAAGTTATCAAGGTTGTGACGGGCGTAGGAGAAGTGCTCAGTGGGCGCTTGTTTAATTTCGATGCGCTAAGCTTTCAATCCCGCACCTTCAACATCAAGCGCAGCTCCGATAATCCGCTCAACGGCACGAACCCAACCATCGACAAGCTGATTGATTACGAGCAGTTCTGTGGTATGCCGGTAATTGAAAAGCCAGTGCGGGAAATTACCGTTGCCCAGCTTCATGAGTGGCAGAACGCAGGGGAAGATTTTCAATTGATTGACGTGCGCCAGCCAGATGAATATGCCAGCGCCAACATGGACGCCCTGCTGCTGCCACTAGATACACTACAAGACAATACCGATAAGATTGACCGCCACCGAAAAGTAGTAGTACACTGCAAAACGGGCGGCCGTAGCACAAAAGCCATCCGCCAGTTGGAAGAGCACTTCGGGTTCGATAACCTGTATAATCTGAAGGGCGGAATAATGGCGTACCTGCAAGAGGTGAAAACAGGTTGAACGTACGGGAGCCCAACAGGAGGCCACACAACCACACCACACCGATACCAGATCAAGTGCAATGGGCTAGTTGGTCAGGTCAGTCCTGCATGGTTTTCCGTTGGTGATTTTGTGCAATTAGCGCTATGTTAAGGGTGTAGCTGAACCCCTTTCGCCTATTGTATGAACGATGCTGCCCCGTCGCCGGCCTTAAAGAAAGTACTGAAGCCGCTGCACCTATGGGCCATTGCGGTAGGGCTAGTTATTTCCGGCGAGTACTTCGGCTGGAACTACGGCTGGGCAGTTTCGGGCACCGTTGGGTTTCTGGTGGCCACGCTCCTGATTACGGTACTCTACATCACGTTCATTTTCAGCTTTACGGAACTAACAACGGCCATTCCGCATGCCGGTGGGCCGTTTGCCTATGCCCACCGGGCGCTGGGCCCCGTGGGCGGATTTGTGGCTGGCTATGCCACGCTAGTGGAGTTTTTGTTCGCGCCGCCGGCCATTGCGTTTGCACTAGGCAGCTACGTGCACTTCTTGTACCCGAGCGTACCCGTACTGGCTACGGCGCTGGGCAGCTACGTAGTGTTTATCGGCATCAACCTGCTGGGCATCAAGGAGTCGGCGTTGTTTTCGTTGGTGGTTACTTTGCTGGCCGTGGCAGAGCTGCTGGTATTTATGGGACTGGTGGCACCGCATTTCAAGGCCAGCAACTTCCTCGCCGACCCTATGCCTTTTGGCGCGGCGGGTGTGTTTGCCGCTTTGCCGTTTGCCATCTGGTTTTACCTGGCTATTGAGGGTGTAGCCATGGTGGCCGAAGAAGTAGAGGAGCCGAGGCGCACCATCCCCATCGGCTATACCTATGGCTTGCTCACGCTGGTATTGCTGGCCCTAGGCGTGATGGTCCTTACCGGCGGCGTTACCGACTGGCACCGCCTCAGCACCATTGACTATCCGCTGCCTGAGGCGTTGAGTTATGCGCTGGGCAAAGGCAGCCCTTGGACCAAAGTGTTTGCCAGCATTGGCTTGTTTGGCTTGGTGGCTTCGTTTCACGGCACCATCATTGGGTACTCGCGGCAGGTGTTTGCCTTGGCGCGCAGCGGCTATCTGCCGGGCTTTCTGGCCCGCGTTAACCCGCGGTTCCAAACGCCACACTGGGCTTTGGTGGCCGGTGGGGTAGTGGGTTGCGTATCGCTGCTGACAGGTACCACCGACAAGCTTATTATTCTGTCGGTGTTGGGCGCGGTGCTGATGTACCTGGTTAGTTTGCTGAGTTTGTTTGTGCTGCGGCGGAAAGAACCCAACCTGGTGCGGCCGTTCGTTACGCCGTTTTACCCTTGGTTTCCGCTGATTGCTACGGTATTGTCGTTGGTGAGCTTGGGGGCTATTATGTATTACAACTGGCTGCTGAGCTTAGTGTTTTTCGTGGGCCTGGGGTTGTTGCTAGGGGTATATAGGCTGCTGGGCTTGGCGAAGCCAAAGGCAGTGGTAGCAACACAAGAAAGGTAGTAGAACTGCCTTCCCAAGAATAATCTAGAAGCTGTTCGCGTTACCCAACAACGACTTAAAAAAGCCTACCGGCGTTGTAGCATTGACACCACGACGGTGGGCGTTGATGTAAAAGGTAAGACCCAACTAGACAGCTGTACACCGTTCTGGCGAACTAGAAATTAGCTTGAAATGCCTCTTAGAGAATTCTCTTATGGCCTACCACCATACCATTCGCAATAGGGTCTATCAATTTGTTGATCTGAAAACGCTGCTGGCAAAGGCCACCCCGCTACGGTCGGGCGACGTGCTGGCGGGGGTGGCTGCCGAAACGTATGAAGAGCGGGTAGCCGCTCAGCTTACGTTGGCTGAAGTTCCGCTCCGAAATTTTCTCAACGAAGCACTCATTCCCTACGAGCAGGACGAGGTAACGCGCCTGATTCTCGACACGCACGATGCCGCCGCGTTTGCACCTGTTAGCCACTTCACGGTGGGGCAATTGCGCGACTGGTTGCTGGCTGATACCACTGACACGCCTACGCTTCAGCTATTGGCCCCCGGCCTGACCCCGGAAATGGTGGCCGCCGTCAGTAAGCTCATGCGCAACCAAGAACTGATTGCCGTGGCTCGCAAGTGCGAGGTGATAACGCAGTTTCGCAACACGTTGGGCCAGCGGGGCCACCTAGCTACCCGTCTGCAGCCCAACCACCCCACCGACGACGCCCGCGGCATTGCCGCCAGCCTCCTCGACGGCCTACTCTACGGCAGCGGCGACGCCGTTATCGGCATCAACCCCGCCACCGACAATCCTGCTGCAGTTCGGAACCTGCTGGAAATGCTCGACGCTATTCGGCAGCAGTATGCCATTCCCACGCAGTCGTGCGTGCTGTGCCACGTCACGACCACGCTGGAACTGGTGCGGCAGCAAGCCCCAGTGGACCTGACATTTCAGAGTATTGCCGGTACGGAGGCTGCCAATGCCAGCTTCGGTATCAATCTGTCGCTGCTCGATGAGGCGTGGCAAGCCACGCTTAGCCTCAATCGAGGGACAGTGGGCCAGCACGTTATGTACTTCGAAACTGGCCAGGGCAGCGCCCTTAGCGCCAACGCCCACCACGGCCTCGACCAGCAAACCTGCGAAGCCCGTGCTTACGCCGTAGCCCGCCGTTTCAAGCCGCTGCTCGTCAACTCGGTGGTCGGCTTCATCGGCCCCGAGTACCTCTACGACGGCAAGCAAATCATCCGAGCGGCGCTGGAAGACCATTTTTGCGGTAAGCTGCTCGGCCTGCCCATGGGCATGGACATCTGCTACACCAACCACGCCGAAGCCGACCAAGACGACATGGATACCCTACTCACGCTACTAGGCGTGGCTGGCTGCAACTTCATCATGGGCGTGCCCGGCGCCGACGACATCATGCTCAACTACCAATCCACGTCCTTCCACGATGCACTCTACATCCGCAGCGTGCTCAATCTGCGCGCCGCCCCAGAGTTCGAGGCATGGCTACAGCAGCTAGGCGTGTTCGATGCGCAAGGCAGGCTACTACCCGCGCCGTTGCAACCATTGCTGTTGGAAAAGCTGCCTCAGGCGTTTCGTTGACCCCACCCTCGGCCCCTCCCCTGCAGGAGAGGGGTGCGTTCTAATGAAGCACTATCGTTCGGCACCCCTCTCCCGGAGGGGGAGGGGCCGGGGGTGGGGTCACGCTGTTAGCGCGTACAGCAGAATATTGACGCCGAATTTGGTGTTGTCTTCGGCTAGGAAGCGTTTGTTGCGGAAGTCGTAGTCCCACTCGCAGCCGTAGTCTTTGTTGGAATAGAGCACACCGAGGCGGCCGTTGATTTCAATGCCTTTCAGGTAGTCGTGCACCAGGTCGTCGCCCCAGCCGTTTAGCTCGAAGGATGTGGGTGGGGGCCCGTCAGGAAACTTGAAGAACTGCGAGTAGATGACGTGCGTTTTGGGAATCTTCTTGAGGGCGCCAGTGCCGAAGCATTGCCGCATCTGCTCCTCGAAGGAACGGGCAAATAGGCCGTCGATGTCGTGGTTGCAGTCGTCGACGAATACGAAGCCACCGTTGCGCACGTACTGCGTAAAATTCGCTTTTTCCTGCGCCGAAAACTGTACCAGCCGGTGCCCCGATAAGTAGCAGAAGGGGTGCCGGAACAGCTCCGGTGAGTCGAGGGCTACTACTTTCTCTTTCTGATTGACGGGTATTTTGGTGTACTGAATCAGAGAGTGTAGCAGGTTGGTTGGCATTCGCTCGTCTACGCCATCCCAGTCGCCGGAGCGGTATTGCAGACGCACGAAAGTGAAAGGAACAGGCATGCGGGATGATAAGGTGAAAGGCAAGACCACTACGGGCAGCCAATAACAGACAAAAATAAATGCGGGAGGTGGCTCACGTAGGAGAAAATCGGTTGCTGGCTCTAAAAATCCCTACCGCGCATGTGCTTGACAAACAAGTGAAAAAGATATTTCAATAAGCGGGTGAATATGGCAATGATTTTGCGTTTACATGGTTTATGTAAAAACATTCTTCTTTTTCTGCTATGAAATCCTTGCGACTTTTTGCCTTCCTTTTCTTCCTGCTAGGTGCTGCCAGCCACGCCCAAGCTCAATTCGGCATCAAAGCTGGCGTCAACAACGCCGTGCTCGATGGCCAGAACATCAACATGAACACCGATTACCAGACCACCTACCACGTAGGGGCCTTCGTTCGGCTACCGATACTTGGTCCGTTGTCTATTCAGCCCGAAGTGCTGTACTCCTTGCAAGGCTCACAGTTTAAGTCCGCTGTGGCCCACTACGATACCAAGCTGCACTACCTTAACATTCCGGTGCTGGCTCACGTGAAGGTGGGTCCGGTATATGTAGAGGGTGGCCCACAGTTTGGCGTACTGCTCGGTGCCCGCGAAAACGGCACGCTCCGCATCAATGCCGCCGACGGCTACGGCCCTGTCAACCGCACCGCCGACAATAACTACAAGAAAAACGACTTCGCCCTTGCTGCCGGAGCTGGTTTGGAGTTGGGTAGCCTCATCTTGGGCGTGCGCTACACTGCGGGCCTCAACAACATCAACGACGTAGCTGACCTAAACGGCGCCAACGACCCCCGCCTGAAAAACCGCGTGATTCAGGCATCCGTCGGTATCAAGTTCGGGAAATAGGTGCTGCCATGAGCACTCAAGCAGCAAACAACAGCGGCTTGCTCTGTAGAGCAAGCCGCTGTTGTTTGCTGCCAAACGTACTTCTGATCTTACACCGCGTCGGAGAGGCTAGTGAAGGTGAAGTCCCGAATCTTCAACGGGGGCACCATGTTGCCGCCCAAGCGCACCGACTTGCCCATGGCCTCGATGTTGTTGAGCATGATAACCGGGCTTTCGTTGAAGCGCATGTTCTTGATGGGGTGCTTGATCTTGCCGTTTTCGATGTAGAAGGTTCCGTCGCGGGTGAGGCCGGTGACAAGGAGTGTCTGCGGGTCAACGTCGCGGATGTACCAGAGGCGCGTGACCAGGATGCCTTTAGCCGTGCCTTTAATGAGGTCATCAACGCTCTGGGTGCCACCTTCCATGATGAAACCGCCGGGGAAGGCCGTGGCGGGCTTCTTGCTTTTCTCGGCCCAGTAGCGCGAGTAGTACAGGTTCTTCATCACGCCTTTCTCCACCCACGTCATGCGCTTAACGGGCATCCCTTCGTCGTCGAATACGCGGCCGGGAGCCGTGGCGTTGAGCGGGTCGGAGTAGATGGTCACGCGCGGGTCGAACATCTTTTCGCCGAGCTTGTTGCCACCGCCTTTTTTGCTGAGGAAGCTGCGGCCTTCGTCGGCTTCGCGGGCCCCCAGGGCATAGATCATGCGGTTCAGAATGCCTTCATCGGAAACCAGGGCGGCGGGCTCCAGAATAACGGTGTATTTGCCGGGCTCGATGGCCTTGGCCCCTACCGAACCTGCAGCTTTGGTGGCGGCAATGCTGGTGAGCGTCTTGGCGTTGAACTTAGCTACGTCGGTGTAGTCGGCCACGGCGTAGCCCGAGCCAGTGCCATCGGCAGTGCGCACCGTTACCGAATAATCTAGCTGCGTGAATTGCTGGTAGCCTTCCAGTCCTTTGTTGTTGCGGATAGCCACGAAACTTGGGCCGTCTTCGAGGTAGCCAGCGGCTGTGAGCTTACGAGGTTCGCAGAGCGCAATGCTGTCGGCGGCCACTTGAGCGCGGAAGTCGGCCGTGATGCCGGCTGTGGCCGCGGCGTAACTGTTGGGCGTGAGGAACTGCTGCTGCCCGAGCATGGGCATATATTCGGGGTCTTCGGGGGCCAGCTTGGCAATTTCTTCGGCCCGCTGCACGCACCGCCGCAGGGTGGCATCGTCGAACTGGTTGCAGGTGGCCACACCTGAGCGTTTACCGAACCGGGCTTCTACGGACAGGCTCACGTTGTCGGACGAGCCGGCGGTGCTCACGTTGTTGCGAGCGTAACGAATGTTGCCGGTGGTGCGGCCATTGAGCTGGCCCGCGCACTCGTCGGCGGTGCTGAAGCTCAGGACCTTTTTAAGGATGGCCTGCGCTTCGTCTTGAGAAAGTATTGCCATGGGGTGATTGTTGAGTTGTTGCTTGCTGGCTAGTTGTTGGTTGCTATAGAGCAGATGGCGCTGTCATTCCGAGCGAAGCGAGGAATCTGAGTGAAGTCGTTAACCGATTACTCTAGATTCCTCCTGCGTCGGAATGATAGTTCAAGCGCATTAACTAGCCAATTTTCCGTGCCGTGTTGATGACGTTGACGCCGTTGAAGCGGGTAGTAGCCGAACCGTGGCTCACCGCCGAAATCTGGCTCGGCTGACCCTTGCCATCGAAGAAGGTGCCCATGAGCCGGTAGTCGGACTGGTCGCAGGAGCCAGCGCAGGAGTTCCAGAACTCTTGCGTGTTGGCCTGGTAGGCCACGTCCTCAATCATGCCGGCTATTTTGCCTTTCTCAATGGCATAAAACACCTGGCCGCCAAATTGGAAGTTGTAGCGCTGCTGGTCGATAGAGTAGGAGCCAGCACCCGCAATGTAGATACCCTTATCCACCTTGCTGATCATTTCGTCCACGCTCTGCTTAGCGGTGCCGGGTTGTAAGCTTACGTTAGGCATGCGCTGAAACTGCACCGAACTCCAGGCATCGGCATAGCAGCACCCGTCTGATTCTTGCTGCCCAACTACGGCAGCTTGGTCCCGAATTTTCTGATAGTTCACCAACTTGCCTTCTTTGATGAGGTCCCACTGCTTGGTTTTCACGCCCTCGTCATCATACCCAACCGCGCCCAAAGAACCGGGCTGCAACTTGTCGGCTACAATATTCACTTGCTTGGAGCCATACGGAATGTTCTTGGCTTTCCACTCTAAGGTGGCGAAGCTCGTACCAGCATAGTTGGCTTCGTAGCCGAGCACCCGGTCCAACTCGGTAGGGTGGCCCACCGATTCGTGGATGGTCAAACCCAAGTGGCCAGGGTCGAGCACCAGGTCGTACTTACCGGGCACTACGCTTTTAGCCGTCAGCTTTTCCTTGGCGTGTTTGGCTGCCTGCGCGGCATCTTCCAGAATGTCGTAGCGCTGCTTGTAGCCGATTACCGTCGTGCCCGTAGGACCTGCTACTCTCTCGCTGCCGCCGGGCGTCAGGTACTCGTAGCCCAACCCCATGGCCGCCGACATCGACTCGCGCGAACGGAACTTGCCGGTTGCCTTGTCAATGGCCGTGACGGTAAACGTGGGCCAGATGCGGTGCACATCCTGGTCGATATAGGAGCCGTCGGTGCTGGCGAAGTACTTCTGCTCGTTCACCTGGAATAGCGCCGAATTGATGTAGTTAGCGCCGTTTTCGAGGGCCTTGGCATTGGCGGCCAGCAGCAAGTCGGCCTTTTCCTTTACGGGTACTTCGAAAGGGTTTTTCTGGATGGGCGTCTTCCAGCTGACCTCGCCGTAGCCTTGTTGTGGCGCCAACTGCACAGGTTGTTTCTGCCCCTTCTGGTTGGCTTTGGCAATGGCCGTTGCCGAGCGAGCCGCCGCCGCTACGCCAGCTTCCGTTATGGTGTTGGTTGACGCAAACCCCCACGCACCATTCACCAATACCCGAACCCCCGCTCCGAGGCTTTCCGTGCTGGTAATATTCTGCACCTGTTTTTCGCGGGTGAAAACGTACTGATTGAGGTAGCGCCCAATGCGCACATCGGCATACGAAGCACCGGCAGATTTTGCAGCGTTCAGGGCAGCATCGGCCAAGCGCTTTTTCAGGGCTGGGTCCATGACTTCGAGCAGTTGCTCGGGGTCCACGAGCATACCTCCCAACCCGGGTATACTCGGTAGCAGCAGGCCCCCGGCCGCCAGGCCAGTCAGCCCCATAAAGTCACGTCTTTTCAAAGTGCTTGAGAATTAGAAGGTGAGAAAAGAACTGAAGGAAGCAGGCAGGAACAGGTTTCCCATGTGCTATGGATGCTACTTCCAGATCAAGGTTGCTAAAATATTCAAGAAACCGAATGAAAAGTAAATGCCCGCCCGGCGCAAACCGGACGGGCAACCTACTAGGCGAAAAGCGACAAGCTTATGTCACCCGTTTCCCTAGCCAATTTTGCGGGCCGTATTGATGACGTTGACGCCGTTGAAGCGGGTGGTGGCCGAACCGTGGCTCACCGCCGAGCTCTGTGCGGGCTGTCCTTTGCCGTCGTTGAAGAAGCCCGCGAGGCGGTAGTCGGACTGGTCGCAGGAGCCGGCGCAGGAGTTCCAGAACTCTTGCGTATTGGCCTGATAGGCCACGTCTTCGAGCATGCCCGTAATCTTGCCTTTGTCGATGGCGTAGAACACTTGGCCGCCAAACTGGAAGTTGTAGCGCTGCTGGTCGATGGAGAACGAGCCGTTGCCGGCAATGTAGATGCCTTTATCTACCTTGCTTACCATCTCGTCCACGCTCAATTTGGCGGTGCCGGGGCGCAAGCTCACGTTAGGCATGCGCTGGAACTGCACATCCTGCCACGACTGCGAGTAGCAGCATCCGTCCGACTCTTTCTGACCCACCATAGCGGCCTGGTCGCGAATCTTCTGGTAGTCGATCAGCTTGCCTTCTTTGATAAGGTCCCACTCTTTGGTTTTCACGCCTTCGTCGTCGTACCCAACCGCGCCTAACGAGTTCGGCTGGAGCTTATCAGCCACAATGTTGACTTGCTTGGAGCCATACGGAATGTTCTTGGCTTTCCACTCCAGCGTAGCGAAGCTCGTACCCGCGTAGTTGGCTTCGTAGCCGAGCACCCGGTCCAGCTCGGTAGGGTGGCCCACCGATTCGTGGATGGTCAAACCCAAGTGGTGTGGGTCGAGCACTAGGTCGTACTTTCCCGGTACCACACTCTTGGCCGTCAGCTTTTCCTTCACCTGCTTGGCGGCAGCGGCGGCATCTTCCAAGATGTCGTAGCTGTTTTTGTAGCCAATAACGTTGGAGCCAGCCGGGCCGGCAACCTTGTCGGCCGCCTTGGGCGTCAGGTATTCGTAGCCCATGCCCATAGGAGAACTCAACGACTGCCGGGAGCGGAATTTGCCCGACGCCCGGTCGATAGCCGTAACCCCGAAGGTCGGCCAGATGCGGTGAATGTCTTGGTCGATGTAGGAGCCGTCGGTGCTAGCAAAGTACTTCTGCTCGTTTACCTGGAATAGCACCGAGTTGACAAACGAGGCGCCGTTTTCCATGGCCTTGGCATTGGCTGCCAATAGGATATCTACTTTATCCTTGATGGGCACTTCGAAGGCGTTCTGCTGAATAGGGGCCTTCCACGAGACCTCGCCGAAGCCTTTTTGAGGCGCAAGCTGCACCTGGGCCTTCTGTACTTTCGAGTTGGCTTTGGCAATCTGCACGGCCAACTGGGCAGCTTTGGCCAGGCCAGCTTCCGTTACTTGGTTGGTGGAGGCGAATCCCCAAGTGCCGTTGGCAATTACTCGGATACCAGCACCATAACTTTCAGTGCTCAGGATGTTTTGCACCTGCTTTTCGCGGGTGAAAACGCCTTGGTTGAGGTAGCGCCCAATCCGTACGTCGGTGTACGTGGCGCCGGCTGCCTTAGCAGCATTTAAGGCCGCATCGGCTAGCTTTTTCTTAACAGCAGGGTCCACGGCGGCGTCCAGCAGGCGCAAGGGGTCTACCTCGATGCCGCTGCCAAAACCGGGGATGCTAGGTATAAACAGAGCTCCGGTAGCCAAGCCGGTAAGCCCTACAAAGTCACGTCTTTTCAAAGCAGTACTGAATAGAGAAGTAGAAAGAGAGGATACGCAGCCCGAAGGCACGCTTCGGGCTACTGCTTACACCGCGTCCGAGAGGCTGGTGAACGTGAAGTCCCGAATCTTGAGCGGCGGCACGAGGTTACCATTCACGCGCACGGGCTTGCCAATAGCTTCCAGGTTGTTGAGCATGATAATGGGCGACTCGTTGAAGCGGAAGTTCTTCACCGGGTGCTTGATCTTGCCGTTCTCGATATAGAAGGTTCCGTCGCGGGTGAGGCCCGTGTACAGCAGCGTCTGCGGGTCAACGGGGCGGATGTACCACAGACGCGTCACGAGAATACCTTTGGCAGTACCCTTAATCATGTCTTGTACGCTCTGGGTGCCGCCTTCCATGATCCAGCCGCCGGGCCGTGGAATGTCTGGAATACCCGCTTTCTGGGCCCAAAACCGAGACGTGTAGAGGTTTTTCACTACGCCCTTCTCAATCCAAGTCATCTTCTTCTGCGGACGACCGTCGCCAGCAAACGTGAGGCTGGCAATTTCGGCGTTGGTGGGGTCTGAGTAGATGGTTACCCGCTCGTCGAACAGCTTTTCGCCTTTGCGGTTACCGCCGCCTTTTTTGCTGAGGAAGCTGCGGCCTTCGTCGGCGTTGCGAGCATCCAGCGCGTTCATTAAAGCCGCCAGCAACGAGGCGTCGGTATTGGCTACCAAGGCCGCAGGCTCCAGAATAACGGTGTACTTGCCGGGCTCAATGGCTTTGGCATTGCGCGACATAGCAGCCTTGTCGGCCGCTACTTGCGTCAGGGTGCCAGCGTCGAATCCGGCGGCATCGTTGTAATCACCAGTGGCGTAGCCGGAGCCAGTCCCGTCGGGGGTACGTACCGTGATGCTGAACGACAAGTTGGTGTACTGCTGATAGGCTTCCAGGCCTTTGTTGTTGCGCTTGGCCACAAAGCCGGCTTCGTCGTTGAGGAAAGCAGCCGAAGTCACTTTTTTCTCGTCGCAGATCTTCATGGTTTTACCGATCTGCGTTGCGCGGAAGTCGGGGGTGATGCCGGCCGTGGACGCTGCAAACGACTTGGGAGCAGCAATATACGTCTGGGCTCCGAGCAGGGGCATGTACTCTGGGCTCTCGGGGGCCAGCTTGGCAATTTCTTCGGCCCGTTGCACGCAGCGGCGCAGCGTGGCATCGTCGAACTCGTTGCAAGTGGCTACACCCGAGCGTTTGCCGAACCGCGCTTCCACCGCTAAGCTCACGTCATCAGCAGCACCGCTGGTACTGATGGCGTTGCGGGCCGAGCGGACGTTGCCGCCGTTGCTGCCGCTGAGCGTAGCTTCACACTCGTCGGAGGTACTGAAACTAAGGACCTTCTTAAGGATGGCCTGGGATTCGTCTTGGGAAAGAATTGCCATTAGGTAACTGTTGAGTTGTTGCTTGCTAATTGTGGTTGATGCTTGTTGATACGTAGCTGGTGGTTATGGAAGAGTTACCTCAACACCAGCCCCTGGCTATCAGCAATCAACCAATTTTCCGGGCTGTATTGATGACATTAACACCGTTGAAACGGGTGGTGGCCGAACCGTGGCTCACCGCCGATACTTGGCTCGGCTGCCCTTTGCCGTCGAAGAACGACCCAAATAGGCGGTAGTCGGACTGGTCGCAGGAGCCAGCGCAGGAGTTCCAGAACTCTTGCGTGTTGGCCTGGTAGGCCACGTCTTCGAGCATGCCCGTAATCTTGCCTTTGTCGATGGCGTAGAACACCTGCCCGCCAAACTGGAAGTTGTAGCGCTGCTGGTCGATAGAGTAGGAGCCGCGGCCAGCAATGAAGATGCCTTTATCTACCTTGCTTACCATCTCGTCCACGCTCATCTTCTCTTTGCCCGGCTGCAAGCTCACGTTGGGCATGCGCTGGAACTGCACCGAACTCCACGAATCCGCGTAGCAGCATCCATCCGATTCCTTCTGGCCAACGATGTGCGCTTGGTCGCGAATCTTCTGGTAATCGACGAGCTTGCCTTCTTTGATGAGGTCCCACTGCTTGGTTTTCACGCCCTCATCATCATACCCAACCGCGCCCAAAGAACCGGGCTGGAGCTTGTCGGCTACAATGTTGACTTGCTTGGAACCGAACGGGATATTCTTGGCCTTCCATTCCTGAGTGGCAAAAGAAGTACCGGCGTAATTGGCTTCGTAACCGAGCACCCGGTCCAGCTCGGTAGGGTGGCCCACCGACTCATGAATGGTCAGGCCGAGGTGGTTGGGGTCGAGTACCAGGTCATACTTGCCGGGCACCACGCTCTTAGCCGTTAGCTTCGCGCGGGCATGTTTGGCAGCGGCGGCCGCATCCTCCAGAATGTCGTAGCTGTTTTTGTAGCCAATAACGTCGGAGCCAGCCGGGCCCGGAATCTTATCAGCAGCTTTTGGTGTCAGATACTCGTAACCCAAGCCCATCGGGGCCGACATAGCATCCCGGGAGCGGAACTTACCCGAGGCCTTATCGATAGCCGTCACGCTTAAGGTTGGCCAAATGCGATGCACATCCTGGTCGATGTAGGAGCCGTCGGTGCTGGCGAAATACTTCTGCTCGTTGATCTGGAACAGCGAGGAATTGACGAAGGAGGCGCCATTCTCTAGTGCTTTGGCATTGGCCGCCAGCAGTAGTTCTACTTTCTGCTTCACCGGTACTTCAAAAGCATTTTGCTGAATCGGCGTTTTCCAGCTTACCGTGCCGTAGCCCTGCTGGGGTGCCAGTTTCACTTGCTCTTTCTGCACTTTCGAGTTGGCCTTGGCAATCTGCACGGCTAGTTGTGCCGCTTTGGCGAGGCCAGCCTCCGTCACCGTATTGGTAGCCGCAAATCCCCAAGTACCGTTGGCAATAACCCGAACGCCCGCACCGAAGCTTTCACCGCTGGCTATGTTCTGGACTTGTTTTTCGCGGGTGAAGATGCTTTGGTTGAGGTAGCGGCCAATCCGTACATCAGTATAGGTAGCACCCGCCGCTTTGGCCGCATTCAGGGCGGCATCGGCTAAGCGCTTATTAACGGCGGGGTCTGCGGCTATCAGCAGTCGAGCCGGATCCACTGGGTTGCCACCCAAGCCCGGAACGGTGGGCAGAAAAAGTGCCCCGGTAGCCAAGCCAGTAAGGCCGACAAAATCACGTCTTTTCAAATTAAGGAACGGTTTGGTTGGAAAGGAAGGAGTACAAACAGCAGTTTAGGCACAAGTATCAAAATACGCAAATCAAGGACGCTGCCAGTAAAAGGAGGCTGCATGGTTTTGCGCAGGTCGGAGCAGTTCTCACTTGAGGTAAGTGAACCTGTAGTTACTGCCGTCAGTGAGGCGAGCTTGTACGATGTATTACTTGCCTCACCGAGCATAAAAAAGCCTCTGCTTTGAGAGGCTTTTTTTATGCTCGGTGAGGCTACTCGTTGCGCGTCATCAAGCGGTTGGTTGCCAATTCCGTGCTTGGAATAGGCCAGATGTAATTGCGCGAAGCAGGATCAGTAGGGGAAACCGCACTAACGGTACCCTTAGCCGGAATCGGCAGCAAATTCCGCATGAGGTCGATGTTGCGGATACCTTCCCCTAGAAACTCGATACGGCGTTCCAGCAACACAGCATCAACAGCTTGCGCCGTAGAGGTGAATTCTGGGTACGTGACAGGAGGAGTTGGTGGATTGGTCGCAGGAGTTGGAATTGGATTGGAGCGTTGAAGCACGGCATTCAACAGGGCCACTGCCTGCGGATCGGTGGGGCCAACTGTGCGAAAGCGGGCTTCGGCCAAGCTCAGCATAACTTCCGCATAGCGAATGACGGGTGCCTTGTCGGTGTAAGGTGTACCGTTCGGGTACTTGTTCAGGTAGTAAGTCGTGCCGGTCATGCTAACCAGCGGCGTAATCAGGCTGGTACGACGCACATCGGTCTGCCGGAAACCTGCGTTGTTCAGGATACCGCCGGCGCCGTTGTTGAGGAAGTATTCCCCATTGCCTACTGAGGCCGGACGGTAGTAGAACGCCAATTGGTTCTGCGTGCCCGGTGCATTCTGGGCTGTAAATGGGAAACTCAGAATGCTTTCGGAGGTTTCCTGTGGAGCCGTAAATACGGCCGTTATGGAAGGATTCAGCTCGTGTCTCACGCCCGAAGGCGCAACAAAAGGAGCAGCAGTCGGCACTATCTTATTAGCCTCCCTGATTACGTCGGCATAGCGGCCCATACTTAAGTACACCCGTGTTTTTAGCGCAATAGCTGTGTTGCGGTGCGCGCGCGTCACATTGAGCGTAGCAGCCGAGGCACCATAAGTAAGCGGAAGCTTTGCCTCAGCTGAATCGAGGTCGGCCAGAATCTGGGTGTATACCTCCCCCACGGTGCTGCGGGCTAGGTCGTTGTTGGTGCCGTCCGTTTCGGGCTGTAAGCGCAGCGGGAGGCCAGGCTTGCTGCCATTGCCGTCGGTATAAGGCCGGGCGTATAACTGCAACAGCGAGTAGTAACTCAGGGCACGTAGCAGGCGCGCTTCGGCTCGGTATTGGGCAACGGTGCCGTTGTAGTTGGCTGGAAAAGGAGTGGCCGCAAACTTGGCCGTGTTGGCCTCAAGACCCGCCAAAAACAAGTTGGCCTGGTTGATAGCTGCATAACCAGCCGTCCATAGGTTCCAGACATCGTTCTGAGAAGTCTCATTGAGAGTGTGGTTCCATACCCCCAGCGCTGTTACGCCGTTGTTGGTACGGTTGATAAAATCATTGGCCCGCACATCACTATACACCTGGTAGCGTCCGCCCAAGAAGTTGCCCACTTTCACATAGGAATACAGGCTATTGACTTGCAACAGCACACGTGCTGGCGTGTCGAATACCACTTCCTGTGGATACAAAGTGGTAGGTACCGGGTCCAATAGATCGGACTGGCAGGAGAATAAGCTGAACGCCAGCGCAGAGGTGCATGCTCCGGCGGTAAGTATTTTTTTAAGTGATGACTTCATTAGACTGCCGTAATTAGAAACCAATGTTGAAACCCACCGTGTATGTCCGAGCCTGACCAACCGAGTTACGGTCGACGCCGGCGCCGGTGTTGGCGTTGGAGCCCGAGGTGGCGTTGGTAGAGATTTCAGGATCGATACCCGAATAGCCGGTAATCAGGGCCGCGTTCTGCACCTGAGCGTATACCCGCACGCTGGAAACATTAAACCGAGTCAGGACCGAAGGCTTCACGTTGTAGCCCAGCGACACGTTGCGCAGACGCGCAAAGTCGCCTTTCTCGATGTTCGACGACATCACTAAGGCCGAGCCGTTTGATACGTTGTCACCATACACCACCCGTGGCCATTCAGCATTGGTGTTGGTTTCGGTCCAGCGGTTTAGAATATCGACATCGTTGTTCCAGAAGCGCTGGTCATGCAGGCCCGACTTGGTACCATTGTAGAGGTAGTTGCCGCCGGAGAATTGAATGAACACCCCCAAATCAAAGCTCTTGTACTGGAAGGTGTTATCAAAGCCTCCATACCATTTGGGCAGCGTTGGGCCAAAGTACCGGCCATCAACTAATTGGTTGGGGGCCGCGGTGGCCAAACCAGTGGCTACGTCCGTCCAGCCCAAGCCGAGGTGGTTGTATTGAGCCACAACGCCGTTGGCTTTCTGAATCATCCGCTGGCCGTTTTCTGGATTCACGCCCAACGAGGGCACTGCCAATAGCTCTCCAACCGAACGACCCACTTCCGTGTAGTTTACTGTTTCCAGGGAGGTAGGCGTACCAATGCGTTGGCCTTCCGTGGCCAAACTCAACACTCGGTTCTTGAGGGTGGTATAGTTGCCGCTTACCGTCCAGGTGAAGTTGGCGGTCTGCACTGCAATGCCTCTTAGATTCAGTTCGATACCCGTATTACGCATCGAGCCCACGTTGGCTAGGTACGTGTTGTTGTTGATGTTGGCAACGTCGCCGGGGGTGGAACCCGGAATGCCTTTAGACGGAGCCTGCGGTACTCGCAGAATCAGACCGTCCACGAGGTTGCGGTAGTAGGTGACGTCACCGGTGAGCCGGTCGCCGAATGCCCCAAACGTAAGACCTGCATCCGTTTTCTTGCTGGTTTCCCAGGTGAGGAGCGGGCTGCCAGGGTTGCTGAAATACAGGGTGGCGTTGTCGCCGTACAGGCTGTTTTCGTAGGTGAACAGCGAGGCGTAGTCGTCAACGCCTTGGCTGTTGCCCACTTCACCGTAGCTCCCTGTAAGTTTCAGGAAGTTGAATTTCTCGGCAAAGCTAGAGTTCTTCCAGAAGTCCTCCTCTGACACAATGTAGCCGAGCGAAGCGCCGTAGAAGTTACCCCACTTCTCGGCCCAAGCCGAGTAGCCGTCGCGCCGGAAGTTGAAGGATGCCAGGTACTTCTTACCGAAATCGTAGTTCAGACGACCGAAGTAGGAGAGTAAATAGTTTTCACCTTGGAAGTTACCTGCTGCCGAGATATTGGTAAACGTGCCCTGGTAGTTGGTCAGGAATGGATCAGCAATGTTGGTTCGGCTAGCACCCCAGCGCTCCGTTTCGGTATGCTGTTGTTCGCTGCCTACCAGCAACGAGAAGTTGTGCTTTTCACCAAACGTACGGTCGTATTGTGCTGTGTTCTGCCAGTTCCACCGTTTGTTAACCCGGTTGTAGTTGGCAGCTGTGCCCCCCGTCGAGAAGCCGTCGCCCCCTATGTTGGTGTTGAAAGATTTGTCTTCGAACAGGATATTGTTGATGCCGAACGTGGTACGCAAGTTCAACCCTGGAACCACTTCCCAGTTAGCATATACGCTGCCCTGAATTTCATTGCTTTCCGAAATGAAATAGTTGTTTTCCAGATCTACCAGCGGGTTGTAATAGTTGACACCCAATGCGTTGCCAGTAGTGGGGTCGATGTTGGCACCCGAGCCGATACCAGCACCACTGGTGTTGTAGGTACCGTTGGGGTTGAATGCTGCTACGTTGGGTGGCAACACCAGCGGCAAGCGGCCTAGGCCACCCGTTCCGAAAGCACCATCAGCCGTCGAGCCCGAGTTAGGCGACTGGTTACGGCCGTTGGAAATGCCTACCCGAGTGCCCAGCGAGAAGTTCTTGAACAGCTTATGGTCGAGGTTGAGGCGCGCCGATATACGCCGGAACTCGTTTTGCTCCAGCATGCCCTTCTGGTTGGTGTAGCCTACCGACGTGTAGTAGTTGGTTTTCTCGGTGCCGCCCGAAAAGTTCAAGGTGTTGGAAGTCGAGAAACCAGTCCGGTAGATGTAGTCATACCAATCCGTATCGACGTTGTTGCCGTTGGGATCTTGCTGAAGCCGGAAGCCTTCCACGTTGGTGCCTGGCTGTCCTACCGAAATGCGGTTGGCATTCAGGTTCCGAACGGCCTCGTTCTTGATGTCAACGTACTGCTCGGCATTGAGCACATCAAACAACCGCACGGGCTGCGACCAGCCTGCCCACGAATCCAAGGAAACGCGGCTTTGGCCTTTCTTACCTTTTTTGGTGGTTACCAGAATAACGCCACCTGCCGCCCGCGAACCATAAATGGCCGTGGCCGAGGCATCCTTCAGTACCTCAATGCTCTCAATGTCGCTGGGGTTAACGTTACTGAGCGGGTTGTTGGGCACGCTGCCCACCGCTGAAGTGTTGCCGGTGAAGGCCGGGATGCCGTCGATAACAAAGAGGGGTGACGAGCTAAGCGTGATGGAGTTTACGCCGCGAATCCTGATAACCGGGGCGTTGTTGAGTACCCCGTTCGGAGTGGTGATGTTCACGCCCGATGCCCGGCCTTGCAATGCCTGATCAAAGCTTTGCACTGGCTTGCTCGCAATTTCTGTTCCCTTAATAGTGGCTACCGAGCCAGTCAAATCCCGCCGTGACTGGGTGCCATATCCTACTACCACTACTTCGTCAAGACCGGTAGAGGCCGAGCCAAGCGTAGCATTAACAGTGGATTGGGTGCCTAGTGCTACTTCCTTGCTATCGAAGCCAACTGAAGAAAAAACAAGCGTGCTAGCAGAGGTAGGCACTGCCAGGCTGTAACGGCCTTCACCGTCGGTGGCAGTTCCTACGGAAGTGCCTTTTGCTACAACTGTAACGCCAGGAAGCCCTGCGCCGTCAGTGCCTAGCACCCGGCCGGTTACAGTGCGCGTTTGAGCCTGCACATCATGGCCGGCAAACGTAGCTACTGCAAGAGGCAATGAGAGTAAGATTTTTCTCATGTGTCAATTAAGAGTGAAAAAGAAGAGTGTTGCAAGGTTTTTAGAGAAGCAACTGTATTGTCAGTTTTAGCAAGTATATGTTATTGTTTCTTTAATAAAAACTACTAATACCGAATAAATTATTAAAAATTTTTAATCTAATAATACAGTGACCACACACTTACTATACTTTTTAGAGACAGTTTGAACTATGATAAGGTATATTCTGGCTTGGTAACAACGGCTGCCCTTTGTCTTGATTAAGCCCTATGTGCGAGGGTAGAAAATAGAGCCTTGCGTTAGTGAGTGCTAACCCCTACGAGTTTCTAGCGAACGACTATGAAACTAAGCAATCAACTCCAGTAAGGCGGTGGCAATGCCTTGCCAAGGCTGAGCTAGGTTCAGAGTAACGATGCGGACGGGGTAGCCGCCTAGCGTGTAGCGCACATCGAGGGCTTGTGCGGCGGCGGGGTACAGCAAAACTCCTTCTAGCGCCTGGCCCGGAGTAGTCGGCTGGTTTTGCAAGTAGGCATAAAGCTGGTAGAGGTGGGGCGAAATCAGCTTTTGCTGATCGTAGCGCGGACGCAGAGCAGCCTTATAGTATTTAGTATCGAGAATAATTTTGCGGTGGGGTGCCTCTAGCGTGGTGTCGGTAATCATGGCCGGAAGCAGATTCAGGGCCTCGGGCGTAGCAGTAGTGGCTTGCCAGCGGATAGTTTCCGATGATACTCGAAACTCCTGTTGCTCTAAGCGGTAGAAGTTGCGCACGAACTGCTCGAAGAGGCGCGCCATAAGTTGCTCATCGCGGCGGAAGTCGCGGAAGCGGAGGCGGCCGTCCGCGTTTGGTTCAGGCAAGGCGCTGTGGTACACTAGCTCACATACGTTCAGCAAGAACCCTTGCACCCCAGTGGGGCGTAGGCGGTGTACGGTGCGCAACAGGTCCGAAGAAAGCGGCAATGGAAGTAAGCCCACCGGAAACCGGCGTTGTGTTAGCTTGAATTCGTGGCGGAGAGCAGCGGGCAACGCGCGGCTGCGGCCTAGCTGCTGCAACGTGCCAAGCAGCAACTGGTTGAACGGCGTCTGGAAGCCTAATTCATCGTACACGCACTGCGCCCGACCCCGGCGCAGCAAGTCGCGGGAGAGGCTGGGGGCTAGCTGCACGCGTCCGCGCAGTTCCGGCAATTCTTCTTCCCGCTCGGCATACGCCACGCCCAAGCCTTGCCGCAACAGCCGCCGCGTGCCTAGCAGAAGCACGTGCGCCAGCAATTCCAACGGCCGATGAAAAGTGTCTGCCTCTGCCGTCAACAGCTCTTGCTGCTCCGGCAGCCGATTCCAGGCGTAGCAGAGCAGATAGTACAGGTTCTGAATCGGAATCATGCAGGGGGCGGCAGTGGGTACTACGGTGGGTTACCCTAAGAGCCGCTTCTTTTGGGCAGTTGCTTTGGCCGGCTGATCCAGCCAATAATCATCCAGCAGAGGCGCTATTTCCTGTTGCAATATCAAGCTCAGCCACGCGTCGGCGGCGGCAGGTTCGGGTGGAGGCTGGCAGAAGTAGCTATGGCCAATACAGAAATCGGGGCCAAGCTCTGGGTCATCGGCAATGGTGAGGTTGAGGTCGGTGAGGCGGTCAACGAGGCGCTGCACAACGGGGGCCGGCACCTGCTGCGCCGCCAGAAACTCTTGGAAAGGAACTCCGAATTCGGGGGCTAACTCCACAAAGGCAAAACGACGACGCAGGGCATAATCCAAGGGCGCTAGGCTACGGTCGGCCAGATTCATTGTGCAGACAACAAACACGTTGGCGGGTACGAAGAAGCGCGCATCGGTGGCGGCAGCATACGGGAGGCGCAAGGCGTGCGCAGGGCCTCGCTTATCGGCTTCCAGCAGCAAAAGCAATTCGCCGAAAATGCGGCTGACGTTGCCTCGGTTCAACTCGTCAATCAACAGGAAATAGGGGCGCTCCGGGTCTAGAGCGGCCCGCTGACAAAACTCGGGCAGCACCCCGTTCTGCAACCGAAACGAACCCTGGGTATCGGGCCGGAAACCTTGCACAAAGTCTTCGTAACTGTAGCTCGGATGAAACTGCACCAACTCTATGCGGGTGGTATCGGTGGCACCTAGCTCCAACCAAGCCAGGCGCCGGGCTAGAAAGGTTTTGCCGGTGCCAGGAGGGCCCTGTAGTATAAGGTTGCGGCGGCGGTGCAAGGCGGCCAGCGTGGCATCCAGTTGCTGTTCGGAAACAAACAGCTCTTGCAGCGCCGTAGCCCGGTCGTACGGTTGCGCGGCTGGCAGCTCATAAGCTGGGGCTGGCTCATGAACTGTGCTCGCAGGAGCCGCTGACGTATCGGTGAGGGTGTCAGGTGCCACCTGTTTGCGGCTGCGTGCAGGCTTTTCGCGGGTGATGCCCGTGTGCAGCTCCTGCATAGCATCCTGTGCGGCCACGTCGCCGTCCAGAGAAGAGTTTTCTAGGGTGGGGCGTTTGGTGGCAATGGTGAAGTCGAGCAGTTCCAGCACCTGGTTGGTTGGAGCGCCCGCCGGTAGGGGCCAGGTGGCTTCTGGTTGGTCGGTAGCTAGCCGGTAGGCTAATTGGGCCACGGCCCGCGGGGCGTAGCGCCGCCCCCGGTACACCAAGTCGTACACCGTGCTTAAGGGCATCCGAAGGCCTTCGCGGTCCATCTGGCGCAGGGCGCGGAGCACCTGCTCGCGAGTAAGCAAGCTCAGATCGGGTTCGGGTTTTGGCATGCGTTTAAAAGTACGGGTAAAACCTATTTGCCGCATGATTAGGTCCCGCCATAGCACTTTTTAAACGCAAAAAGCCCGGTTGCAGCAAGCAAACCGGGCTTCTAAAGCAGGCAGAATTACTTCTGCTGCGTGGTCTTTTTTTTGCCGTCGGGCTTATCCTTTACGGTTTCCTCGTTTTTCTTTTCCTTGCTTTTGGTAGCAGGATCGGTATGCTGCGGAGTGGTGGTGGGCTGAGCCATGGAAGTTGGGGTAACGGATGAGGTATAGCGCTGTTACGCGGAAAGCAGTCTAAGAGACGAGTTTCTCCGCGCTTTCTTCCCTGGCCAACCAAAAACCAAAGCGGTGCAGTGCCCTACGCAAGGCGCGCTAAGTGCGCGGGCTTGTCATGAAACCAGCCAAGACAACACGTGTATCGGCGAGTAGGAACGCTACTGCAAAGGTTCCGCTTACCCAGCTGCCCGTGCAGCGCTGGCTATCAGCACGGAGGTGTTTGGCAACTACGAGCATCAAACAACTTGGAGCCTAGCTTTCATGCACAAATCAAGAGGCTTACAACAGCGTGTTGTAAGCCTCTCGAGCTAGCTAAATAAGAATACAATGTTATAGAATAATGGGGTCTGTTAGGACTCGATAATCACGTCAACGCGTACGTTCAGAGGGCTGCCGAATGCTACATTCAGACGAATGAAAACGCCACC
Source organism: Hymenobacter tibetensis (assembly GCF_022827545.1). Classification (NCBI taxonomy): domain Bacteria; kingdom Pseudomonadati; phylum Bacteroidota; class Cytophagia; order Cytophagales; family Hymenobacteraceae; genus Hymenobacter; species Hymenobacter tibetensis. The sequence continues at coordinate 370,013 of NZ_CP094669.1, forward strand.
ATTGTAGGGTGCCACGTTGTAGATCTGCATGACAGCGTTGCCAATGAAGCGGTTCAGACGTGGGTCCGTGTTGTACTCGCTGATTGAAGCCACAACCCGGGAGTTGGAGTTGATGGCGGCGTGCGGGCAATTCAACCGCACAGTGCCGTACCCACGATATGTGTAGTAGGCCGAGAATGCTTGGATAGATACGTCATCGGTGCCTCGCTTGGAGGTAGCCGTGTTCTTGGTGGATGTTTCTTCACCAAGCTTGCCCATCTCCACCTTAATAGCGGCATTGCTGCCTGCTTTCACTTCGGAGGGGGCAGCAGTTTTTTCTAGTGTTTCCATAATTGAAAAGTTGAAAAGGATAGGAGCCCGAGTTCACCAACGGGCAGTTGATTCTGGATACTGTGTACAAAACGTGGCGTGAAGCCAGCCTAAGGCTTCACGCTGATTTCCACGTGAACTGACTGGGAACTGGTAGCGGGCACCTGCACCGTGATGGTGGCTGGCGCATACCCATCGGCTGTGCAGCCTATCTGGTAAGTGCCAGCTACCGGCACGGCCAGTATAAAAGAGCCCTGTGCGTCAGTGAGGGCAGCCATGTCTGGTAGCGGTACCGGACCTTGCAGGAAATACACGCGTGCCTGCGCTACCGGCTGCCCAGACGGGCCGAGGACTCGCCCGGCAACAAGCGGGGATTGGGTGGTCATAGTGCTTCGGAGCCAGATGCCTAGGCCCACGGCCACGAGTAGGCCCGCAGCCCAGTACCAGCTGTTAGGCCTTCCAGGCCATGATGTTGTTGTAAACAGCTTGCCCAATGCGGGTTCCTGAGTTGGTGGTTGCCCCGCCATACGCATGAATGGCTACGGCATAGCGGCCCCCGTTGATGATGCGGTATACAGCGCTGCCGCTCTGGCCACCGGCCGTATCAATATCATAGTACACCTTGCGGCTGTTCACGGCCGCAATTCGGCGGGCAGCGTACCACTGGGTGCCGCTCGGTTTGTCGCCGGGGTAGCCCGAGATGTTGCCAACGGCGCTCAGCAAGTCTGCATCAGAATACACCCCGAACCCATACCAGCCTGTGGAGTTGCCAAGGTTGGTTGGGATGATGATGGCGCCGTAATCGAAATTTTGGTCGCCGTCGTTGGTCCAGCCGGCAACCGAGCGCAGGTTGGAGCTGCGGACCGTACCGTAGGGGAGCGAAGAGCCGTTGCGGCCCGGCATTACGCTGATGCTGCGCACCCAGCCGTCGCGGCCCGGCACGCCACTGTTTTTGATAAACACCACGTGGCCAGCCGTTATCAGGGTGTGCGGCCCAACAAACCACCCCGTACCAATCCACTGCGAACCGTCGCGGGCCGTGATTAGCAGCGAGGCATTGGCCCGCCACGGATAGGTGTTGGTGGCGGTAATCTGCACTCGGTCGTCGGGACCATGTACTGTTTTGATGGAAGGGCCGAACGACGCTTCGGCAATATCCGGCAGCTGGCTGGTGTCGGGCGCTTTGTAGACTTCAGCCATTGACTCCTCCGTCAGGGGCCGGAGCTTGAAGCCTTTCACCGGCTCGATACCGTCCATACTCGGGGCTACCGTGCGCGGGTTGGTGCCTTCGGAGGGCGCCATGCTCAGGGCGGCATTAGCTTTATCCTCCGCCTCGTCGGTTTCTGGCGCCAAACTCGATACGGGCGTGTGCCCGCTCATGCGTTTCAGCTTAGTGCCGTTCTTTACTACTTTCTCAAGGGCTTCCGTTTCCATAGTGTTTGGGTGGGGTTAAATAGAAGGTGGACGATGCCCCAAACATAGATAGTATAGGAAGACATAGATATAGCATATACATGTGATTGACAGCGGGTTAACATATCGCTCGGTGCCAGCGCGCCCGCCTTGCAGAGCGAGAGTTATGCTATTGCACTACAGGGCAGCGCCCTGTAGTGCGGAGCGCCGTTGAAACCAAGAGCCACAGCGCGAACGGTACGGTTGCTTACTCCGCTACCCCTATCGTGCGCTGTATGCCCAGCTTTTTCATGCGGGCTTCCAGCGTTTTCGGGTTTATATCGAGGAGGAGGGCCGCCCCAGTTGGGCCGCTCACCCGGCCACCGGTTTGGCGGAGGGCCGCCAGAATATGGTCACGCTCCTGATCCTTGAGGGTTTTCAGCGGGGTGTTGGTGTCGGGAGGCACTGGAACGGGACGAGCCGAAAAGCCCGCAAACTCCAGAAAAGGTCCTTCACTCACGATAACTGCCTGCTCCAGCACGTGCTCTAGCTCGCGCACGTTGCCGGGCCAGCCATATTGCCGCAACGCCCGCAAGTCCCGCTCACGCAGTCCGCGCACCGGCTTGCCCATCTGCTTGGTAAACCGCTCCAGGAAGTGCCGCATCAGCGGTTCAATGTCGTCGGGACGTTCGCGCAGGGCGGGCAGCCGAATCGGAAACACGTTGAGCCGGTAGTATAAGTCGGCGCGGAAGCGGCCCGCCGCTACTTCGTCTTCCAGGATGCGGTTGGTGGCGGCAATAACGCGCGCATCCGACTGAATAACGCGCCGGCCGCCGATGCGCTCAAACTCTTTTTCCTGGAGCACCCGCAGGAGCTTGGCTTGCAGCTCCAACGGTAGCTCGCCTACCTCGTCCAGGAAAATAGTGCCGCCGTCGGCTAGCTCGAACTTGCCGATGCGACGGTCCACGGCTCCCGTAAACGAACCTTTCTCGTGGCCAAATAGCTCGCTCTCAATAAGCTGAGCGGGCAGGGCTGCGCAGTTGAGCTTGATAAGGGCGCGGCTGCGGCGCGGCGACAGGTTGTGCAGGGCACGGGCTACCAGCTCCTTGCCCGTGCCAGTTTCCCCCTGAATCAGGACGGTGGTATCGGTAGCGGCCACTTGCCGGATGCGGGTTTGCACCTGTTGCATCACTGCACTAGTGCCCACAAAGTCCTCGAACTTAGCGCTGGTGTTGATTTCGTCGATGAGATAGGTTTTCTCTTGCTCTAACTGAGCCCGCAGGGCTTCAATCTGCTCGAAAGCAAACAGGTTTTGCATGGCCAGCAGAATCTGCGGCACCAAGCTGCGAACCAGCTCCAAATCGGCAACAGTAAAGTTGTCGGGGCGTTTGCTGGCCAATGCCAGCACGGCCAGTTGGTCTTGCTCCACCCACAACGGTACCCCCAGAATGGCGCGCATTCCATGGCGCTCAGCCGAGTAGCGCAGCATGCGGTAGCGCGTGGTAAGTTCCAGAAAGTCGAGGCCCCCATGAACGGAGGGTTCGGTGAACAAGCCGAAGGTTTCGGCCTGCATCGTTTCGCGGTCCGTCACGCCTTCCCAACGGTCTGCGCCCAACACGGTGAACTCGCCCTGCTCGTTTTTGGCAAACTCGGCAAAGCTTTCCGTAGCAGCCATCCGGCGCTGAATGCGCAACCCGAAATAGTCGCACGACACCACCCGGTCTAGTTCGGTTGCGACGGCGTGAAACAGCTGCCCCCGGTTTTTGCTGCTAAGCAAGGCGTTGTTGATGGTTAGCTGCGCTGATTTTTGCCGCTCCTGGCGAGCCACTTCCTCGAATGCCAAGGCGTTGCTGACGGCCATTGCCACCACGCTGCTGATTTTCCCCAGCAGCAGCATATCGTCGGGGGAGAAGGGCGGGCGTCGGCGGGCGGCCATCACCAGCAAACCCACCAACTGCCCACCCGTGCGGAGCGGTGCTACCGTCAGGTTCACCATGTGCCGCTCATGCAGCCGCTTGAATGGCTTGTACTCTGGGTACTCAACCAACAGGTCTTCTAAGTTGAGTTGCTGCACGTGCGGATCACGAACAAACAACTCGATGGGCGTACCTGCAATCTGGGTTTGCTCGGCTTCCGCCGAATCAGGCAGCAGGGTCGTGGCACTATCAATAAGGTCGCGTAGAAAAATGCGTTTGTATTGAAGTGCGTTATCGAAAGTGATGATGGCCACGCTGTCGAAAGGGAAGATAAGCCGGAGCTTCTCTGTTACTATCTTAAACAGCTTCTCTTTGCTGCGGGTGGTTGCAATGGCCTCATTGAGGTAGAGTAACAAGGATTCATCCTGATTATTCATAGATAAAGAAAGCAGAACGCTGCAAATATTGCTTAAATAACAGGACTTGAATTGAGGTATTCCTTAAATATAAGGAATAAAATAACAGGATAGTATGAGGTTATAATTGATTCACGAAAAAATAATATGTGTTTAAACGTTGTCAGCGAGGTTTTAGAGTGCTATTAAAAAAGTTTTAATGCTTTGGCACAACGTTGGGTAAGCAGCCAGCAACAACAAGCTGAATTTACGATGCTTTCCCGATCAACTTTCGCCGTTTCGCTTCTAGTCGCTGGTTTGCTGGCTGGTGCCCGCGCAGGCCACGCGCAAGTGGTGTCTGACTCTCTTACGCTGGGCGGCACCATTCAGGCAGTACTGGATGCCAACCCGGCCATTACCTCTTTAGAGGAAGAAGTGAATGCCGCTACCAGCCGCGTAACGCAGAGCCGCGGCGGCTTCTTGCCCCAAATCACTGGTACTGCCACCTACACCCGCGTCGACCCCGTGGTGAAGGTGCAGCTAAGCCCCGACGCGCCGGCCTTTCAGTTGGCGCCCAACAACAACTACGACGCGCACATCACGCTGCAATACGGTCTGCTCGATTTCGGTAGGAAAGAAGCCACAACCAACCTCGCCGAAAGCCGCCGTGCTACTGCCGTAGACAATATTGCGGTTACGCGGCGCGACCTGGCTTTTTCGGCTGCGCAAGCGTACTACAACATTCTGTTTGTGCGCGAAAGCATCAAGGTGCAGGACGCCCAGATTGTGTCGTTGCAGCAGCACCAGCGCGAGATGGAAAAGCGCGTGCAAGGTGGTGTTAGCACCCGGTTCGACGTGACAACCACCCAAGTACGTATCACGCAGGCCCAAAACACTAAAATCGACCTTGAAAACCAGCTCCGCAACCAGCAAACCTTGTTGGCCCGGCTGCTACACAAGCCCGAATACGTGAACGTGCCTGTCCGGGGCGCACTCACCTACCAGCCGCAACCCGTGGACTTGGATGCCGCCCTGGCGCAAGCCCTGGAAAAGCGCCCGGAAGTGAAGCTGGCCCGCGACGCTGAAAACACCGCCAACCTCAACCTCAAGCTGATTGAGCGCGCCAATACGCCCACTTTGGGGGTCGGTGCTCAGCTCGGTGCTAAAAACGGCTATTTGCCCAACCTAGACAGGGTGCGGCCCAACTCCGTGGGCGTGGTGCAGCTGTCGGTACCGATTTATGATGGCAACAAAAACAAAAACCAGCGGGTAGAGGCCCTGGCCAACATTCGGGGTTCCCAGGCGCGCATCGAGGACACGCAAGAGCAAGTCCGCTCCGATGTGCGGCAGGCCACCAACAACCTGCAATCCAGCACGGCCCGTTACGAAAACTCGGTGGTGCAGATTGCGCAAGCCACCGATGCCCTCACCCGGGCTCAGGGCCGCTACCGCTACGGCGTAGGCCAGAACCTTGATGTGCTCGACGCGGAAACTTCGCTAGCGCAGGCCCGCTTGTCTCGGCTGCAGGCTATCTACAACTACACCCTCGGCCAGTATCAGCTCAAGCGGGCTGTTGGCGAGCAAATTTGGTAGAGACTAGTGGCGTAGGTGGGCGCCCACTCAACGCAACAAGTCCCGCGCCCCCAGTACGCCGCTATTCAGCCACTCAGGTATTCTTATGACTCTCTCATGCATTCTTTGTCCGATTGACTTTTCGGAGGCGACGGGCCCACTGGTAGCTTATGCCGCGGCGTTGGCTGCGGGCACGGGTGCCGAGCTGCGGCTGCTGCACGTGCTAGAGCCGCAGCCCATGCTCCCGGGCCTCTCCGACCTGGAACTAGCCCAGCAGCTGGCGCGCTACCATGCCGCTGCTGAGCAGGCCGGGGCGCAGGTGAACACCGGCATTGTGCCGGGCGCCGAAGCGGCCACTGAAATAGTAGCCGAGGCTCGACGCTTTTCTGCCGATATGATTGTTATCGGAGCACACGGCCGCACGGGCCTCAGCCGCTTCCTGATGGGTGGCACGGCCGAAACAGTGGTGCGTACGGCGCCTTGCGTAACGCTACTGGTGAAGTCGCCGGGCGCCGAGTCGACCACGTATTATAAATCAGCGTAGGCTTCGTCGTTGAAGCTTTTACACGTGGATTCTGTTCTGAAGTTGATGTTCAACACGCCAGCAGCCGCCACAATCAGCAACCAAAACCAAGAAACCAGAACCTCACATAATATGGCAACCATTCAACAAAACCCGGCCGTAGCTTCTCCCTCGCATGCTGCTCCCGCACTAGAGCCAGTGGAAGCGCAGCCGGAAGGTCGCTCCAAACGCCCTATCCTACTCATTGTGCTGGCCCTTGCGCTGCTGGTAGGCGGTTATTTCGGCTGGCAGCGGTACCAGTTTGCCCAGGCGCACGAAGAAACCGACGACGCGCAGGTGGAAGGGGATGTATACCCCATTCTGCCCCGCGTAGGCGGCCCTGTGCTGGAAGTGAAAGTGCAAGACAACCAGCAAGTGAAAAAAGGCGACGTACTTGTTACGCTTGACGCCGCCGATTATCAGCAGCGCGTGAATGCGGCCGAAGCCGCCCTGGCAGCTGCCCAAGCCAACGTAGTGGCCGCCCGTGCTGGTGTGGCTACGGCCCAAGCCACCGTGGGTAGCTCCGAAGCCACCATTGGCGTCAGCGACGCTTCTCGTGCCCGCCTGGAAAAAGACCTGAAGCGCAGCGAATTCCTGCGTAAAGAAGACATCATTCCTCAGAGTGAATATGATGCCGTACAGGCCAATCTGCAATCTACCAGCGCCCAGCGCGCTACGGCGCAGCGGCAGGTACAAGTGGCTCGCCAGCAAGTAGCTGCCGCGCAGCAGCAGGTAGCTGTGGCGCAAGCCGTAGTGAAGCAGCGCCAAGCCGACCTCGACAACGCCAAGCTACAATTCAGCTACACCACCGTCACAGCGCCCGGCAACGGCATCGTGAGCAAGAAAAACGTGCAGCCGGGCCAAGTGGTAGCACCAGGCCAGCAGCTGATGGGCTTAGTGGCTAGCGAGCAAACTTGGGTGATAGCCAACTTCAAGGAAACCCAGCTAGGGGAGATGCGCGAAGGCCAGCCCGTGAAGATAGAAGTGGACGCCTATCCCGGCCGCGAGTTCGAGGGCAAAATTCAGTCGTTGTCGGCTGCTACCGGCGCCCGTTTCGCGCTGCTTCCTCCCGACAACGCCAGCGGTAACTTCGTGAAAGTAACCCAGCGCGTACCCGTCAAAATCGTCCTCGATAAAGTGGACCCCGAGCATCCCCTCCGCGCCGGTATGAGCGTGGTAGCTACGGTGAAGGTCAAGTAGGGAAGTGGTGAAAGGTGAAGGTGTGAGTTGTCCCGCTTTACAGATTCACCTTTCCTAATCTCGCTTTTGCCTTTTTGTGGATACCGGCTAAAATGGATACCATTTCTTGATATTCCTTTTCCAGATCTGCTAAGCGGGCTTTGGGAAAGACGCCAGCACCACCAAGTAGCTCAAGCCAAAACAATGTTTCGTCGGCTTCTTCCACGCAGATGCATCGCTTGGCGTACCATTCGGCGGCCGAGCGGCCCCGGCAGGCGGCACAAAAATTAGCAACTGCAGACGTAGCGGAACGCCGCAATTTTTGCCCAGAATAGCTGCCTCACCAGTGCGCGGCAACTGCTGAAACAGCCGAATTAGTCGCACTGATGCTTGCTTGGTTCGTACGCGGAGGTCTTCCTTGAAGGATAGTTGAGCGGAGGATTGTGGCAAGTCGTCATTTATACATACGGTGAAGTAGAAATAGGCTAGTGAGCTATAAAAACTGTCATTTCACAACTTCACCATTTCACAACATCACCATTCATGGAAACCGGATTTACCAAGTGGATCATCGTCATTACGGTGGTGATGTGCTGCTTGCTGGAGCTTATTGATACCAGCATTGTGAACGTGGCTCTCACCCAGATGATGGGTAACCTTTCGGCTACGCAACAGGAGGTAACCTGGGTAATTGCCTCGTATGGCATTGCCAACGTAATCGTCATTCCGATGACGGGCTTCCTGGCCGAGCAGTTCGGCCGCAAAAACTACTACCTCGTGTCGGTGGTCATCTTCACGCTGGCCTCTATTGCCTGCGGCCAAAGCACCAATATCTGGGAGCTGGTGGCTTTCCGCTTCATTCAAGGGATTGGCGGGGGCGCCCTGATGGCTACGTCACAGGCTATCCTCGTGGACACCTTCCCACCCAAGCAACTTCCTCTGGGCCAAGCCCTGTTCGGGATGGGCGTCATCATCGGCCCAACCATCGGCCCGACGCTGGGCGGCTACATCGTGGACAACTACGACTGGCCCTGGATTTTCTACGTGAACGTACCCGTGGGCATTCTGGCCTCTATCTTCACGATGCTCTTCATCCGCGACCCGGAGCGCATCAAGAACGCCATTCCGCGGCCTCTCAGCCAAATCGACTGGGCCGGTATTTTCCTGCTGATTCTGGGCGTTGGCTCTTTGCAGCTGGTACTAGAGCAGGGCGAAACCGAAGACTGGTTTGAAAGTGCCTACATCAACAGCTTTGCGGTGCTGGCGGCCATTGGTATTATCGGCTTCGTGTGGCGCGAGTTGACGGCCCGGCAGCCCATTGTGGACCTTCGGATACTAGGCCGAAGCCGTAACTTGGCGGTAGGGGCCGTGCTGTCGTTTGTGCTGGGGTTCGGGATGTTCGCTTCGGTGTTCATCTTCCCGATTTTCACGCAGCGCATTCTAGGCTTTAGCGCCGCCCAAACGGGCTATATTCTGCTGCCCGGCGCGCTGGCTTCGGGTATGATGATGCCAGTAATTGGCAAAATGCTGCAAGCCGGAGTGCCCCAGAAATACATGATTCCAGTGGGGTTCCTCATCTTCTTCGTCTTCACGTTCTGGATGGCTCGCATCATTTCGCCAACGGCCGGCGAGTCAGACTTCTTCTGGCCGCTGATGGTGCGCGGCTTGGGTATGGGCCTGATCTTCCTGCCCATTACCACCATGAGTTTGGCAGGCTTGAGCGGTAAAGACGCCGGGCAAGCGGCCGGCCTCACCGGTATGATTCGTCAGCTGGGTGGTTCGTTCGGGGTGGCTATTGTGGGCACGTACCTGGAGCGTAGCATCGCCCAGAACCGCATCGGCCCGCTGGCCAACATCTCGCTCTACGACACCGACACCGTACAGCGTATTCAGGCTTTCACCCAGAACTTTATGTCGCGCGGCTTCCCCCTGGAGCAAGCCCGACAGCAGGCCTACGCGGCCCTCGAAGGCATTTTGATGAAGCAGGTATCCATCATCACCTACTCCCAGGTGTTTACGATGATTGGCCTCTTCTTCGTCGTCTGCCTGCCGCTGGTGCTGTTCATTAAGCGCGCCCGCCGCGGCGAAGCCATCGACCTCAACGCCGCGCACTAAGGTGTAGGATGTGAGCTTAGAAATTCTTTGGTCATCAAAAAGCCCCAACCGAGTCTCGGTTGGGGCTTTTTGTGTTCAGTAGTAGTTGTATGGGGTGTTACTAGCTTCGAGATAAAGTAAAGGCAAGAAATGAACCGCCTAAACTCTTACCCTCTCACCCTATCTACTGGTACTGAATGTACAACGGCTTCGGGTTCAGCTCGGCCAGTACTTCCTTGGGCGTCATGATGTGGTGGGGAGCCGGCCGGGCATCGTACTCGTAGAACAGCTTGAAACCGGTGTACTGCACGGGCTGCTTCTCGATATACGCTTTATAGGAATCCTTTTTGAGCGTCGGGTTGCCCCAGCCGTCCATGTGCATCACCACCTGCACGCGCGGGTCGAGCTTGATGTTCTTGTAGTTGGTAATCATGCCCTGCGTGAAGCGGTGTACCGTCAGCACTTTGGGCGGGAGCTTGTTTTCGCTCACGATGCGCGCCAGGAAGTTGATGGTGTAGTTCACGTCCTTAGCATCGTAGGTGCCGATTTTCTTACCTGGGCGCACCCCTTTGGTGGCCATAGCAAACTCTGGGTCGATGCCCAAGTGCACGATGGGGTCTTTGAGGTAGGGCTCTAGCTTGTGCAATTCGTGCTCCAAGTCGCTGAGTCCCACTTGCACATCAAGGAATATGATGCACTTGTGCTCTTTGGCCCAGGAAATAACTTCCTCGATGGTGGCCTTGGAGTTCATCAGGCGGTACTTGCCATCGGAGCCGGCCGCGCCTTGCGCCGTGATGGTTACGTTATGCAGCGCGGGCTGAATCGGTAGGCCTGGCTCTGCGTCTTGCCACTCTTTCAGCACCTTCTCGAACTTGCGGAACATCTGCTCTTTCGGCTCGCGGCCCAAAATGCCCATGCCCTTCGCCCGGATGTTGCCATAAAACGCCACAATCCGGTGCCCGGGCAGGATAGCACCCGGCAGCTGCCCGCCGGCCCGCGTGATAGAGTCGGCCTTGAGGGAGTCGCGGCGCATGGCTTGGCGTTTCAGCGCCAGCGTATCTACTACGGCGGGTTTGGTGGTGTCGGCAGCGGCGTTGGAGGTGGCCGATTCGGTGCCGGAGCGGGAGCCACAACCCGGCAACGTGGTGAGCGTAAGTGCCAGGCCCAAGCCCGACAATAGCATACTAAGAGAAGAGATATACCGCACTGAAAGAGGCTAAGAGGAAAAGGGAAAGTGCCGGAAAGTTACACTTTTATTCCCTCGGCAGTAGCCGGATTCAGGATAGTATTTCGAGTTTGCAATTGACTGAAACCGGGTTTCTCGGCCTTAGTCAGGGGCCATAAACTCCTCCCAGCAGGCTGCGCTATTGGTACTGGATGTAGAGGGGGCTGGGCTTGAGGTCTGCCACTTCCTGCGAGGTCATGAGGCGAGACTTAGCGCGTAAGTCGTTCTTGTAGAAGATTTTGAAGCCGGTGTATTCCACGGGCTCCTGGGTGATAAACTTGCGGTAAGAACTGCGCTTCACGCGCGGGGTGCCCCAGCCGTCCATGTGCATCACAATCTGCACGCGCGGGTCGAGCTTGATGTTTTTGTAGTTGGTAACCATATCCTGGCGGAAGCGGTGTACAACCAGCACCTTGGGCGGAAGCTTGTTCTCACTCACGAGGCGCGCCAAGAACCAGCGGGCATAGTTGATATCCTCGGCATCGAACTCGCCCACCTCCGTACCCGGCCGCCTGCCCGACTTCATGGAAAACTCCGGGTCGATGCCCAAGTGCACGAAGGGTAGTTGCAGGTATTTTGCCAGCTTGGGCAATTCGTGTTGTAAGTCGCTGAGGCCTACTTGCACATCTACAAACACCAGGGCATTCTGCTGCCGGCCCACTTCTATTACCCGGCGAATGGCGCTGTCGGGCAGGGCCTGCCGGTACTTGCCATCGGCGCCAGAATCGCGCTGGGCAATAACGGCAATCAGGTGCAGCGCCGGCCGCACCGGCAACGAATCGGCTTGCTGCCAGTCGGCCACTTGCTTGTGCAGGCGGCGCAGCATTTCTTCTTCGGGATACTGCCCCAGCACGCCCATGGCTTTGTGCAGCGGGTTGCCATAGAAGGCCACAATCCGATGATTGGGCAAAATAGCCCCCGGCAACTGCCCGCCCGCCCGGGCCACCGAATCAGCCTGGAGGGAGTCGCGCCGAATGTCGGCCTCCGTTATGCGGGGTTTCTGAAGCGCCGACATTTTAGGTGGACGAGTTTCACAGCCCACGAGCATGAACACAAGCAGGGCCTTACCAACTACAGCAAGTGAAAACAAAACAACGCGGAAAGCAGAACAGAAAGCAAGCACTAACAGAACGTGTGATGGAAAGCAGCTAAGTAAACAACCAAAGTAGCTTTTGGATAGTGAAATACCGGATTAATTTTGCATTATAATAGTAGAGCTTAGGTAGGTCATCGAAAGCATCCAGCAGGACAGCAGAGTGAAAAAGGTGGCTGCTTACAGCCACCTTTTCCTAAAGGTACCTACTGTTGCGGTGAGGCCGGATACGTGATAGGCACAACGGATTTGTCGGGAAGTGTTGCCTTGGCTTGCTGCAAAGCAAAGCTTATGGGTACTGTGTAGGAAACGCTTACCACTTTGCCATCCTGCTTACCTGGAGTCCATTTGCCGGGTAAGTTGCGCACGGCTGCCACAGAGGCATCATTCATTTCCTTGATAACTGCCGCTGAAGCGTTGGGAGCAGTCAGGCCTTTCTGAATTTTGACTGCCTGCACGTGGCCATTTTCATCTACAACAAACGAGACAAACACGCGGCCTTCCACTTCGGCAGCCAACGCGGCTTGCGGATACCGGAGCTGTTGCATTAAGTCGGTTAAGAGCTGCGTCATTCCGCCTGCATATTCCGGCATTTCCTCTACATATTGGTACACTCCAGCAACTGGTGATGATGGGCCAGCCAAGGGCACTGGAGGTGCCGGTGGAGCTTCCTTACTGTCAGCTGAAGTAGCGGCGGCCGTTGGGGTATTCGGCTCGGCTGCCTGCTCACAGGCGAATGTAAAGAGCAGCATAGCGCTTACCGGCAGTAACAGCCACTGTTTCCAGCGGCGCGCAGAACGAGAAGAGTGTAGCATGGCAATACGGATAAGGGTTTGGGATTGAGTGAATGAATGGGCAAGTGGCAGATAAGGGTGCAGCCGCCGCAGCGTAAGGCGGGCCAGCAACGACGCGTAGGCGGTAGGCGCTCCGGGAGTGGCACCGTGCAGCACGGCCGCATCAGCAATGAACTCGTGCGTTAAATCCAGGGCTCGAGAATAGAAATGCACGAACGGGTTGAACCAGAGCACGGCCCGCGCTACCTCTAGGAGTAGCCGCTCCTGGGTGTGACCTTGGCGCACATGCACCAACTCGTGTTGTAGTATTTGAGTGGCCTCGGCAGAGGTGAGGGCAGCTGTTTCGTCCCAGAACACCAGCCGCCCGAAGGAACTGATAGGCAGCCTGCCACTGGTTTGAATCACGGTGAAATCCTCCCGTTTTTCGTGGGGCAATTGGCGGGTTTTGAGCCAAAGCAGCACCAATTGTCCGCCTAATCTTGCCAGCCAGAGCAGCACGCCGGCCCCATACACCAGCGGCAGCCACGTCCACCACAGCGTAGAGGCCGAAACCGAACTGCCAATGCGCACAGCCGGGAGCGTAACCGATGGGGTAAGCAAGATGGTGGGAGCCTCGTTAGAAGGTAGCCAGCTGCTCAGCAAGGGTGCGGCACTAGCTAGCAGCACCGGCAGCAATAGGGCTAACCACGGTGTGAAAAGCAGGAACCGGCGGTTGTAGTGGAAGCAAGGCTCTTGGCGCAGCAGCTGAAAGAGCAGCCAGCACGCTCCGAGGCAAAGCGTGCTTTGCCACATCCAGTCAAGCAGGGCGGTTGTCGTTGGGAATAACATCATCGGTGGCGTTACGGTCTTGCTGCGCGTGTCGAAGTAGCTCTTCTAGCTGTTTGGCATCCAGGTCTTCTTCCTTGGCGAAAAACGACACCAAGCGGCTGAACGACCCTCCAAAGTGCCCGCCGAGCAGCTTGCGCAACGAGAAGCGCCGGTAGTCGTCTTGGGCCACCAGAGCATAGTAGCGGTGGGTGCGCCCAAAGGCTTCGTGGCCCACAAAGCCTTTTTGCTCCAGAATGCGGATGATGGTGGATACCGTGTTGTAAGCGGGCGGTGGTGCCGGCATTTCGGCCAGCACTTCCTTCACATAGGAAGGGCCACGCTGCCATAATACCTGCATCACCTGCTCTTCGGCTCTGGTTAGTTCGGGGAAAGTTTGCATAGAGAAGGTGTTGATGAGTTGAATGTATAACTAAATTATTAGTTATACAACTAAAAAATTAGGTATGACGGAAAATCTTGATACAAAGCGTACTGCGCGCTGTTAGCCTGATTGGAATAGTAGTATTTATCTACGCAGTGGTAGGGGAGCAAGAGAGTTGGATTTCTGGGAGCGGATTGGAAGTTTTTTGGTGCGTCTGGTGTTATGAGGACGATATTCCACCTTAGTTTTTTACTGTGTCCTTCACCAAACCTGATTTTCGCCGACTACGCCTTGCCTTACTGCTATGGGGCGGGTTGAGCGTAGCCGCTGGCAGCTGCACCAAAGAACCTTCGCCGCAGCCTGAGGCGCCCGTTGCCGCCGAAACCCACTTAGTTAGCAGCACCCTGATTGGAGAATACAGCCCAACCGTACTGGCCAGCCGCGTGTCCGGTATCCCGCTGGTGGGGGCGCTGGTGCGCTACCCCATCAAGGTGTATAAGCTAACCTACACCACCCGCAACACCGACGGGCAGCAGGTCACGGCTTCGGGAGCTATTCTGGTGCCTGTTAGCACGCAGGCGCTACCGTTGCTTAGCTACCAGCACGGCACCATCAACCCCGCTGATGAAGAGCGGGCGCCGTCTTACTACCGTTCCAGCAGCGAGGTATATTCGGCGGTATCGGTGCTGGCTTCCACCGGCTACGTGGTGGTAGCCCCCGACTACATCGGCTACGGTGCTTCCAAGGCCCTGCCGCACCCGTATGAGCACGCGCCGTCTCTGGCGTCGGCTTCGCTGGATATGATGCGGGCCACCAAAGAGTTTTGTCAGAAAGAAAAGGTAGCACTCAACAAGAAGAATTTCCTGTTGGGCTATTCCGAAGGTGGCTATGCCACCATGGCGCTGCACAAGTTGATAGAAGAACAGTTTCCGGCAGAATTTGCCGTAACGGCCAGTGCACCGGGAGCTGGCGCTTACCACAAAACGGCCTTTGCTACCTACATTCTCAACTCCAACCAGCCGCTGAACTTCCTGAGTTCCTACGTGTGGGTGCTCGATACCTACAACCGGGTGTACAACATCAACCGGCCCCTTGCTTACTACTTCAACCAGCCTTGGGCCGGGCAGCTGCAAGCCGATCCTTTCAGCGAAGTACCCGAGCAGCCCAGCCAGCTGTTTACCAACGGCTTCCGCACCAGCGTCCTCAATAACACGGATGCTGCCATGGCTGCTGCCTTCCGCGACAACGACATCTACGACTGGCAGCCCAAAGCGCCACTAGCCCTTTTCCACGGCACCGCCGACGATTACGTGCCGTACTTCAACTCCGAAGACGCTTACAAAGCCATGCGTGCCCGCGGTGCCAGCCAAGTTACACTGCATCCCATCCAAGGGGGCAACCATTTCACTTCGGTGGCACAATACACACTGGAAGCGCTAGGCTTCATCTCGCAGTATTAAGAGTGGCTTTCCCGCAAATGAGCTATAGTGCTGTTAAAGTGAAGAGCGCTCAAATTGCCGCGGAGTAGCTTTCCGGTGATAGTCGGTATCTGTGTTCACGCCCACCTTGTGCATTATGCATGGGTGGGCGTTTTGGTTGGAAGCCACTAAACGATGCATAGTTATCCTCCAGAGAACATGGGCACTACTGAATTGTCAGTCTGCAATAGAGTGCTAGCTGTGCGAGCGTAGGTCTGTAGGCTTGATGGGCGCATGTAAATAAAGCCCAGAAGGAAACCAACGTTGTAGTAGATCTACATCTACAAGTTGCATCATAAGCCTAGCCTCAGTAAAACAGAACCGCTTGTGTGGTGCGTTAGCAAGGCTTCAAGCGAATAGCCCTTTAACGGGGCGATAGCGCGTCATAATCGCTAAATACTATGATGCCCTTTACGTACCCCAATAGCACTATTCCGGCTGCTTCCTTTATATTAAAGAAGCTGAATAAAGTCTGAATAGGATAGACCGACAACGCCGCATTAGTAGCGTAAAAATATTTGCTTTAACTGTATAATTTAAATTATTATTTGCATTATCATGCAGTGCGAAGACAGAAAAATATTTAATAGATGCAAAAAGCTTTTTCCAAAAAAGCGTGAGGGGCTGGCGTTGGGTATAGTGAAGTAGCGGCTAAGAAGTAGCCTTTTATCTACTCCCCATTCTGAATTCATGTGACATGCTCGCCCAAAAAGCAAGCATGAATGGCTGTGCCTTGCCCTGTAAAATCCAGTAGCTCCTTCTATCACCTCTTCTTTCCACACCCTATTCTTCCATGTACAACTCCTTTGCTCATGAAAAACAAACTTTTACTCGCATTCCTATGCTTTCTGTGCTTGAATGGGCAACCCCTCTTCGCTCAGGCACCTCCCGCTGGTTTTTCCTCTGTTGTTGAATCGACGGGTTGGAACGAA
The DNA here is from genome assembly GCF_022827545.1 of Hymenobacter tibetensis. Classification (NCBI taxonomy): domain Bacteria; kingdom Pseudomonadati; phylum Bacteroidota; class Cytophagia; order Cytophagales; family Hymenobacteraceae; genus Hymenobacter; species Hymenobacter tibetensis. Next base: position 386,143 of record NZ_CP094669.1, read on the forward strand.
GCAGTGGGTCTTACTTTCAATAGAACCGGCAGTGACCTTTTCGTTTGGGAAAGACCGGGTACAGTATGGACAGTCAGAAACGGGCAAAAGCACCTGCTGCTTGATATCAGTGAAGAGGTAGGCGGGTGGCGCGACTTTGGGCTGCTGGGCTTTGCATTGCACCCCGATTTTGCCACGAACGGCTATTTCTACGTGCTCTACACCGTCGACCGACATCATCTGATGCATTACGGTACGCCCAGCTACAGTTCGACTGCCGATGAATACTACAATGCTACCATCAACCGCCTAACCCGTTATCGGGCCACGAGAACAGCGGAAGGTTATGCGGTGGACCTCTCCAGCCGCACCATTCTGATTGGGGCCACCCCCCAGACGGGCATTGCCATCTTGCACACAAGCCATGGCCCTGGCAGCTTGGTGTTCGGAACGGATGGCAGCTTGCTTGTTTCTTCTGGCGACGGGGCGAGCTTCGACAGCAACGACGTTGGAAGTGCGGGCGAAACATACTACGCCCAGGGTTTGATAGACGGCATCATTTCGCAGGAGCAGAACGTCGGGGCGTTGCGCGCGCAACAACTGGAAAGCTACAGTGGAAAAGTGCTGCGTATTGACCCAATGACCGGAAACGGGCTACCCAACAATCCGTTTTACCAGTCTTCAGCACCAAATTCGGTGAAATCCAAAGTGTGGGCGCTTGGCTTGCGAAATCCGTTCCGCATGACGCTCAAACCTGGGACGGGCAGCGCTACAGACCCCGGTGTTCTCTACATTGGAGACGTGGGCAACAATTCGTGGGAGGAAATTAATGCGGCCGTTAGACCAGGGATGAACTTTGGTTGGCCGTTATTTGAGGGCTTAACGCAGCAAGACGGCTACTGGTACGCGCGAACAGCTAATCGATATGCCCCCACCAGTGGGGGCTGCGCGCAGCCCTACTACTATTTCCAGGATTTGATTACCCAGGAGACGCCAACGGGCTCAGCTACATTTGCCAATCCCTGTGCTACGGGCCAGGTTATTCCGGCTAGTACTCCCACCTTTGTGCATAGCCGCCCCCTCATCGACTGGAACCACCAAGGCACCGGACCTTCCCGAACCGGTATTTTCACTGGTAATATGGCCAGCGAAATCAATATTGGGGCGTCAGGTTCGCCAGTTTCCGGGCCGCAGTTTGGGGGTAGTTCGGCCATGGGGGGCGTCTTTTATCCGCACAACGATTTTCCTGCGGAGTACCGAAACACCTGTTTTATTGGGGATTATCCAGGCGGGTGGATTCGCAGCTTAAGCGTAGATGGCAACAACAAACCAGTAGCCGTTCGCAATTTCGTCGATCAGGGGGCCATTGTGGTAGCCATGGCCACGCACCCTACGGAAGGTGGCTTGTACTACGTGAACTTCTATCCGTCGGAAATCAGAAAAGTGGTGTACCACGCTCCGGTTAGCACTTCCCCGGTAGCCGTGGCCTCGGCCAACAAGACGTACGGAAGTGGCCCCCTAACCGTGCAGTTCACCGGCAGCGCTTCGTATGATGTAGACAGCCCGAACCTAACCTACTTATGGAACTTCGGGGATGGTGCAACCAGCACGGCGGTGAACCCTTCGCATACATTCGCTTCCGGGCAGCCAACAAATTACAACGTAACCCTAACGGTCAGAGACGCTACCAGCGCTGGCCAAACTTCTCTTGTTATCTCGGCCAACAACACGCCTCCGCAAGTGGCAATTACTAGCCCGGCTGTTGGCACCAAATACCCACTTACCGGCCAAGCGACCTACACCTTGCAAGCCAGTGCTTCCGACCAAGAGCACAGCAGCAGCCAACTCTCTTACCAGTGGCAGACCACGCTGCACCACGACGACCACTCGCACCCAGAACCTATTGTTACTACACCCCAGGCCAGCACTACCACTTCTCCGCTGGGTTGCGGTTCGGAAGTGTACCATTATACCATCAGCCTGAAGGTAACCGACGCATTGGGGCTAGCCGCAACAAGCGAGGTGGCATTATACCCCGATTGTAGTTCTCCCGTTAACCAGCCACCAGTAGCCAATGCCGGTGCCGACATCACCCTCACGCTGCCTACCGCTACGGCTACGCTGCGTGGCACAGGTGCCGACCCAGATGGCTCGATCAGTAGCTACAACTGGACGCAAGTAGGCGGTGCGGGCGCGAGCGTACGGGGCGCAGATACGCCTAACCTAACGGTGAGCAACTTGACCGCTGGTAGTTACACGTTTCGGCTGACAGTAACCGACAACACCAACGCCAGTGCGTCAGACGAGGTAACCATCATCGTAAATCCGGCAGTTTCCACTGGACCACAGGTGCTCCGCTTTGCTTTAGTGAACGACGACACCGAGCAAATACTACAATTCATAACGGAAGGCGAAACCCTCAACTTGGCCGCTTACCCCACCACCAGCTTCAACATTAGGGCCATTACCAATGCGGCTACTACTACTATAGGGAGAGTGGAGTTTGTATTGACGGGTGCCCAAAGATCCGACTACACAGACAAACAGGAGCCGCACGAGGCAATCAAGAAGTCTCCCGGTAAAAAAGCGGGCTGGCTACCACTTGCTGGCAATTATACGTTGGTTGCAACGCCTTACGCAAGGCCCGGAGGCGGAACGGCAGGCATTGCCGGAACTGTTCGCTTCCGCGTAACCTATGCGCATGCAAGAGGAGCAAGTAGCAATTCGGCGGCTCTGCCAGTCACTACTAGTGCGTCGGCTTTACCTGCCACCTCAACCGCTGTTGGGTATCAGTCGCTCGTTGTTAGCTGCTACCCCAACCCGTTCACCGACCAGTTTACGGTGCACGTGCAAGGAAGAGTCCCACGCAAGCTGCCCGTGAGAGTGTACGATATGGTGGGCCGAGAACTACTGTTTTTGGAGGATTTGCCGACGGGGGAACCAGTAAGCTTGGGTGGAACGCTGAATGCGGGCGTCTACACGCTGATGGTCGGGTCCGGCACGGAAGCCAAGCGCTTTAGGATAGTCAAAGCAAAGTAGAGGTCAATGTGCCTGCCAGGCTCAGGCTCACCTGTCGTCTGGCAGGCACGCTACCCGGCTAGTAGGTAGCTGTTTGCATCCACGTTTAGGGAAGTTAGCTGCTGTGGGTTGGCGCCACAGCGGCTTGGCGGAGCCACGCCCCGGCTAGTGCTGCCAACCCACCTACCAGGCCACCTAGCACGGCCGTTACCAGCACCAACAGCCAGCCCTGCCCACCCAAGGGCAGCAGTTGCGCCACGCGGTGCGCCAACAACCCGTCGTTGCGGACACTCAGCCAGCCAGCCAGCAGCACCCAGCCCAAGCCGATACCCAGGAAGCCAGCCAAAAACGAGCGGCCACCGGAAAGCCCGCGCCAGGCAGCCAGCCCGAAGCATAGCAGCGTTATCACCCACCACGGCAGGAAAAGTTGCCCTACGAATGCCAGCACCAAAATCAAGACGAAGAGTAGCATACAGGAGAAAGGCTATTTAGATAACATCCAGGAGACCCGTACGCGGCGATTGGGCTCTCCGGCGTTGCGCAGAAAAACCAGTTCGTTTAGTTTGCCCACGCGCCAAGTTTCCAACATATCGTCGTAGGCCGCGGAGCCAGGGTTGCCGCTTTGCCCGCCCGGAAACACGCCGTAGGCTTTCACCTGCGGCCCCAGGGCCACCACCATCCGCCAAGATGGGCCCGTGCGCTCGGTGGTAGCATTCACGATGCCCGCGCCGCCGCCACAATCCAGATCCATGTGGCCGAAGCCGGGGAGCAGAAGCATGTGCAGAATGTCGGTGCTCTTCTGGTTTTTCCAGGCCCATTCGGGGCTCATAGAACCGTATTTGCGCGTCAAAGAATCGGTGG